>CALMVO010000037.1 GCA_937873205.1 uncultured Acetobacteraceae bacterium
TAGGGCAGGGCGGTGGTCAAGGCGCAAGGTGGGAGGGAATCTCGCCGAAACCGGCAGGGCGGTGAGACGCGTAAAATGAGCCGGATGAAAATTTGAATTCATCGGCGGGAGTGCTATTTCTCCCATCTGACTTTCAGCACCTGATCATTTTATGGCCGACCTTCTCGACGCAGCGGAAATCAAAAATTATCTCAAAAAGGTTCCCGAATGGGAATCTGACAAGAAGCGGATCGAACGCGTGTTCGAGTTCGACGTCTTTACCGGCGCGATGGATTTCGTGAACCTGGTGGCGGAAATCTCCGAGGAGCAGGAGCACCATCCCGCCATCGACGATCGGCGGCCAGACGAGGCGGCCGCCGCCGGCAGCCGCATCGATGCCGTGATGACGCTGCTGGCCGGGGAGCCGGCCTTCGCGCTGCGTCGCCGGCTGGACCGGCCGGCGCTCGCGCGGCTGCTGGCGCCCTGGCTCGGGCCCGATGCCGACATCGCCCTGCCGCTGCCGGGCGTGGTGCAGCTGCGCCTACGCCCTGGCGCCGCGCTGCGGGCCGACCTCGCCGCCCGGCTGGAGCAGGCCGCACCCGGCACGCTGCTGGAGCGCAACGCCGCCTGGAGCGATCGGCTGGTGCTGCTCGGCACCAGCCTGCAGGCCTGCGCCGCCCTGGCGCTGGTGGTGGTCGCCGGCGTCGCGGTGGCGGTGGTGGCGGTCGCCACCGGAGCGGCGCTGGCGGCGCGGCGGCAGGCGATCGAGATCGTGCACGGGCTCGGCGCCAGCGACGGCTACATCGCCGGGCGTTTCGCCGGGCGCGCCGCCCGGCTGGCGCTGCTGGGCGGGCTCGCCGGCACGCTCCTCTCAGTGCCGCTATTGCTGGAGCTGTGCCGGCTGGCGGCCCCGTTCGCCGCCCCCGCGGCACTCGACCCTGCCGACGCGATGTCCATCGCCGCCGGCCCGACCGGCCCGACTGGCCTGACCGGCCTCGGGGGCCTGCTGCGCCGCGTACCGTGGCCGCTCTGGATCACGCTGCCGTCGCTGCCGATGCTCACCGCCTGCATCGGCTGGGCCACGGCGCAGGCGACGGTGCGCACCTGGCTCAGGCGGTTGCCATGAGCGTGACCGCCGGCCCTGGCCCCCGCCTTGGCCACGAACCGCCCGGCACCGTCTCGCCGGGCCGACTGCTGCGAGCGGGCGCCGTACTGCTGGCGGCGCTGGCGCTCGGCTGGTGCGCCGGCTTCGCCTGGTTCACCTACGCCGCCACCCGGCCGGCGCCGGCGGTGCCCGCGGCCGACGGCATCGTGGTGCTGACCGGCGGCGTCGGACGCATCGAAGCCGGCCTTGACCTGCTGCGGCGAGACCGCGCCCGGCTGCTGCTGATCTCGGGCGTGTCGGAGCATCTCGAGCTGGACCAGGTGGCGCGGGCCGCCGGCCGCTCCGTGCCGCCCGGGCTGGGGGAGCGCATCTCGCTCGGGCACAGCGCCACCACGACGGTCGGCAACGCCATGGAGACCGCCTCCTGGGCGCGGGCGAACGGTCTGCACTCGCTGATCGTGGTGACGGCCGGCTACCACATGCGCCGCGCGCTGGCCGAGATCGGCACCGCGCTGCCCGATGTGGCGCTCCACCCGGACCCGGTGCAGCCGCCGGCGATGAGCCGGCCCGACCTGTGGACGCTGCGGCTGCTTGCGGCCGAGTATAGCAAATGGCTGGCGGTCGAATGCGGCCTCACCGGCGGCGCGCATCTGGGCGAGGTCGCCTGACCGCATGGTCTCGGCCCTGATCCTGCTGCGCGCGGCGCTGTTCAACCTGTGGTTCCTGGCGCTGACCGTGGCGATGGGACTGGCGGCGTTCTGGATCAGGCTCGCGGCACCCCGGCAGGCGCTGGGCTACGCGCAGGTCTGGGCCGGGCTCGCCCTCGCCTCCCTGCGCATGCTGTGCGGCATCCGCGTGGTGGTCACCGGCGCCGAGCACCTCCCGGCGGGCCCGGTGCTGATCGCCTCGCAGCACCAGTCGGCGTTCGACACGCTGGTCTGGATGAACCTGGTGCCGCGGCCGGCCTATGTGATGAAACGCGAGCTCACCCGCATCCCGCTGGTCGGCCCGATGCTGCTGCTGGCCGGCATGATCCCGCTGGAGCGGGAGGGCGGGGCGGCCGCGCTGCGCCGGCTGCTGCGCGAGACGGACCGCGCGGTCGCGGACGGCCGGCAGGTCGTGATCTTCCCCGAGGGCACCCGCGTCGGCGTCGGCGAGACAGCGGCGCTGCAGCCCGGCATTGCCGCGCTCGCCGCCCATACCGCGCTCGCGGTGCTGCCCGTCGCCACCGATTCCGGCCGCTGCTGGTCGCGGCGCGCCTTCGTGAAGCGGCCCGGCACCATTCATATCGACATCGCCGCCCCGCTGCCGGCTGGGCTGCGGCGCCCGGCGCTGCTGGCGGCGATCACCGCCGGCTGGGAGGAAGCGGTCGCCGCCCGGGCTGTGGATAAGACTGTGGGAACCGGCGGCGGCAGCGGGGACGGCGACGTCGGCCATGCCCGACCATATGGCGTGGCGAACCGGCTCCGCTGAGGGCGGCGCCGGCATCCGCCGACGCGATCCGCGGCCGCTCGCGGCAAAGACCCGCCTGCGTGCTGCAACAACGGCGATATCGAGACTTCGGCGGCGAGCGGCGGTCCGGCGATCGTCGGACGGGAGCGGCGTCGGCCGGCTGACCGGTCCCGCAACGAACCGCCTGTGGACAATCGTCGCGCACGCCGGCCGAACAAGGAGATTTTCGGCTGTTGCTCAACGGCTTCGCCAGCTCCGGCGATGTGATCTATGAAGCCCGGCATGCAACCGCCGAACGGACAGCGCCGCCTGCCACCGCGACGCACCCAGGCCGGGCGCGGCCGGGGCCGGGGCCTGCTGATCGGGGCAGCAGCGCTGGGCGCGCTGCTTGCCGGGCTCGACACCGTGCTGTGGGTGCGGGCGGAGCGTGCGCTCGATCGCCAGCTGGCCGGCCTCGTCGCCGCGGCCCGGGCCGCCGGGTGGGATTTCGAGGCCGATGGCGACAGCCGCGGCGGCTGGCCGGACGCGGCGACGCTGACGCTGCGACATCCCTCGCTGCACGGCGGCGCGCGGCCGCTGCCCGGCGGCATCGCCTGGTCGGGCGACGGCGTCATGCTGAGCCTGCCGCTGCTGCACCCGCATCGGCCGACGCTGCTGGCCGACGGCACCCAGACGGTGACGATGGCGTCCGCCCTGCCGGGCTCGCCGACCGTCCGGTTCTGGGGCTCCGGCCTGTCGCTGCGGCTGCCGGACCGGCAGGGCGCGATGCAGGACGGGCTGCGGCTGCATGCCGACGTGCTGCACGTGGCGCTCGCCGGCGCCGGTCCGGACGACGTCGCCGAGGCCGCCGACCTCACCGCGCGGCTGCGATGGCGGCCCAGCCCGACCCCCGGCGGCGCCGGCCAGGTCGCGCTGTCGCTGTTCCTGCGCGACCTGGCGCTCCCCGTGCCCGGGCAGGGCGGCGAAGCGGCAGGCGGCGATCGCGCCGACCGCATCGTGCAGCAGGCCCGGCTGGAAGCGACGCTGATCGGCCGTCCCGGCTCACCGGGCAGTCGGCTACGGATCGGCCGGGCGGAGATCGACTGGGGCGGCAGCCGGGTCAGGTTCGCCGGACAGGCGTCGCTGCGTGCGGACGGGTCGCCGGACGGCGACTTCGTCCTGGAGCTCGCCGATGCCGGACCGGCGCTGCGCCGGCTGCGGGGTGCCGGCTTCATCGATGCCGGCACTGAGCAGGCGATGGCGGCGGTGCTGGGGCTGATCGCCGCCGGCGAGCCGGGTCCGGCGCTGCGGCTGCCGCTCCTGCTCCGCGACGGCATGCTGCGGCTAGGCGAGATCCCGCTGCTGCGGTTACCGGGGCTGCCGCCAGGCTAGAGCATCATCCGATCGAACGGACTCGTTCGATCGGATAAAGATGCTCGTCAAAACAACAAGCTAGAGGATGATCCGTGAGCCTAAGCGATCGGATCATCCTCTAGGTCTTCTACCGGCCGGCCAGTTCGCGGTTCAACCGTTCGACCTCGGCGCGCAGGCTCCGGATCTCCTCGAGATAGTCCTCGGCAGTGGCTGGCGGCCCCGGCGCGGCGCCCATCATCAGCGAGGAGGCGAGGGTCTGCTGCTGGCGGGCGAGCTGCTGCGAGAACTGGGCCATCATCTGTTCCAGGTAGCGCGGCACCAGACCCTGCATGCTGTCGCCGTAGAAGCCGATCAGCTGGCGCAGGAACACGGTGGGCAGCATGTTGCGGCCCTTGGTCTCCTCCTCGACGATGATCTGGGTCAGCACGGTGCGGGTGATGTCGTCGCCGGTCTTGGCGTCGAACACGACGAAGTCCCGACCCTGGCGCACCATGGCGGCGAGGCTGTCGAGGGTGATGTAGATCGAGCTCTCGGTATCGTAGAGACGCCGATTGGCGTATTTCTTGATCACCACCGGTGCTGCCGGGCGGTCGGTTTCCGGCAAGGCATCCTCCCATCCGGCATGGACCGACCGAGGTTAGCATGGACGGCAGGCCGGCGCGCAAATGCCCCGCCCGGCCTCCCTTGGCCCAGCGACCATGGCACTGCGTCTTGTCCCGCCGCGACGCCACCGCCATGTCGATAGGCGACTGCACGGTTTCCGGCCGCGCCTCCCTTCCAGACCGAGGACACTCCATGTTCGCATGCACCGGCTACGCCGCGCAGAGCGCCGACGCGCCGTTGGCGCCGTTCTCCTTCGAGCGGCGCGACCCCGGACCCGAGGATGTTCGGATCGAGATCCTCTACTGCGGCATCTGCCACTCCGACATTCACACCGCGCGCAGCGAATGGGGACCGGCACGATATCCTGTGGTGCCCGGGCACGAGATCGTTGGCCGCGTCTCCGCGGTCGGCAGCGCGGTCTCGGGCTTCAAGGTGGGCGACCTGGCCGGGGTCGGCTGCATGGTCGACAGCTGCCGCTCCTGCGCCAGCTGCCGGGCTGGGCTCGAGCAGTATTGCGAGACGGGCTTCACCGGCACCTACAACGGCGCGGACAAGAAGACGCCCGGCGTGCAGACCTTCGGCGGCTACGCGAAGGCCATCGTCGTCGACCAGGGCTTCGTGCTGCGCGTGCCTGAGAATCTCGAGCTGGCGGCGGTGGCGCCGCTGCTGTGCGCCGGCATCACCACCTTCTCGCCGCTGCGGCACTGGAAGGTGGGGCCGGGCCAGACCGTCGGCATCGTCGGGCTGGGCGGCCTCGGCCACATGGGGCTGAAGCTGGCGCACGCGATGGGGGCGGAGGTGACACTGTTCACCACCAGCCCGGGCAAGACCGACGATGCCCGCCGGCTCGGCGCAGACCACGTGGTGCTGTCGAAGGAGCCGGATGCGATGGCCGCACAGGCCGGCCGCTTCGACTTCATCCTCGACTGCGTCGCGGCCAAGCACGACATCGAGGCCTATCTCCGGCTGCTGAAGCGGGATGGCACGCTGGTGCAGGTGGGCGCACCGCCGGAGCCGCTGTCGCTCAACGTGTTCTCGCTGATCCTGGCCCGCCGCACCTTCGCAGGCTCGCTGATCGGCGGCATCGCCGAGACCCAGGAGATGCTGGATTTCTGCGCCGAGCACGGCATCGTCTGCGACATCGAGCTGATCCAGCCCGACCAGATCAACCATGCCTACGAGCGCGTCATCGCCAACGACGTGAAGTATCGCTTCGTGATCGACATGAACGCCTTGGCCGCCTGACAGGTCGGGGGCCGGGCGCCAGTCCCTGCCCCGCAGATCGGCTACGGCGCCGTCAGGCTCAGGCAATCATGCGCCGACATCGCGCCGAGCCAGGCCGAGAGTCCCGACCGCGTCTCGCGCCAGTCCTCGTCCGGGAAGCGCAGGTCGAGATAGCCGAGCGCACAGGCGATCGACAGGGCGCCGACATCCAGATGCAGGCTCAGCCGCTCGCGCTCCAGCTGGTCGAGCGTGCGCCCGATCGCCTGCCGGCGCCGTTCCGGCAGCGGATGGTCGGCGGCAAGGCCTGCCATCAGCAGCTGGCGGCGATCGACCGCGGCGTCCATCAGCCCGTCTCCGAGCGCCTCCAGTCGCAGGCAGCGCCAGCGCTGCGCGCCCGATTGCGGGATCATCGGCAGCACGTCCGACGAGCCGTTGAGGTACTCGCAGATCACCGGGCTGTCGAAGATGGCAAAACCGTCCTCGGTGATCAGGGCCGGAATCCGGCCGAGCGGGTTCGCGTCGATCAGCACCCGGGGCGCCGCGATGGCGTCGACCTCGACCAGCTCGATCTGCCGGTCCAGCCCAAGTGCGATGGCACAGGCACGCACCTTACGGGCGAAGGGGTTCGCCTTCGAGTACAACAGCTTCATTGGAAGGAGTCTTTTCCAGAACGGAGGACCGCGAGTGCTGCGGCGTCGCGGGCCCCGAGGAATGGATTGGTGACGCGCTCCTGACCGAGACGAACCGGCAGCGTAGGAGTTCCCAGCGCCCGCAGCGACGCCACCTCCTCCGCCCGCGCCTGCAGGTCCCGGTTGTCGGGATCGACGGTGAGCGCGAAGCGGGCGTTGCTCTGGGTGTACTCGTGGCCGCAGCAGACCAGCGTGTCGTCCGGCAGCTGCGCCAGGCGCTGCAGGCTTCCCCACATCTCGGCCGCATCGCCCTCCATCAGGCGGCCGCAACCGAGGCTGAACAGGGTGTCGCCGCAGAACAGGATCGGCCCGTCCGCGAAGAAGAACGAGATGTGCCCCCGCGTGTGGCCCGGCGTGTCGATCACCGAGGCGGTCGTGCCGCCCAGCGTCACGGTGTCGCCGGGCGAGACCGCGACGTCGAGCGGCGGCAGGCGGTGCGCGTCCTGCGCGGCGCCCACGATCCGGGCACCGTACCGTCGCGCCACCTCCTCCGCGCCGGCGATATGGTCGTCGTGGTGGTGGGTGAGCAGCACCAGGTCGAGCCGGCCGCCATCCTGCTCCAGCCACGCGGTGACCGCCTCGACATCGGCCGGATCTACCACGGCGACGGCGCCGGTCTCCGCCTCGCGCAGTCGCCAGGCATAGTTGTCGGACAGGATCGGGATCGGCGCGACGGCGAGGCTGGACGGCATGGGACGCACTCCGGACGGACCCTGTGGTATATCCGCATGATGCTCGAGGACGTCCAGACCGTCGCCGATTTCTACGCCACCGGCCGCGGGCGCGTGGTGGCGCGGCTGCTGCGCCGCCACCTCTCGACGCTCTGGCCGGACCTTACCGGCCAGACCCTGCTCGGGCTCGGCTACACCGCGCCGTTCCTCGGCCTCTGGCGCCACCAGGCGGCGGCCTGCATCGATGGCGTGACCGCGGCCAGCACCGTTCCAGTCGCCGGTTGCCTGCTGCACGACGAGCTGCTGCCGTTCCCGGCCGCCTGCCTCGACCGGGTGCTCATGGTGCACGCGCTCGAGACCGCCGCCGACGGACAGGCGACGCTGCGCGCCGCACTGCGTGCGCTGCGCGACGACGGCCGGCTGCTGATCGTGGTGCCCAACCGCAACGGCCTGTGGGCGCACAGCGAGAGCACGCCGTTCGCCGGGGGCGCGCCGTGCTCGACCGGGCGGATCGAGCGGATGCTGGCGTGCGCGCTGTTCCGGGTCGAGCGCATGGAGGGTGCGCTGTATTGCCCGCCGGCGGACCTGCGGCCGCTGCTGCGCTTCGGCCGGCCGCTGGAGGCCGCCGGCCGCTACGTGTCGCCCCGACTGGCCGGGGTGCTGGTAGTCGAGGCGGTCAAGGACATCCATGCGGCGATCCCGGCGTCGCCGGTCCGGGCGCCGATCCGCGTGCCGGTCCGGCGCGTGCTGCTGCCGCTGGGCGGCGCGCATGCGGCCCGCGACGCTCCGTACGTGCAGAACCCGGCCCGTCCGCGGGCCGCCGTCCAGCTTGACCGGTCCTGGTGAAGCCTTCATGAACCGTCGCCGATGTCCTCGTTCACGTCTTCGCTGAGGCTGGTGCTGGCGCCGCCGCACCGGGCCGCCCGCCCGTTCCTGATCGCCGCCATCGCCGTCGCCGTCGTGGGCCTGCTGCTGCCGTCGCCCGTGGCGCGCGCGGTGGGCGTGCTGGCGCTCGTGTTCTTCCTGTTCTGCCTCTACTTCTTCCGCGACCCCGAGCGCGTGCCGCCGCTGCTGGCCAGCGCGGTGGTCGCCCCCGCCGACGGACGGATCGTCTCGGTGATGCGGGCCGCGCCGCCGGCGGAGCTGGGGCTGGGCGCCGAGCCGCGCTGGCGCGTGGCGATCTTCCTGTCGGTGCTGAACGTGCACGTGAACCGCATGCCGATGGCGGGCGAGGTGACCCGGATCGCCTACCACAAGGGCCGGTTCCTGAACGCCAGCGTCGACAAGGCCAGCGACGAGAACGAGCGCAACGCGCTGGCGCTGCGGCTGGCCGACGGCCGCACGCTGGCGGTGGTGCAGATCGCCGGCCTGATCGCGCGCCGCATCCTCTGCCACGCCAGGGAGGGTGCGATGTTCGCGACCGGCGAGCGCTACGGCATCATCCGCTTCGGCAGCCGCACCGACCTCTATCTGCCGATCGGCGTCGAGCCGCTGGTGCGGGTGGGCCAGAGCGCGATCGGCGGCGAGACCGTGCTTGCCAGGCTCTGAACCGGGGCCGCTGCCGCCCGACCCTGCCACCGGCCCGACGATCGCCCCGCCATCGGCCCGACCACGCCGCCGCCGTCGCCTGCGCCGACGCGGCGGACGCGCCCGGCCCCGCTTCCGCGGCCAGTCGTTCAACCGCCTGATCCCCAACATGCTGACGCTGATCGGCCTCTGCGCCGGACTGATCGGCATGCGGGCGGCGCTCGCGGGGCTGTTCGCCCACGCCGCCGTGGCGCTGGTGATCGCCGGCTTCATCGACGGGCTGGACGGTCGCATCGCCCGGCTGCTGCGCGCGACCAGCCGCTTCGGCGCCGAGTTCGACAGCCTGTCCGACTTCCTCTGCTTCGGCGTCGCCCCCGGCTTCATCCTCTACCAGTGGGCGCTGCGCGACGTCGGCCGCTACGGCTTCCTGCCCTGCATCATGTTCACGGTGTGCATGGCGCTGCGCCTCGCGCGCTTCAACGCCGCCGCCACCGGGGACCCGCCGATCCCGACCGGCCCGCATGCGCACGCCCCGCGCGCGTATGCGCACAACTTCTTCACCGGCGTGCCGGCGCCGGCGGGCGCCGGGCTGGCGCTGTTCCCGCTGTTCGTGGGCCTGGAGGCGGAGAAGCTCGGCCTGCCCTGGCTGGAGGCGCTGGCCCGGCAGCCGCTGCTGGTGGCCGGGGTACTGATCGCGGTGGCGTTTCTCAGCGTCTCGACGCTGCCGCTCTGGAGCTTCAAGAACTTCAAGGTGCCGTCCGAGCTGGTGCTGCCGCTGCTGCTCGGGACCGGCTTCTACGTCGCGGTGCTGGTGGCCGATCCGTGGGCGGCGCTGGCCGCGGCAGGCCTCATCTACACGGTGATGATCCCGTTCAGCCTGCGGAGCTATCGCCGGCTCCGAGCGGACGCCGAGGCGCTGCAGGAAGAAGTGCCGGAGGAGGCGCCACCGGACCGGCCTGCGGCGGAACGGCCGCGGCCGGCGTCGCCGCCAGCGCTGTCGAGCCCGGCCTGACCGTCTCCGCCTCGGCGTCCGGCGCGTCCAGCAACCGACGCAGCTCGCTCAGGATGAGGGCTGGCCGCGGCGGGCAGCCGGAGATCGCCAGCGCCACCGGCAGTCGCCCATCCAGCCCGCCCTCCACCGCATAGCCGCCTCGGAACGGACCCCCATCGAGCGCGCAGGCGCCGATCGCGACCAGCTGCTTCGGCGCCGCCATCGCCGCCCAACAGGCCTCCACCGACCGCAGCAGCGTCCGCGTGACGCAGCCGCTGACCAGCAGCAGGTCGGCGTGGCGCGGCACGGCGACCAGGCGCAGCCCGAGCGTCTCCCAGGCGTCGGGCGCGATCGCCTCGAGCTCCAGTGCGCAGCCGCCGCAGTCGCCGCCGCCCAGATGCAGCAGCGACAGCATCGGACGGTCCGAACCGGGCGGCGCGCTCATTGGTCCGCTCCCGACACCGACAGCCCCAGCGAGGCGCAGAGCAGGGGCAGCTCGCTCGGAACCAGGCCCACCGCGGATTGCTCCAGCGCCTGCCACAGCGGCAGCACCGGATCGTGCACGTGCGACGCCGCGACGTGGCCGGCCTGCAGCCTGACCCAGTGCCAGAGCGTGCCGTGGCGCGACGCCGCAGCACCCAGCCCCTCCACGGCTTCCTCCGGCCAACCCTGCGCCGGCGCATCGACCAGCACCGCACCGCCCGCGTCGGCCAGCAGCCAGCTGCGCGCGTCCCGCAGCGCGCGCTCGGTCCGCGCCAGCCGCGCCACCGCGCGCTCCAGTGAGTCGCCGGCCCGGCCGGCCAGCCGGCGGCCCGCCTTCCGCTCCAGGGACCGCCGCAGCGACGGCATCGCCGCCGCCTGCCGCTCGAGCTCGGGCAGCAGCCCGGCCAGCCCGGTCTCCGAGGGCAGCCGCGCCAGGCCGCCGGGGACGATCGCGTCCATCATCAGCCGATGGCCGAACGCGCGCTCGCAGAGGCCGAGCAGGCCCTCGCGCAGCGCCGCTGGCGGCCCGGCCACCCTGTCCAGCCCGGCCGCGCGCAGCGTGCGCACGAGCTGGTGCAGCTCCATGGCCGCCCGCTCCAGCTCGCCCATCAGCCCGCGCAGCGTGTCGGCGCGCGCGGTGACCGGCCAGCCGCAGGCCGCCTCGACCGCGCGGGCAAACGCGGTCTGGTGCGCCACGCCGCTCTCGGCATCGAGCCGCGCCGCCAGCGCCGCCGCGTCCCCCGCTTGCCTGCCGCGCATCAGGGCGGCGATGCCGCGATGCGCATAGCCCAGCAGCGGCTGCAGCCGGGCGATGCGGTCCCCGTCCACCGTCAGCCGCAGGTGCACCGGCCCCGCCACCAGCGCCTGCACCGGGCCGATGCCGAGTTGGGTGGCGCCACGCGCGGCCTCGTCGCCGGTCTGCTCGAACTCCGGCGGCTCCGGCGGCCAGGGGGCCGGCCCCGGACGTGGCGACAGCGGCGCGGAGAGGCCCCACAGCCCGTGATCGAGCCAGGGCAGCAGCGCGCCGGTGTCCATCGCCTCGATGCCCCACAGGTCGCGGACGATGCGCTCGCACGCCAGCACCGCCGGCCGCGCCGGCGACAGCGACAGGTAGCGCCGCCCCTCCACCGCGACCGAGGCCACCAGCGGCAGGTCGGGACCGTCCATGAACAGCGCGTGCACCGCCTCGCCGTCGCACCAGAGCGTCACCAGCGGCAAGACGTCGGCGCGCAGCCGGCGGCCGAGCTCGGCCCAGCGCTCGCCGTTCAGGCGGTAGCGGGCCCACGGCGCCATCGGCAGCCGGTCGCCGGTGCGGATCAGGGCGGCGGCGGACGGATCACCGCCGAGCGAGGGTAGGCTCAAGGTGGTCCCGCAAGCGTCGGGACCGCCGCGCCGGCCATGTCCTCGGCCGTCGCCAGCAGCCACGCCGAGAGGCCGGGCGGCATCGCCAGGCCGAGCCAGCCCAATAGTGCGAGCGATAGCAGCGCCAGCGCCAGCGCCAGCGCCAGCGCGGCCGGGATCGCGTCGGCGCCGAGCCCGGCACGCACGACCACCACGCGCTCCGCGCCGGGCCGCGCCGTCGCCAGCAGCCGGCCACCCACGGCGAGGCCCGCCAGCGCCAACACCGCCAGCACCGGCGCCGCGCCGCACAGCCGCAGCAGCAGCATCAGGCCGCCGACGAAGGGGACGAACGGCGGCAGGCCCGCCAGCACCAGCACCGCCAGGCGCTGCGCGGCACGACCGAGGCGGCTCGGCACCGGCAGCAGGGCCGCCGGCAGCCCCAGCGCCAGGCCTCCCAGCAGCAGCAGCCCGGCCAGCACGCCGCCCGTGCCGCCGATCCCAAAGCCTACCGCGGCGGCGGCAAGCTGAAGCGAAGCGGCCAGCATCAGCCGGTCGGCCTGCCGCGGCTGCGCCGGCATCAGCGCGCAGGCCAGCACGATCCCGAGCAGGCCGCCGCCCGCCGGCAGCAGCACGCTCGGCCGCAGCAGCAGCGTCGGCCCGATGTCCGGCAGTGCACGCAGGCGCAGCACGATGTCGAGCGCCGGCGCCCCCGCCAGCACCGGCAGCAGCGCCCTGGCCGACAGCTCGTCGGCACCGGGCGCCCGGCCACCGGCGAGGCCGGCCGACGCGGTCCAGGCCAGCAGCAGAACCGGCAGCACCAGCAGCACGACCCCGCAGTGCCGCAGCGCCGGCTGCGTGCCGGCGGAGCCCGCCTGCAGCGCGATCCATCCGGCAGCGCCGCCCTGTCCGATGGCGACGCAGGCAATGCCGAGCCAGGCGGCCAACAGCAGGGCGCCCAGCAACAGGGCGACCGGGACCTGCCCCGGCTGGCCGCGGCGCGATAGCAGCAGCATGGACGCCGCCACCAGCGTCAGCCCGATCAGCATCGGGAACAGCCAGGCGGTGCCCGTCGCGATCAGGCTGCCGGCCGTCAGCAGCTGTGCGGCCGCCGGCCAATAGCGCCACGAGCGGGCGGCCTGCACGCCCTCCAGCAGTCGCCAGGTACTTACAGGCACCAGCGGCACCGCCAGCACGAGCTGCAGCGACAGCGCCAGCCGGTCCTGCAGCCACAGGACATCCGAGCCCTGCAAGGATCCCTGCAACGGCGACAGCAGCGCGGCCGCCGCCAGCACCGGCGTCGGCAGCGACGCCGCCAGCGCCACGGCCGCCAGCCCCCGCGGTCCCGCCCGACGGGCGGCCAGCCCCGGAAGCAGCCCCGGCAGCAGCGCCATCAGCAGGGCGGCCAGCAGCGGCCAGGCGATCACCCAGGTCACGGCAGCGACTCGGCGACCGTGTCGTCCGGACGCCGCAGCAGCACCGCCAGCAGGCCGGCCTCGATCGGCAGCAGGCTGGCCGGCGCCGAGAGGCCAAGGCCCGGCAGCAGGCAGGCGGCGAGCAGCAGCCCGTCGGCCGCCAGCAGCAGCGACCCGCTGCGCGCGCGCGGCCCAGAGCCGGCGAGCGCGCCCAGCAGCCCGACCAGCAGCATGCCGAGCGACGCCGCCAGGATGCTGGCGGTTGGCGCCGGCAGCGTCGCCTGGACCGTCGCCTGGCGCCCCTGCTGGATCGCCAGCCCCGCCAACAGCAGGCCGCCGACCAGCCAGAGCCCGGCCCGGCCCGGTGCCGGCGTCCGCGACCAACCCTCGCCGGCCAGCGCGTAGACGATCATGGCCACTGCGATGGCGAGCAGCCCGACGAGGCAGCGGCCGGTCACCGGGGCCGGGAGGACCAGCGCCGCCAGCGCCAGGCAGGTGGCGAGCAGGCCCGCATGCAACAGCAGCCGCATCGGCCAGGCACGGTCCGGCGCCGGCTGCACGAACAGCAGCGACAGCACCAGCATCGCGTCCGCGAGGGCTACGATCATTCCGCCGCACGCCCGGCCAGCAGCAGAAGCGGCGCCAGCACGCCGAACGCCGCCGAAGCCCGGGCCAGCTGCCGCCGCGCGCCCGGGACGGCGAGCCAGCCGCGCACCGCCCCCAGCATCACGCCGCCCGCCGTCACGCGGACCGCCCACAGCAGCAGGCCGAGCGGCCAGTACAGCGGGTTCGGGTGCACCGTCGCCAGCGAGCCGGGCCAGGCCAGCGCCGTCACCAGCTCGATCCAGGCCAGCCGCCGCAGGTCCGACTGCAGCCCGAAGAGGGCGAGGTCCGGCCCGGCCAGCTCGCGCGACAGTCCGTCCTCGCCGCTGCCGGCGGCGAGCGCCGCCAGCCCGAGCGCCACCGTCGCCAGCAGCCTGGCCACGGAGCGGCCGGGTGCGCCGCCGTCATGCGCCGCCAGCAGGATCTCGAGCCCGGTGCCGCCGGAAGCCAGCCAGAGCCCCGCCACCGCCAGCACCAGTCCCGGCAGCGCAGGCAGCGCCGCACTTGGGGCCGCCATCGCGGCGAGGCCGGGGCCGGCGGCGCCGATGTCGAGGCTGCCCAGCAGCAGGATCAGATTGGCCAGCCCGAGCAGCGCCAGGATGGCCGGTAGGTCGGCGAGCCCACCGGTCGGCATGCCCCGGAGGAAGGAGGGCACCAGCGCCGCCGCCGCCAGCGTCACCGCCACCGCCAGGATCGGCGCCATGCCGCCGACCGCGGACGCGTTCTCGGCCAGCACCGGCTCCTTGGCCATCAGCCAGGCCAGCCGCTGCCACGGCCGCCGGAGGGCGGCCATCAGGCCGGCACGGGACGGGCGCGATCGCGGCCGGTCTGCCGGCATCGCCGCCACCCAATCGGCCAGCGCGCCCAGCATCGGTGCCGCCGCCACCGACAGCGCCAAATGCAGCAGCAGTGCCGCGACGCCGAGGAGCAGCTCCGCCAGGGTCATGCGCCGCGGGAGGCCAGCAGCCCGGCCAGCAGCGCCAGCGCCAGCACCGCGCCGTGTCGCCGCAGCGCCGCCAGCAGCCACGCGCCGACCGCCTCGGGTGCCGCCAGCATCGCCCGCAGCCGCCGCGGACGCATCCGAGACAGGCCGGGCCAGCCCGCCGGCCCGGCCTGCCGCCCGACCATCCGCACCAGCGTCGCCGGGCCGATCTGGGTCAGTGGATCGCCGAACGGCAGCCAGGGCGGCGGCGGCGCGCTCCCCTGCTGCCAGGCCGGGGCGCGCCGCTCCGGCCGCACTGCCAGGCGCCGCCCGAGCAGCAGGCATCCGCCGATCGCCACCAGCAGCAACACGGCGAGTGCCAGCGGCGACAGCGTGGCGCCGCCGCCGGGCACCACGAGATGCAGCAGCGGCGGCGGATCGGCGTCCACCCCCGCCGCGAGCCCGGCGCCGACCGACCGCAGCAGGCGCAGCCAGACGCCAGGCAGCAACCCTATCAGCCCGGGCAGCACCAGCATGGCGGCGACCGTCCGCCCGAGCCGTCCGCCGATCTCCTGCGCCGCGGCGCCACGTGGCGTGCGCGGCCGACCCAGCCCCGCGACCGCCACCAGCCGCACCCAGGCGAGCCCGGACAGCGCCACCGCCACGGCCGCCGCCACCATGGCCAGCAGCGCCGGCACCGGCGCCACCCGCGCCACCGCCAGCGTCGACTGCAGCAGCAGCCAGAGCGCCGGGAAGCCGCCGACCGGCGGCAGGAAGGCCAGCATCGCCACCGCGACCGCCGCCAAAGCCGTCGCCCGCGGCATCGACTGCACCAGCCCGCCCAGCCGCGCCAGCAGGCTGGCGCCGGCCTCTTCCTCCATCCCTGCCGCAAGCGTCAGCATCGCCAGCCCGGCCAGCACCTGCGTTGGCAGCAGCAGCAGCACGGCATCGAGGGCGGCGGCGGCCAGCCCCGGCAGGTCGTCGGTCCGGGCCAGCAGGCAGATCCCGACGCCCAGCACCGCCAGGCCGTTCTGCACCGCCAGCAGCCGGGCGACGGCGCCGCGCAGCGTCTGCGCACGGAGCGCCCCCACAGCCGCCGCCAGCGCCGAGGCGATGCCCAGCGCCGCCAGCCCGTATCCCCAGCCAGCCGCCGGCGCCGACCCGGCCAGGCCCAGTAGCAGCCGCAGCAGCAGGAACAGCCCGAGCAGCGAGGCCAGCGCCGCAGCCCAGGGCGGCGCCGTCCCGCACAGCCGCCGATGCCAGGCAGCAAGCGGCCACAGCCCGAGGAGCGGCGCCACGCCCAGCAGCACCAGAACCGGCAGCAGCACGGCTGCCTCCCGCCCCAGCGTGGCGACCCCGTCGCGGACCAGCGAGAAGCCCGTCTCCGGCAGCAGCGCTCCGGCCGGCGCGGCGACGCCGCCGAGCAGCGCGCAGGCGCCGACGAGGCCACCCGCCGCCATCGTCCGGAGCCGCCCCGGGCGCCGGCCGAGCCCCTGCGGCGGCAGCGCCAGCAGGGCGAGTGCTGCGGCCGCCGCCAGCAGCACGAGGTCGCCGGCCAGCATCGCCAGGCAGGTGGCGACCAGGCACAGCGGCTCTGCCTCGGCGAACGCGGCGACCAGGAAGCTCAGAAACAGGAACAGCGCCGACAGTCCGTCCAGCTGCAGCGCGCCGCCGCCGCCGGCGAGGCCGATCGGCACCGGTAGCGCTGCCCCGCGGGCGCCGGCCAGCAGCGCCAGCGCGCAGAGGCTGGCGCCGACCCCGGCCACGATCCCCGCCCGGCGCCGCATCGCCTTCGCCGCCAGCACGCCCATCAGCACGAGCAGGAGCCCGACCAGGACCAGAAGGCTCACATCCACCCCGTCGCCCGTAAGCGGACGCAGACTAGCATGCCGCCCGCCCTCGGTGACCGCCCCCTCAGAGCATGGCCAGCGGAATCTTGCGCGCGGGTGGCGGAAAGGCCCGGTCGAGCTCCGCGTGGTCGGCGTCGTCGAGCCGCAGCGAGGCCGCCCCCGCGTTCTCCTGGACGTGCGCGACGGTGCCGCCCTTGGGGATGCTGACGACGTTCGGGTGCCGCAGCGTCCAGGCCAGCGCCACCTGCGCCGGCGTGGCATCGTGTCGGGCCGCCACCGTCGCCAGCGCCGGCGACCGCAGCAGGGCGCCGGCCTGCCCCAGCGGCGAGTAGGCCATCAGCGGGATCCCCTGCTCCACCGAATACCCCATCAGGTCGTGCTCGATGCCGCGATGCTCGAGGTTGTAGAGCACCTGGTCGGTGGCGCAGCCGCGCGGCCGGGCGAGACCGGCGAAGTCGCCCATGTCGTCGACGTCGAAGTTGGACACCCCCCACTGGCCGATCAGCCCCTGCCGCCGCAGCGTCTCGAAGCCGTCGACGGTCTCGGCGAGCGGGGTCCCGCCGCGCCAGTGCAGCAGATAGAGGTCGATCCGCTCGACCCGCAGCCGCTTCAGGCTGCGCCGGCAGGCGGCGGCGACTCCGGAGCGGGTGGCGTTCGACGGCAGCACCTTGCTGACGAGGGTGACGCTGTCGCGCCGGCCCGCGATCGCCTCGCCGACCAGCGCCTCGGCACCGCCGTCCGCGTACATTTCGGCTGTGTCGATCAGCGACAGGCCGAACTCGATGCCGGCGCGCAGGCTGTCGATCTCGACGCGGCGGCGGGCCGGGTCCTCGCCCATGCGCCAGGTGCCCTGGCCCAGCCCCGGCACGTGCGAGCCATCGGGGAGCCTGACCCGCCGCGGCACGGCGGCGGCTTCAGCCACCCGAGTCGGCGTCGGTCGCGGTCTCGGCACCCTTGCGGTCCGAATCGGGCAGGGCCGTGGCGGCCCCGTCCGAGGCGCCGTTCGGGATGCCGTTGGTCATGCCGGGCCCGTTCACGTCCTTGTCCGAGCCGGGCGGGCCGCCCTTCGGCGTGGCGTCCGCATTCGACCTGTCGTCGCTCATGGCGTCTCTCCCTGCCCGGCCTTGCCTCGGCCGTGCTTCGACGAGAACCGGCGCTGCCGGCCCGGGTTGCCCCGGCCGGGCGGTTCGGACCGCTTCGGGTCAGGCCGCCCGCACCCAGCCCTTCGGCTCCTGCCGCCAATAGGCGAGCGCATGACCGGCCGACCGGCAGTCGGTCCAGCGCAGCCGCGCCGCGGCGACGGCCTCGGCATCGTTGCCGTCGAACAGGTCGAATACGCGCTCGAAGCGTGCCGCATCCGCGGCGGCGACACCGTCCAGCAGGAACAGATAGAGCGCCCCGTTCGGCACCCCGTCATCCGCGGTGATCCAGATCGGCTGCAGATCCGCCTCGTTCGTCTCGGCGGTGCCGTGCGGCAGCCAGAGCGGCTCGGCCGCCTGCCACAGCGCCGCGTCGATCGCGGCAGCCCGCGCCGAGTCGCGGACCCTGACCACGGCACGCCGGGACGCGGCCAGCGTGCGCCCGAGCAGCGCCGGCAGGGCCCCCTCGGCCGCCGACCGGGTCAGATGGTAGAAGCCGATCTCGGCCATGGCTGCCTTGCTCCGGCCACGGTGACATAGGACGGTTGCACGCGAGCAACAGCATCCCTCTGGGTCAAGGAGCCGATCATGTCCAGGCCAACGCACTCCCCGACCGTGCCATGCGCGCTGCTTCTGGCCGCGTCGCTGTTCGCGCCAGGCCTGGCCCTGGCGCAGCGGTCGGCACCGGACTCGGCGCCGGCGTCGCAGGTCAGCAGCGGCGAGCGGGTCACCGGCCACAC
Organism: uncultured Acetobacteraceae bacterium; assembly: GCA_937873205.1. Classification (GTDB taxonomy): domain Bacteria; phylum Pseudomonadota; class Alphaproteobacteria; order Acetobacterales; family Acetobacteraceae; genus Lichenicola. The sequence continues at coordinate 18,085 of CALMVO010000037.1, forward strand.
CCGCACCGCCAAGTCGAAATACCTGAAGACCAGCCCGCAGCAGCCGGCGCCGGCCACGCGCCAGAAGGTGCAGCCGTCGCAGCGGCTGCCCGACGAGCCCAACCAGATGAAGGAGCAGGTGGCGCCGGTCCCCTCCGCGCCGGTGGCGCCCGGCACGCCTGTCACGCCGGGGCACGACGTGCCGACACCGCGCCGTTGAACCGGCATGGCGGCGAGGAGCGAGCGCCGTCCCACCGCCGCGGCAGCCGGCTGACGTGGAGATCGCGCGGCATCGGCTGAGCGTCATCCGGCCGGCGGACTCCCGCCCGGCGTCAGGGCGCCGGCGAGTCGGGTCCAGGCCGCCTCGTCGGCCGGGATCCCGAACCGCAGCCAGCCAGGCATCGCCTCGAAGCGTCGGACCAGGATGCCGCAGGCGCCCAGGCGGTCGAACAGCGCGCCGGCATCCGGCGCGGCGCCCAGCCTGAACAGCCGGGTGCCGCCGAGCGGCTCCAGGCCGGCATGCCGCAGCAGACGGTCCAGGCGGTCGGCGGCGAGGCCCAGCGTTGCGGTCATGCCGCGGATCCAGTCGCGATCGGCCAGCGCCTGCGCGCCGATCGTGATCGCGGGCCCGCCGACAGCCCAAGGGCCCAGCAACCGCTGCAGTCGGACGATCACGGCCGGGTCGGCCAGCAGGAAGCCGAGCCGGAGGCCGGCCAGGCCGTAGCTCTTGCCGAACGAGCGCAGCACCAGCAGCCCGGCCGAGGGCAGTAGGGTGGCGGCACTCACGACGTCCGGCTCGAGGTCCGCGAAGGCCTCGTCGACCAGCATCGTGCCGCCGCACGCGGCGCAGCGGGCGGCGAGCGCTGCGAGCCGGTCGCGCCCCAGCCGGCGACCGTCCGGATTGTTCGGGCTGCAGAGCACGAGGGCGGTCCCGGCGGCGGCCGCCTCGTCCAGCGCCCGCTCGTCCGCCACCGTCCGGACCGGGATGCCGTGCGCCGACCAGGCGGCGGCGTGCTCGCCATAGGTCGGCGACAGGATGACCGCGCGGCGGCAGTCCAGCAGGCGCGGCAGGACCGAGATCAGGATCTGCGAGCCGGGCGCCGCCGCGATCCAGCCGGCATCCGGTACGTCGTAGCGGGCCGCCGCCACCGTTCGCAGCGCCCACTCGTCCTCCGGCTCCGGCAATCTGGCGAAGGTGGCAGGCGGCGGCGTAATGAATGGGTAGGTGTGCGCGTTGATGCCGGTCGAGAGGTCGAGGAACGGCTCAGGTGCCGACGGGAACATTGCCCGCGCTGCCTGCAACCGGCCGCCATGGGATAAGAAGGAAGGCCAGGGGTTCTGCCCCTGGCCCCCGCTGGAGCCAGCGGCCCCGGATCCGCTTTCTTTGGAAACGGTGTCCAGAGGCTCGCCTCTGGTGGGGTCCAGGGGCAAAGCCCCTGGCCCTCTTCTCATCGGAGCATAAGCCGTCACCCTCGTCATCGCGCTGCTGGCCTCGCTCCTGGACGCGCTGTTCGGCTATCCCGACTGGCTGTTCCGCCGCATCGGGCATCCGGTGAGCTGGATCGGCGCCATCATTGGCGCCCTGGACCGCCGGCTCAACCGGCCCGGTCTCTCCGACCGGCGCCGGCGGCTCGTGGGCGTCATGGCGTTACTGCTGCTGGCCGGGCCGCCGACGCTGCTGGCCTGGGCGCTGCAGCACGGCTGCCTGACACTGCTGCCCTCGCCGGCGGCGCTCGCGATCCTAGGGCTTTGCGCCGCCACGCTGTCGGCGCAACGCTCGCTGCTGACGCATGTCCGCGCCGTGCTGCGCGGCCTAGAGATGGAAGGGCTTGAGGGCGGACGCCGGGCGGTGGCGCTGATCGTCGGCCGCGACACGGCGCCGCTGGACCAGGCCGGGATCGTCCGGGCCGCGATCGAGAGCCTGGCCGAGAACCTCTCCGACGGGGTGGTGGCGCCGCTGCTGTGGTGCGCGGCGTTCGGGCTGCCCGGCATGGTGTTCTACAAGGCGGTCAACACCGCCGACAGCATGATCGGCCATCTGACGCCGCGACACGGCGCATTCGGCTGGGCGTCGGCGCGGCTGGACGACCTGGTCAACCTGCCGGCCTCGCGGCTCGCGGCGGTCTGGATCGCGCTGGCCTGCCTGCTCGGCCGCACGACCAGCGGCCGCGACGCCGTGGCCGCGGTCCGCGCGGATGCGCGCCGGCACCGGTCGCCGAACGCCGGCTGGCCGGAAGCGGCGATGGCGGGCGGGCTCGGCCTGCGTCTCGCCGGCCCGCGCAGCTACGCCGGACGGGCCATGAACGATTCCTGGCTGGGCTGTGGACGGGCCGAGGCGACCCCGGACGACCTGCAGGCGGCGCTCGCCTGCGCCCGGCGTGCCTGCCTGCTGCAGGGCGGCCTGCTGGCCGCCGCCGCGATGGCGGCGCTGCTCAGCCGCTGACCTGCACGCCCTTCCAGAACGCCAGCCGGTCCTTGATCTCGGCGGCGGCCGGCTTTGGATCCGGGTAGTACCACACCGCATTCTCGTTGGTGGCCCCGGCCACCGACAGCGAGTGGTAATGCGCGGTGCCTTTCCAGGGGCAGTTGCTGGTGTGCGTGCTCGGCACCAGCAGGCCGGGCGCCACCGCGGCGGCCGGGAAGTAGGCGTTGCCCTCGACGGTGACGATGTCGTCGCTCTCGGCGATCATCTCGCCCTTCCAGACTGCCTTCATGTCCGCATCTCCCGGATCGTTCGCGACCGCCTCAGCAGATGGGGCCGGCCCGCGCGGCCGCAATCGCCAGCAGCCGGTCGATGTCGAGATGCGCCTCCAGATGCTCCGCCAGCGCGTCCAGGGCCGCCTCAATCCCCGCCTCGTGGTCGCGCGGCGCCGGGGCGGCACCCAGCCGGCCGAGGAGGGCGGCGCGCGCGGCATCGTTGGTGAACAGGCCGTGCAAGTAGGTGCCGGCGATGCGGCCGTCCGCCGACACCGCTCCCTCCGGGCTGCGATCGGCCCGGAGCAGGAACGGCCGCGACAGGTCCGGCCCGGCGGTGCGGCCGATATGCATCTCGTAGCCGGAGCACGGCACCGCCTCCGGCAGCAGCAGGCCCGAGACCGGCTCCAGCACCTTGGAGCCGTCCAGCCTGGTTCCGACGTCCAGCAGCCCAAGCCCGGGCGCCCGCCCCGGCTTCCCCTCGCTGCCGTCCGGGTCCTCGATCGTGCGGCCGAGCATCTGGTAGCCGCCGCATAGTCCCAGCACATGGCCGCCGCGGCGGACGTGCGCCGCGATGTCGATGTCCCAGCCCTCGCCGCGCAGCCGGCCGAGGTCGGCCAGGGTCGATTTCGAACCGGGCAGGATCACCAGCGCGCAGTCGCCGGGCAGCGCCCGGCCCGGCGGCACCAGCACCAGCTCGATCCCGGGCTCGGCCGCCAGCGGGTCGAGGTCGTCGAAGTTGCTGATCATCGGCAGCAGCGGCACCGCGACTCGCAGGCGGTCCGCGCCGCAGCCGGGGGCGAAGGGCCGCAGGTCGGCGGCATCCTCGGCCGGCAGCCGGGACACGGCGTCCAGGTGCGGCAACAGCCCGATCGCGGCCCAGCCGGTGCGGGCCGCGATCTCGCGCATGCCGTCCTCGAACAGCGACGGGTCGCCGCGCATGCGGTTGACGATGAAGCCCCGGATGCGCGCCGCGTCGTCCGGGTCCAGCACCGCCCGGGTGCCGACCAGGCTCGCGATGACGCCGCCGCGCTCGATGTCGCCGACCAGCACCACGGGCGTCCCGGTGGCCGCGGCAAAGCCCATGTTGGCGATGTCGTTGCGGCGCAGGTTGATCTCCGAGGCCGAGCCGGCACCCTCGACCAGCACGATGTCGCACTCGGCCTGCAGCCGGGCGAAGCTCTCCAGCACGCGCGGCATCAGGGTGGGCTTGATCGCCTGGTAGGCGCGGGCGCGGGCGCTGCCGAACACCTGGCCCTGCACGACGATCTGCGAGCCAATCTCGCTTTGCGGCTTCAGCAGCACCGGGTTCATATGCACAGAGGGTGCGACCCCGCAGGCGCGCGCCTGCAGCGCCTGAGCGCGGCCGATCTCGCCGCCATCGGCGGTGACGGCGGCGTTGTTCGACATGTTCTGCGGCTTGAACGGCCGCACCCGCAGCCCGCGCCGGACCAGAGCCCGTGCCAGCCCCGCCACCAGCACCGACTTGCCGACAGAGGAGCCGGTGCCCTGCAGCATCAGGGCCGGCAGCGGCACGGTCAGAATTCGATGCCCTCCTGGGCTCCCACGCCGGCGGCGAAATGGTGCTTCACCGCGGTCATCTCCGTGACCAGGTCGGCCACCTCGATCAGCGCCGGCCGCGCGTTGCGGCCGGTCACCACCACATGCAGCATCGGCGGCCGGCGGCCGAGTGCGGCCAGCACCTCGTCGAGCGCCAGGTAGTCGTAGCGCAGCGCGATGTTGAGCTCGTCCAGCACCAGCAGCGACAGCGACGGGTCGACGAGCAGCCCGAGCGCCACGTCCCAGGCGGCGCGGCAGGCGGCGACATCGCGGGCCCGGTCCTGGGTCTCCCAGGTGAAGCCCTCCCCCATGGTGTGCCAGCGCACGAGCGGCCCGAACCCCTCCAGCACGCTGCGCTCGCCGGTGCTCCAGGCGCCCTTGATGAACTGCACCACCGCGGTGCGGCGGCCGCGCCCGACCATGCGCAGCACGAGGCCGAAGGCGGCGGTCGACTTGCCCTTGCCGGCGCCGGTATGGACGATCAACAGCCCCTTGCGGACGGTCTTCTCCGCCACCTCGCGGTCCTGCACCGCCTTGCGGCGCTCCATCTTGAGGCGGTGGCGCTCGGCATCCTCGGCATCGCTCATGGCTTCACGTGCATGGCGAGGCCGGCCACGACCAGCCGCACGCTGCCGGCATGGTCCGCGATGCGCTGGTGCAGCAGCCCGGCCTCGTCGCGGAAGCGGCGACCGAGTGCGGTCTCCGGCACCAGCCCGAGCCCGACCTCGCTGCTCACCAGCACGGTGGGGGCCGCGCGTCGCTCCAGCGCCGTGAGCAGCGCATCGGACGCCGCCGTGACGTCGTGGCCGCCAAGCAGAAGGTTGCTCAGCCACAGCGTCAGGCAGTCGACCAGCGCCGGCATCGCGCCCGCGTCGTCGAGCGCCCCGGCCAGGGCGAGCGGCACCTCGTCGGTGCGCCAGCCGGGTGCCCGCGCGGCGCGGTGCCGGGCGATGCGGTCGGCCATCTCATCGTCCCAGGCCTGTCCGGTGGCCAGATAGAGCCAGGGCGGCGGCAGGACGGTCAGCAGCGCCTCGGCATGTCGGCTCTTGCCGGAGCGGGCGCCGCCCAGGACGAGGGTCACCCCCGGGAGGGTCAGCGCCGCCGCCGCCGCAGGTCGAGGCCGAACGGCCGGGCAAGCGTGATCGCGAGCCCGCTGCAGACGATGCCGAGCGTCGCTGGCAGCACCCAGGCCGGCCGCACCAGCAGCGGCAGCATGACCTGCCGCCAGAGCACGGTGGGGCAGTGCCGATACAGCCGGGCCAGCAGCCCGTCGTCGAGGCGATGCGCGGCATCGGCGAGATCGAGTCCCAGCGGCCCGAGGGCCGCGACGGCGAAGGCCAGCACCAGGAAGCAGGCCGCCAGCGACGTGCAGATCCGGCTCGCCAGCAGGCGCCGCTGAGACTGCCTGTTGGCGTTGCGGCCGATCATGCAACGGTCTCCCACGCGAGCGGCGGGCGCTCCTAGAGCATCATCCGATCGAACGTACTTGTTCAATGGGATGAAGATGCTCGCCAAAACAACAAGCTAGAGCATGATCCGCGAGCCTGTGCGATTGGATCATGCTCTAGAACTTGGCCGACAGCGCCACCGAGCCGAAGTTGAACAGGCCGGACTTGGCGTGCTGGAATTCCTGCGTCTGCCAGGTCTGCGTGTAGCTCAGCCGCACGCCGTGATACAGCAGCGCCGCACCTGCCTCGAACTCGCCCACGTCCCAGATCTTGGAGACATGCGGCTCACCGGAGCGGAACGTGCTGCCCTGCAGGGTGGCGTCGTAGCCGACCGCCTGTCCGTCGGCGCCGGCAAAGCCGTACCAGACGACCTTGCGCGTCGCCTTGTAGGCATCGGTGCCGTCAAGACCGGGCGAGATGCGCGGCGTGCCGAAATCGCTGGTGAGGCCCTGGCCGATCCGGACCGTGGCGCCGCCCTGTGCGTAGGTGCGGAAGTCGCCGCCGGCGCCGAACAGCTCCGGCAGCACGTCGGCGGAGATGCCGTAGCGATCGAGGAGCGGGTAGCGCCAGGTCCGGCCGGCCTGCAGCTGCAGCACCGGCTGGTTCGGCAGCTGGTGCGACCAGCCGCGGTTGGGGGTGTCGCCGATCAGGCTGTGGAAGCCGTTCTGAACCTGGTAGCCGCCGGCGTAGGAGCCGAGCACGCCGGCCTGGATGCCCGCCACCGAGCGGGTGAGGTCGGTGTCGTCGATCAGGTTGACGGTGGCCAGCAGCACGCCGGCATAGGGCCGGTCGCCCGGCAGCGGCGTGGTCAGCTGGGTGAAGCGCGGGGTGAAGATCGACTGCTGCAGGCCGATCGCGATGCGGGTGACCCCCGGTCCCAGCAGCGCGTGGTCGAGGCCCTCGATCGGCGCCGGCTGGTTGTCGGTGCCCGAGGTCCAGCCGAGGCGCAGGCCGCTGGTGTAGTACTGGTCGGAGGTGCCCTTGAGCGTCGAGACGGCGTCGTTCTCGACCTGCGCCGTGAAGGTGCCGTACGGATCCTGGAGCGGCTCGGCCGCGGCGGCACGGGCGCCGAGGCCGAACCCCGCCGCCGCAGCCAGCCCGGCCGAGAGGCCCAGCATCCGCGAGGCACCGGCGGGACGGGTGGTCAGGCTGCGTGTCATCGTGCTCACTTGCGTCCCGGGGGCCGGCCCAGCACGGCCGGCACCGTGTTCTAACGGACTTCGCCGCGGCGGCGAAACCCCCACGCCGACGACCGGTCCGGAGGCCTCATGAGCCAGCCCTACCCGCGCGACCTGATCGGCTACGGGCGCACGCCGCCCCACCCGCAATGGCCGGGCCAGGCGCGGATCGCCGTGCAGTTCGTGCTGAACTACGAGGAGGGCGGCGAGAACTGCGTGCTGCACGGCGACGCCGCGTCGGAGGCGTTCCTGTCCGAGATCACAACGGCGCAGCCGATCCCGGGCGCCCGCCACATGAACATGGAGAGCCTCTACGAGTACGGCAGCCGCGTCGGCGCCTGGCGGCTGCTGCGGCTGTTCGCCGAGCGCGGGCTCGCCTTCACCAGCTTTGCGGTCGGCATGGCGATCGAGCGCCATCCGGAGCTCGCGCAGGCGATGGCGGAGGCCGGCCACGAGATCGCCAGCCACGGCTATCGCTGGATCGACTACCAGCACGTGGACATCGCCCGCGAGCGGCAGGACCTCGAGCGCGCGATCGCGGCGCACCGGGCGGTGACCGGAGAGCGGCCGCTTGGCTGGTACCTGGGCCGCTGCAGCCCCAACACCGCGTGCCTGGTCGCCGAGGAAGGCGGCTTCCTCTACGACGCCGACTCGTATGCGGACGAGCTGCCGTACTGGGACCACCGGCACGCGGCCTCGCGCGGCGGCGCGCCGCAGCTGGTGGTGCCCTACACGCTCGATGCCAACGACATGCGGTTCGCGACCCCAGCCGGCTTCGCGACGGGCGAGGACTTCCACACCTACCTGCGCGACAGCTTCGACATGCTCTATGCCGAGGGCGAGACGGCGCCGCGCATGCTCTCGGTCGGGCTGCATTGCCGCCTGGCCGGCCGGCCCGGGCGCGCCGGGGCGCTGGCCCGCTTCCTGGACCACGTGCAGCGGCACGACCGCGTGTGGATCTGCCGCCGCATCGACATCGCCCGGCACTGGCATGCGCACCATGCCGCCATCGGAAACCAGGAGGCTGCAGCTGCTTCCGGCTTCTCCGATAGCCCTGCATAAAACTACACGATCCGGTGATGGATGACGGTGGCTCGTGCAGGCGACGCCGTGCTATGGCATGTTTCGGTGGATCAGGGACGTACTTTTCACGTTGATCAGGGCCCTCTGAGACACGTCAACCAGCGATATCGCCATTCGGTGCGCCTGAACCGGCCACCCACTAGACCTCGGGATTACGACCGTTGAGAAGTAACAGGACCGACCGCAGCCCCCGTTCCCCACGCCGCGGCGGCTTCGACGATGATTTCACACCCACGCCGGCACCTTCGTTCGGCGATCGCAGTGGCGGCGGCGGCCCACCCAGACGTCCGATGGGCGGTGGCGGTGGGTCGCAGGTCATCGCGTCCGGCCCCGAGATCAGCGCCAGCGTAAAGTGGTTCAACAGTGAGAAGGGCTTCGGCTTCGTCGAGCTGGCGGACGGCTCGGGCGACGTGTTTCTGCACGCCAACGCGCTGTCGCAGTCCGGCCACGACTCGGTGAGCCCGGGCGCCACGCTGGGCGTCAAGATCGGCCAGGGTCCGAAGGGACGCCAGGTTGCCGAGGTGATCTCCGTCGACGAGAGCACCGCCCAGCCTGAGCGTCCGCGCTCCGCCCCCGGTGGTTTCGGCGGCCCGCGCACGGGCGCTCCGTCCGGCGGCTTCCGCAGCGGCCGCTCCACCCCCGACCTGTCGAGCGCCGAGGAAGTCCGCGGCATCGTCAAGTGGTACAACGCCACCAAGGGCTTCGGCTTCATCACCCCCGACACCGGCGGCAAGGACATCTTCGTCCATGCTTCGGCGCTCGAGCGCTCCGGCCTGTCCAGCCTGAACGAGGGCCAGGCCACCCGCGTGCAGGTTGTGCAGGGCCAGAAGGGTCCGGAGGCGGCGGCGATCAGCCTCGCCTGATCCGGGCGCCGGCAGCGCCGGCCTTCATCCCGTGCCGACCGACGCCCTCCCCATCGGGAGGGCGTCTTCGTTTCCGCACCATCGTCCCGTGTCCGGCGCCCGCGATAGGGGCCCGGGACAAATTCATCGAACTGTCGTTAGCGTCGCACCACGAGTTGGGCCAAACGGACCCCGGAAGGTGTCGGCAGTCTTGCCGGACCGTAATTTCTGGTGGGTCTATGTCGTTCAGGAACTGGTGCAGGACGTCGTCTGCCGTCCTCTTCTCGGCGGCGCTGATGCAGCCGACCATCGTCTTCGCACAGGAGGCTCCGGGCGACGTCTCGATCGCGCCGGCCAGCAGTCCGCAGGTCATGCGCCTGGCGACCAACCTCGCCGCCGAGCCGGCGCTCAGCACGGCGGACAAGATCGCGCTGCTGCGCAAGAAAGTGAAATACGTGTTCGTGCTGTTCCAGGAGAACCGCTCGTTCGACTACTATTTCGGCACCTATCCCGGCGCCAACGGCCTGTTCACCAAGTCGGCAGCCCGGACGCCGGGCTTCACCCAGGCGATCGTCAACACCGACGGCACCATCGGCACCGTCTCGCCGTTCCTGATCCCGCAGACGGTGAAGACCACGGGCGGCACCACGCCCGGCTCGACGGTGCAGATCTACCCGGCCGACACCGGCTCGGTCGACCACAGCCACTCGGGCATCCTGGTGAGCCAGGATTTCGTGAACGGCGTGTCGCTGAACGACCGGTTCGCGCTCGACGAGGAGGGCCTCACCACCAACGCCGCCGGCCAGATCGTCAGCAAGACCACCGGCCTGCCCGCGACCTCGCCGCCGAGCCTGAAGCAGAAGCAGATGGGCGAGCTGGCGATGAGCCACGTCGATTGCGACACCGCCCCCTACCTGTGGCAGTTCGCCGACCGCTTCGCGCTGTTCGACAACTTCCACATGACCGTCACCTCCGCCTCGACCCCGAACGCGATCGCCATGATCGCCGGCCAGTCCGGGCTCACGCAGTGGGCGCTGCACCCGGACGAGGGCAGCAACAACACCGCGAGCCCGGTGATCGCCACCTCCAGCGGCGAGCCGGTCGTGACCGACAACGGCCCGTTCGCCGGCTCCAACCTCGATAACGGCCCGTTCAAGCCGACCTACGGCCCCAACGACGAGAGCCCGGCGACGCCGAACCTGAACCAGACCTACGCCAGCCTGCCGCTGTCCTTCATGGGCAAGGACATCCTGAAGACCGTCAGCACCGACCAGAACCCCGCACTCGACCTGGTCGACGTGCAGAAGGACCTGCAGACGATCGCCGGCAGCGGCAACCAGCCGACCAACTGGGGCTGGTTCCAGGAAGGCTACGACGCGGAGCCGACCGACACTACGGCCTATCCGATCCACAGCTCCTACGTGACCCATCACAACGGGGCGCAGTATTTCGGCTATGTCGGCGACAACCCCGCCGTGGCGCAGAACCACCTGTACGGCCTGGGCGACTTCTTCACCGCGGTGCAGAACCAGCTGCTGCCGGCCGCAGGCGGCGTCGCCTACATCCGCGGCGGCTACGACAACAATGATGGGCTGGTCCCGCTCGACCCGAACCCGGCCGTGCGCGCCGCCTCCCCCGGAAGCGACGACCATCCGGGCTACTCGGACGGGCAGATCTCCGAGCAGCTGCTGGCCGACGAGGTCAACGCGATCGCCGCCAGCCCGTACTGGAAGGACAGCGCGATCATCATCACCTACGACGAGACCGACGGCCTCTACGACCACGTTCCCAACGCCGCGCGCGTGAACGATCCCGAGGGCAACCCGCTCGAGCCGTCGTCGCGCATCCCGGCGATCGTGATCTCGCCCTACGGCAAGTCGCACGCCATCGTCAGCGAGGCGTCCGAGCACAGCTCGATCATCAAGTTCATCGACAACCTGTTCAACCTGACCCCGCTCGCCGACCTGCCCAACGAGAAGAAGGGCGTCGCGCTGGGCAAGACCGAGTTCGGCGAGAACTATGTCGGCCCGGCCGACGACAACACGCCCGGCGTCGGCAACATGCTGGCCGCGTTCGACAACGCCCGCCTGTTGGGAACCACGGCGCCGCTGCCGGCCTCCTACGCCGAAATCCTGCCCGGCACCAAGCCCACTCTGCCCCACTACGCGGCTGGCGGCTGCTACACGCTCAACATCGTGCCGACCGACTACGTGGGGGACCGCCTGATCGATCCGGCGCCGGTCGACTTCAACCCGCGCCCGTCCCTGACCCCCGGTATCCCGACCTCGGGCACCTGGACGCCCTGATCGTCCGACGCCGACGCAACACCAGCAGCGTCAGAAGGGGGAGCCGGCATCGTCCGGCTCCCTCTCATCTTGTCCGGAGTCTTCCGCCTTGCATCGCCTGCTCAAGCCCACCCTGGCCATGTCGGCCGCTTTCCTGATCACCTGCCTCTGCCAGCCCGCCCACGCCAGCACGATCCTGGAAAAGGTCCGTGCCGCCGGAACGCTCACCTGCGGCGTGGTCGACGACGAGGACGATTATTCGGAGGCCGACACCCACGGCAACCTGACCCGGCTCGGCGGCGACTTCTGCCGCGCCCTCGCGGCGGAGGTGTTCGACGATGCCGGCCGCGCCCGGTTCCGCACCCTGCGCGACGAGCCCGAGGGGCTTCGGGCCGTGCGGGACGGCAAGGTCGACATCCTGTTCGGCGCCACCCCCAACCCGGTGATCGGCCAGATCTACAAGGCGGCTTTCGGACCACCGATCTTCATCGACGGACAGGGCTTCCTGGTCTCCAACCGCAGCGGCGTAAAAACCGTGGCGGATCTGGCCGGAAAGCTCGTCTGCTTCATCAACGCGGCACCTCCCGAGCAGGTCATCTACGACGTGCTCGACCCGCAGCTCAGGATCCCGACCGCGCACTTCCCGTTCTCGGAGCGGGGCGAGATGGAGGTCGCGATGATGGACGGGCATTGCGACGTCATCACCGGCGACATCTCATGGATGGCCAACATCCACGCCAGCTTCGGCAAGCGTGCGGACGCCTTCACGGTGCTGCCGGACACGATCACCACCGACCCGGTGTCGCCCGCCTTCCGCGACGGCGACCCGCAGTGGGCGGCGCTGGTTAGCTGGACGGTCTGGGCGCTGTTGCAGGCGGAGGGGCACGGCGTCACGCAGGCCAATGTCGCCGCCCTGCGCACCAACGCCGATCCGGTGATCCGGCGGCTTGCCGGCGGCATGCCATGGATCGGCAGGGCGCTCGGCATCTCCGACGACGGTTTTGCCCATGCGATCGCCGCCGTCGGCAATTACGGCGAGATCTACCGGCGGGACGTGGGGGATGGATCCGCGCTGCACTTGCCGCGTGGCCGCAACCAGCTGGCAGGCAAGGGCGGAATGCTGTGGGCTCTGCCGGTCGAGCCGCTGCAGTGACCGGACGGGTCAGGAGGCCGAGGCGAGCTGGACCTCGTCGATGACCCGCTCGTGGCTGTCGCGCAGGCTCTTCACCCGATACTGATAGCCCTGGTTGGTCACCGGCATCGCCCGGACCACGGTATACACGCCGCGCGTGACGTTGTTGTCGTACTTGCCGGGAACGAAGGCGACGCGGTCGCCGATCGCGAATTTCGGGTTTGACATCAAGCTGTTCCTTCGGACGGTCCTGCACGAGGCAGGACCGTCATCGCCAACGGGATCAGCTGGCTTGTAGATTGCCTGCCGAGACCTTGCCCTGCTGGCCACGCTCGAGATCGTAGCTGATCTTCTGCCCCTCGTTCAGGCCGGTGAGACCTGCCCGCTCGACTGCGGAGATGTGCACGAAGATATCCTTCGAGCCATCATCGGGCTGGATGAATCCGTAGCCCTTCTGACTATTGAACCACTTCACGGTGCCTGTCGACATCGCACGTTTCCTCCATAGGCCTGCCCGCGGCGAAGGTGCCGCAGGCTCCACTTTTCGATTGGGAGAAGGAATTCGACGTGCGTCACTACGTAGGGATCATATCTTCCCGGCCGAAAAGACAGCCGTTCCACCATAAATGGCTCCCGCCGGCCAAAATGCAATCGGCAGCCCGAACTTTGCCGCCTTGGAGAGCGAACCCCGTATGTTCCGTCACCTGCGCTACCGCCCTGCCCTCCTGACCGGCCTGCTGTTCATCCTGGCCACGGTCCCGGTCGCGCTGCTGCTGCTGCGGCTGCGGCCGGTCACGGCGCTGCTAATCGGCTGGGATGGCGGCGTGCTGGCCTATGAAGCGGTCTTCCTGCTGGCGATGCGGCGCACGACGCCCGACCGGCTGGCCACCGTCGCGAACCGGCTCGACGAGGGCGCCTGGGGCATGCTGCTGATCACCGTCGCGGCTGCCCTGGCATCGCTTGGCGCCATCGTCGCCGAGCTGGCGCAGGTGCACGGAAAGACGCACGCTGGCTGGTTGGACGGTCTGGCCGGCGGCACCGTGCTGCTGTCCTGGCTGTTCGTGCACACGGCCTTCGCCACGCACTACGCGCACGAGTTCTGGCGGCGCCGCGGGCTGCTGTTCCCGGGCAACGACAGCCCCAACATCGACGAGTTCCTCTACTTCTCGTTCTGCATGGCCGTCGCCAGCCAGGTCAGCGACGTCAGCACGCAGTCCGCCGCCATGCGCCGCCTGGTGCTGGCCCACTCGCTGGTGTCCTACCTGTTCAACACCGCGATCATCGCGCTCGGCGTCAACATCGCGGCGTCGCTCGCCGGATAAGGACAGGGGCTCTGCCCCCGGACCCCGCCAAAGGCTCGCCTCTGGAAGCCATTTTTCGCGGGTCTGGGGCCGCTGGCCTTCACGGCGGCACCGTCTCTCCCTGCCAGTCCAGGACGCTGCCGCTCTGCTCCGGCCGCAACCCGTCGATCACCGCAAGCAGCCGCGCCGCGGAGAACTCCGGCGTGAAGAGCTGCGGACCGGGGACGTTGCGCTGGAACGGCCGGCTCAGCCCGGTCTCGACGGTGCCCGGGTGCAACCCGACGCAGATCAGCTCCGGCGTGCGGCGCCGCGTCTCGATCGCGAGGTTGCGCAGGATCATGTTGAGCGCTGCCTTGGAGGCGCGGTAGCCGTGCCAACCGCCGGAGCGGTTGTCGCCGATGCTGCCGACCCGTGCCGACAGGGCGGCGAACACGCTGCGGCCGCTCGGTGCCAGCAGCGGCAGCATGTGGCGGGCGACCAGTGCCGGGCCCACGGCATTGATGCGGTAGCTCTCCAGCAGCGCGTCGGCGTCCAGCGCGCGATAGCTCTTCTCCGGCTGGATCTGCCCGTCATGCAGCATGCCGGTGGCAACGATCACCAGCCGGATCGGGGCCGCAAGCCCGGCCAGTCGCGCGGCCGCCCGCTCGATGCTGGTCGGATCGCCGATATCGATCGCATCCGCGTGCACCCGGCCGCCGCTCGCCGGCCCGGGACGACGGGACAGCGCGATCACGCCGGCCATGTCCGCATCCTCGGCCAGCCTTGCCACCAGCGCGCCGCCGATCCCGCCCCCGGCGCCGACCACCACGGCCCAGCCGCCGGGTTCCAGGCTCCGCATCGTCCGCCTACCAGCCGGCGCTGCCGGGGATGCCCTTGAACGGTCCCTTGAGGTTGGGCGTGATCCAGCCGCCATAGAACCCGCCCGGCTGCGGCGTCACCCGCTCGTCGCCGACGAAACAGCCCTCCATGGCCCCGGCATAGACGGCGACGTGGTCGCGCAGCGCCGCGAATGCCTCGGTCGGCTCCAGATAGCTCCAGCCCGCCCCGGCCGCGAGGCGGTCCCCGGCGCGCAGCGTCCAGTAGCGTGCGACGCCCTTCCACTCGCAGAAGCTCGACCCCGCCGCCGGCTCCAGCACTTCCGGCCGGAAGGCGTCGGACGGCAGGTAGTAGACCGGCGGATGCGACGTCTCCAGCACCCGCCAGGCCGCCTCGGTGGACGCGATCACGGCGCCGCCGAACGCGATCCGCACCGGCAGAGCGACCGGCTGCAGCGCCGGCGGCCGCGGATAGTCCCAGACACTTTCGGGCGGCAGGCCACCGGCGACCGGGTCAGTGGATGACATAACCGCCCCCGCCGCCGACATAGAGCCCGCGCGGGCCGTGATCGCCGTCCTGCTGCACCGCCCCGGCCGTACATGCGGAGACGAAGCCGCCGCCGACCAGCATGATCACAGCAAGCCAGCGTCTGGACATCGGACCCTCCGCTCATCGGACCCCGGCGCGATCGGCGGGTCGCCGAGCCGGCTCTGCCGGAGTGAAGCCGGGTTATCGCTTCGGACGTCAACCCGTTCGCTGGCGTCGACGCCATATCGCGGCGGTGGCGCCATAGGCGTCAGGCCAGCCCGACCGCGCAAGCCACCACGCGCGCGAGGCGGTGGATGGCCGACCGGAACGCTTCCTCGGTGCGCATCACGTGCTTCAGGCCCGAACCGGCCGCCGCCAGGAACGATGCGAAGCCATCCGCATCGGGGAAGGCGGCGAGGTCGGCACCGTCATCGGCAGCCAGAGCCGCAGCACGGTCGTCATCCGGCAGGAAGCGGGCGTGGACGTCGATGCGCGGCGGTCGCGCGCTCGGTCGGGTTATCATTGATCCTCCGCCTATACTCGGCACGTCACGAGCGATCGGCTCCGCCTGGCTTCAGATCGCTGGCGTTCATACCGGCCACGATTGTCGGCGGCAGGATGCGCAGGATCGTCTGGCGGAGCGCGCCAAGCCAACCGGGCGACGTGGTGACCTTGCCGGCCATCATCGCGTCCCATCCGGCTTTCGCGGGTGCGGCGGGAGAATGCTTGGGTCCGGCTCCGCCCTTGGTGTCGAGGGCGTCGGCGCGATCCCAAAAATCGGTATCGGTCATGTTCGGCATCAGGCAGGTCACGGTCACGCCCGTGTCCAGAAGCTCGTTCGCGAGCGCATAGCCGAAGTTGTCGATGAAAGCCTTCGAGGCGTTGTAGGCGGCCTGATACGCGCCCGGCATCAGGCCGGCGAGCGAGCCGGTGAGAAGGATGCGACCCCGACCTCGCTGACGCATGCGACGTCCGACCCGATGGGTAATGTCGAGGGTGCCTACGACGTTCGTCAGGATCAGTTCCCGGACGGCCGCGAAATCCTGATCGAGGAACGCTTTCGCGAGCCCGTGGCCTGCGTTGGCGCACAGAATATCCACCTCTCGGGTCTCAAGCAGTCGCTCGAGCGCATCGACGCCCTTGGTGGTGGAGAGGTCCGTCTCCAACGTGTCGAGGATGGCGTCGCCAAGCTCACGGTGAGCCTCATCGAATGGCCGGTCGGCGGCGAGAACGAGCTTGTAGCCATCCGCCTTCGCCAGTTTGGCGAGTTCAAGGCCAATACCTGATGAGCCGCCGTGATGACGACAATACCTTGTTTCATGACCATGTTGGTGGCTTTCCAACCAGAGTTGGCATCAAGGTCGATCCGATAGGAGCGACCGGTATGCCAGGCCGTTGGCGACGTTGGCCGTCATCAGCGGCCTGGCACGGCTCGGTTAGTTCGCAGCCGGGTAAAGCAGCTCCGGAAAGCCGATGCGGTGGAGAAACTGTTCGCGGACCCGGTCGACGACCGGCATCGACACCGCCGAGCCGTCATCGGCCGGGTCGATAACCGTGCGGAACGGGCGCTTGCCGGCCGGCATGTCGACAATCTTCACCACGGCGCGCCCGATCTCGCCGGGATCCGAGTCTTTGGGGTCGGTCGCGGCAAGCGCGTCCTGCATCCGCTTGGCGAAGTTCTCCGGCCAAGCGTTCTCGTATTCCTTGGCACGCGCCTCGTCGCCGGGCTTGCCGGCGTTGGAGAAGTGGTTGGTCCCCTTGGTGTAGGCGCCGGGTACGATAATCGCCGTCTCGATCCCGAACGGTGCCAGCTCGCGCGCGTAGCAGACCGCGATCTGGTCCATGCCAGCCTTGGCGGCGAAATAGGGCCCGAGGAGCGGCGGGATGCCGCCCATCACGCTGGTGCTGGATGTCCACACGAGAAGGCCGGCTTTCGCGGCACGCATGTGCGGGAGAACCGCACGATTGAGGCGTTGCGTGCCGAGGACGTTGATATCGTACAGCTCGGCAAGCTGTTGGGGCGTGAATGCCTCGAGCGGTCCGTAGACCATGTGGCCGGCGTTGTGCACGACTACGTCGATACGGCCATGCTCGCGCATGATGTCGCCGACGGCCGCATCGATCGACTCCTCGTCCTGCACGTCAAGTTCGATCGTGCGCAGATCGATGTTCTTGTCCTTGGCGGTTGCAGCGATGTCGGCGACTGTCTTCGCGTTCTTCTCACCGGTTCCGCGCATCGACGCGTAGGCGGTGTGGCCGGCGGCGGCGAGGTCGGTCGCGATCATGCGGCCGAAGCCGCTCGATGCGCCGGTAACGAGGATGATCTGTCCCACGGTCTTCAACTCCTCAGATGATGCCGCCGTTGGCGCGCAGAACCTGGCCGTTGATCCATGCACCGTCCGGCCCGACCAGGAACGAGATGACGCGGGCGATGTCTGCCGGCTCGCCGAGACGGCCGAGCGGGGTGCGCCCGACAATCGGCTTGATGTCGTCGTCCGTCTTGTCCTTCATGAACAGGTCGGTAGCGACCGGACCCGGCGCGATTACGTTGACGGTGATCTTCTTCTTGCCGAGCTCCTTGGACAGGATGTGGCTCATCGCCTGGATACCGGCCTTGGTCGCGGCATAAGCCCCGTAGGTAGGCTGATAGAGGCCGACCACGCTGGAGGAGAAGCTGACGATCCGACCACCTTCGCGCATGCGCTTGGCGGCCTCGCGCATACCATTGAAGGCACCCTTGAGGTTGATCGCGATCGTCTGATCGAAAAGCTCGTCCGTCGTCTCCGCAACCGGCGAGAGCTTCATGATGCCGGCGTTGTTGACGAGCACGTCGACGCCGCCGAAGGCTTGCTCGGTCTGGTCGAACAGCGTTCTGACCGCAGCGGCATCGCTCACATCGGCCTTGATCGCAGTTGCGGTGCCACCCGACGACCGTATCTTCGAGACCAGTTCGTTGGCGGCATCGGCGCCGCTGGAGTAGTTGATGACGACGGCCAGGCCGTCGGCTGCGAGCCGTTGGGCAACGGCGGCACCGATGCCCTTCGAAGACCCGGTGATGATTGCAGATTTCTCTACTGAAGCCACGTTGACCCCTCTGAATAACAGTTGCGGAATAGGTGGTGGAGACGAATCACCTTCCGCCGTCGTCGACCTTCATCGCGGCCAGCGCCTTCAGGTCGAAGACCTGGTCGGCGCGCCCGAAGCCGCCATCGACAACCTCATCGATCAGCACCATCGTGTAAGGCCGCACGCCCTCACCGAAGTACTCGGTGAACATGTCGGTTGTCCGATGCACGATTTCGGCCTTCTGCTCAGGAGTCATCATGCCCTGGGGAAACTTAAAGTTTGCGAACGGCATATTCGTTGTCCTTCTGCTTTCGTGTGGTTCTAAGATGCCTGGTCATCGACGCCGATTTGCCGGCGCCAGTCAGCCCAGTCTTCGAGATGCCAAGTGTGGGTGATGCGACCAGCCTTGGTGTGGTGGAACTCGAACCAGGCGATCGAGAAGGATTTGCCGGTAGCGGCGACCCCCATCCATTCCCCGGTATGGCGGCCGCTGAAGGCGAGCCTGACGCCCGCGCGGCCATCTTGTCCGGTGATCTCCTGAGGCTCGAACTTGAGGTTCGCGAAAGCCGCCGAGAGTGCCGCCATCATGGGCTTCAACCCTTCCCGCCCGGGTTGCTGACCGGGCGCGAGCGGCGTGTCCTGCCAGTCGTCGGTCAACACATCGTCGAGAAGCTGCGGGTTACCTTCGTTGAAGGCGCGATACAGGATGCCGACGGCTAATCTGTCATCGTTGGTCAGGCTCATACCGGAGAACTCCGATCGTTCGAGGTTGCAGCGTGGATATAACTGATGATACCTCTATTGGCTTCATCGATTAAGAGTATGCGAGCACATAAGCGGCATGGATTTACACGGCATCGACCTCAACCTGCTGGTGGCCTTTGACGCGCTGGTCGCGGAGCGGAGTGTCACTAAAGCGGCAAAGCGTATTGGCCGTACGCAGCCGGCGATGAGCGCCGCACTTGCCCGGCTACGATCTCTGTTCGACGACCAGTTATTCGTACGTGGCCATGACGGACTTCACCCGACTCCTCGGGCAGTCGAGCTGGCACAACCGCTCGGGGCGGCGCTGGAGGAGATCAGCCGTACGCTCGGCTTCTCGCAGCAGTTCAATCCCAAGGATCACCGTGGCACCCTGACCGTGGGCCTACAGGAACACGCTGCATTCAAGACTCTTCCGGGCCTGTTGGCGTGCCTTCGGCAGAACGCGCCCGAAGCGCACCTCGACGCCCGTGTGTTTCGGGCGCGCGGCGACGCGCTTTCACTGCTCGATGCGGGCGAAGTCGATGTCGCGGTGAGCGTTCCGCCGCAGAGCGCCCCTGGACGGATCTTCGTCCAGCCCGCGTTCGAAGAACGTTTTGTTTGTGTGGTACGAACGGGGCATCCGGCAGCCGAGCGCCCCCTCAATCTGGAGACGTTCCTTGAGCTGCAACACCTGCTCGTTTCACCGGAGGGTGACCGATTTGGACATGTCGACACGCTGCTCGCCGAGCGCGGCCTCAAGCGCAAGCTCATGATGACCGTAACCCAGATGTACGCGGCACCGCCGCTCATCGCGGGATCGGATCTGATCGCCACCTTGATGCTCGGCGTGGTCGAGACATCCGGCTGGGCCGACCGCCTCCATGTGCTCGAATGTCCCGTGCCGTTGGCGCCGTGCGGGTATGAGATGAGCTGGCACCGCCGGAATGACACCCATCCGGCGCAGCGCTGGCTGCGAGGCTGCATAGCGGCACAGTACAAAAGGCGATGAATTTCAGCAGCGGCACGTCTTTTAGTCGACGATGTTGGGCGCATGAGGGCGGATTAGACGCGACAATCGTCGCGGATGCAGAGCGAAAGATACCGGCGAGCAGCCTGAGAATTAGGTCGACGATCAAGAACGCCGGCTCATTCTCGATCAGGAACGTGGAGCGGGAAGGCCGGCGCTAAGGCTGATGAGCCCGTGACGGGTTGAGTTGGGCTTCGGTGCCGGCACCGCATCCAGTTCGGACGGGCAGCACTTCCCGCTGGATCGGCGTGCGCAGGCGACCTGGGCGGTCAATCCGCACAAGGGCAGTGAACCCGCCATCTCGTTCTACACCCATGCCTCAGACCGCTACGTGCCGTTCCATTCCAGGGTCATCTTCGCCGGCGCGAGCGAGGCCGTCCACGTGCTCGACGGCCTGCTCCACCATGGCGCCGACCTCGCGATCGAGCGTCACCATACCGATGGCGGCGTGTCCGATCACGTGTTCGCCCTGTGCCATTTCCTGGGCTTTCGGTTTGCTCCGCGCATCCCGAATGTCGCCGGCAGACGCCTGCACCTATTCGCAGACATGCGGCCAGGGCCGGATATCGCTCCGTTGGCTGCCCAGCCGATCGACGAACGCCTGATCGCCAGCCACTGGGACGACGTGATCCGCCTCGCGGTCTCGATCCGCACCGGGGTCACCAGCGCGTCGCTGATGCTGGAGCGGCTCGGCTCCTATCCCCGCGCGAACGGCCTGGTGCTCGCCCTGCGCGAGATCGGGCGTGTCGAGCGCACGGTGTTCACCCTGGACTGGATCGAGAACCTCGAGGAACGCCGCCGCGCCACCCGCGAGCTGAACAAGGCAGAGGCCCAGAACGCCCTCAAGCGCGCGATCTTCTTCCACCGTGCCAGTCGCATCCGCGATCCCGGTTTGCAGGCGCGGGGATACCGGGCCAGCGCGCTCAACCTCGTCGCCAGCGCCATCGTGCTGTGGAACACCACCTATCTCGAAGCCGCCATGCGGCACCTCGAACGCCAGCGTCGCCCCGTGCCGCCCGATCTGCTCCAGCACCTCTCGCCACTGAGATGGCAGCATATCAACCTGACCGGCGATTATCTCTGGTCCGACATCAGCGTCCCGAAGGGAAAGCTGCGTCCCCTCCGGCTCCGCAATCCTTAGCGTATATCCGTGCCCGTTTTATGTGACGCCCCAGTCTCGGGCTACTCGCCGGCCCCGCCTGGGAGGCGGCCCGACCGGCGATCTGTCGCAGCCTGGGCCTGGCACGCGACGGCCGCGAACCTGCAGGGATTTATTACCGAAGCAATTTGCTGGAAGGCCGAATGGTAACTTGCAATCCACGTCTAGCTGCGAGGATCGGTGCCATGCGTGAACATGATTTGATCCATGAGCTTAAGAGCCTGTGAACTCTTCTGTATACGCTCTACAAACACCTCCAATAATCTATCATGAGCCTACGGAGGCAGTCGCTCCTAGCGAGCTAAAATCAACAAGTTCTGTCAAGCGCCTATATGCGGCAGTTGTAGTGTATCCCATATGCCCCTGCTCATGAGACAACGGCATGACAAGGCCCGTCCGGCTCAACGCAGATAGCGCCTCAACAAATTGACGGTCCGTGGGAAACAGACTGGGGACCAAAAGGTCAGCCGCTTTTCTGGCATTTCGACCATGCTCCGGCTTATGGCCGTCTCCTTCAGTGATACGCCAGATAGACCCCAGTATTATGATCTCCTTGCCACTGAGTTCGCTCAGGATACCAGCTTCTCGTAGGAAATCATCAGCGTAGATTGCATCACGCTCGATCATGCCGGCCATGACATCTGCCATTAGGTGTAGATTCTTGCGCGCTGCGCCCTCTTGTGCGCTACGGATGTACCGTAGAAACATTGATAGGAACTCTTCCTCCTGAGTTTTAGACAGTATCTTTTGAATGGTTCGAAAACGTTCCTGAAGGATGGTGACAGCGTCTTCGATCTTCCGCGCAAGCCACACACCGCCAAATGCTAAGGCCACGCCGCTAGCGGTCGGCAGGGGCGCTCCGCCTCTTGCAAGGACCTCTGTGCCAACGGCGGCAAGGATGGCCGTCACGTCGCTGTCGTTCATCCGTTCGCTGTCGTTCATCCGTCCCTCCGCAACCCGCCAACAATTTTAAATTCTATCTGACCCGGGTAGGATAGAATAAGTTGGAGCGCGGGTGTGAGATCCGTGATTTATGATTATAAACCGTTCGACTGCACGACATCTGCAAATGAAAGTCGTGGCGTCCCGTACGGGATTCGAACCCGTGTACCCGCCGTGAAAGGGCGGTGTCCTAGGCCACTAGACGAACAGGACAGCGCCAGTCCTCACACGCTCGGCGGGTGTGACTGCGTAGCCGAGCCTCCCCAGAGGGTCAAGCGAGGCCCGGGTCACGGCTCCGCCAGGGCGGCGTCCTGGATGAAGAAGCCGGCGCTGACCGCGTTGTTCCAGCTCTCGGCACGCAGCCAGCCGGCCAGGTGCAGCGGCGGGCCGCCGCGCCGCTCCAGTGCCGCGGCGAGCGGGCTGTCATCGGCGCGGAACAGCAGCGCCTTCAGCCGGGGGCCACCCCCCTCGCCTTCCAGGATCAGCCGCAGCGTGTTGGCGGTGGCGCCAACGCGGTCGACGCGCAGCACGCGCACGCGCGGCAGCACGAACAGCGGCTCCGGGTTGCCGGGCCCGAACGGCGCCAGCCGGCCGATCTCGGTGGCCAGCGCCACGGTGGCGGCGGCGACGGCCAGCACGCCGTCCACCGCCAGCGCCTGCGTCGATGGCAGCAGCCGGGCGGCGGCCAGCCGGTCGTCCAGGTGGCGGTGGAACGCCGGCAGGCCGGTGGCGTCGAGCGAGAAGCCGCCCGCCATCGCGTGGCCGCCGCCGGTGAGCAGCAGCCCTGACTGCCGCGCCATGATGATCGCCGCACCGATGTCGAGCCCCTCGACCGACCGGGCGGAGCCCTTGATGGTGCCGTCCTCCAGCGCCGCCGCGACCAAGCTTGGCCGATTGAACCGCTCCTTCACCCGGCCGGCGACGATGCCGACCACGCCCGGATGCCAGTCGCCGCCAGACAGCAGCAGCACCGCGTGGCCGGCGGCCAGCTGCGCCTCGGCCTGCCGCATCGCCTGGTCCAGGATCGCGCCCTCGACCGTGCGGCGCTGGCGGTTGACCCCGTCGAGCCGTTCGGCCAGCACCTTCGCCTCGACGGCGTCGTCGCAGAGCAGCAGGCGGAGGCCCAGATCCGCCTCGCTGATGCGGCCGCCGGCGTTGATCCGCGGGCCCAGCGCGAAGCCGCAGGTGAACGCGGTCGGCGCCTCTCGGCTGGCGGCGATCTCGAGCAGTGCCGCGATTCCCGGCCGCGCCCGCCGGGCCATCACCCGCAGCCCCTGCGTCACCAGGGCGCGGTTGAGGCCGGTGAGCGGCATCACGTCGCAGATCGTGGCCAGCGCCACCAGGTCGAGCAGGCCGATCAGGTCGGGGGCCGGGCGCGCGGCGAACCAGCCATCGCGGCGCAGGTGCCGCACCAGGGCCACGCCGGCCAGGAACGCCAGCGCCGCCGCGCAGACCGTGCGCAGGCCGGAGCCGCAGCCCGGCTGGTTCGGGTTCACCGTGGCCAGGATCGCCGGCGGCGGCCCGTCGCACTGGTGGTGGTCGAGCACGACGATCTCGGCGCGGCCGGCCAGGTGCGCCAGCGGGGCCGCGGCGGCGGTGCCGCAATCGACGCAGACGATCAGCGTCGCACCCCGCGCGGCCAGCCCATCCAGCGCCGCCGTGTTCGGACCGTAGCCCTCCAGCAGCCGGTCCGGGATGTGGGTGTGCACGACACAGCCGAGCCCACGCAGCAGGCGGGTGACGATCGCGGCGGCGCACGCGCCGTCCACGTCGTAGTCGCCGAACACGCCCACGGTCTCGGCCCCCTCCACCGCGCGCGCCAGCCGGGCGGCGGCGACGTCCATGTCCGCGAGGCAGGACGGATCGGGCAGCAGCGCGCGCAGCGTCGGCTTCAGGAAGTGCGCGGCGTCGTCGAGCCCGAGGCCGCGCGTCGCCAACAGGCGCCCGACCATCTCGGACAGCTCCAGCCGCTGTGACAGGGCGAGGCCCAGCCGATCGCGGTCGGCATCCCCGGGTCCCGCGTCCGGCCAGGTCCAACGCCGGCCGGACAGGCTGCGCGCCACACCCAGCACCGCCTCCCCAGCCACGGCGGCAGGGCCGAGGAGCGTGCCGTCCGGCGCCACGCTCAGCCCCGGTGCCTTGGACTCAGCTCGGGCTCCAGGTCTTGGTCTTGAAGTTGTGGTGCCCCTCGATGAAGCGGACGGTGCCGGACTTGCTGCGCATGACGATCGAGTGCGTGACCGCGTTGCTGGGCGTGCGCTGGATGCCGCGCAGCAGCGCGCCGCCGGTGACGCCGGTGGCCGAGAACAGCACGTCGCCCTTCGCCATGTCCTCCAGCGACAGCCGGCGGCGCGGGTCGCCCGGATCCATCTCGCGCGCGCGCTGCACCTGCGCCTCGTCGTCGAACAGCAGCCGCGCCTGCATCTGGCCGCCTGTGCAGCGCAGCGCCGCCGCCGCCAGTACACCCTCCGGGGCGCCGCCGGAGCCGGCGAAGATATCCACCCCGGTGCCCGGCATGCAGGCGGCGATCACGCCGGCGACGTCGCCGTCCGAGATCAGCATCACCCGCACCCCGGCCTCGCGGGTGTGGGCGATCAGCTCGGCGTGGCGGTCGCGGTCGAGCGTGCAGAGGGTGAGGTCGGAGATGTCGCAGCCCTTGGCGGCAGCCAGCGCCCGCAGGTTGGCGCCGATGGCGGCGTCGATGTCGACCACGCCGTCCGGCAAGCCTGGTCCCACCGCGATCTTGTCCATGTAGACATCGGGCGCGTGCAGGAAGTTGCCCTGCTCGGCCAGCGCCACCACGGTGAGCGCGTTGGGCGCGTTCTTGGCGGTGAGCGAGGTGCCCTCCAGCGGATCGACGGCGATGTCCATCGCCGGGCCGCCGGCGCCGACCTTCTCGCCGATGTAGAGCATCGGCGCCTCATCCATCTCGCCCTCGCCGATGACGACGGTGCCGGAGATCGCGACCGTGTCGAACGCCAGCCGCATCGCCTCGACCGCGGCGCCGTCGGCCTCGTTCTTCTGGCCGCGGCCCGTCCAGCGCGACGCGGCCAGCGCCGCCGCCTCGGTGACGCGCACCAGCTCCAGCGCCAGGTTGCGGTCGGTCTGGTAGCGAATGCTGGGGCTGTCGGACATGCGGGAACCTTCGTTTGGGGAGGAAACGGCGGCGGGACGCGGCGTCAGCCGGTCTCGATGCGGATCAGGGCGGGCGGGCCCACGACCACGTCGAGGCCGGCGATGCGGGCGACCGCGGCCTGCATCGCGCGCTCGGGCGTCTCGTGGGTGACGAGGACGATCGGCACCGCCTCGTCCGGGGCGGCGCTGCGCGCCTGGCCGTGCTGCAGCATGCTCTTCAGCGAGACGCCGCAGTCGCGCAGAACGGCGGTGATCTCGGCGATCACGCCGGGGCGGTCGCGCACGGTGAGGCGGAGGTAGTAGTCGCCGCGGAACTCGGCCATCGGCACCGAGGTGAGCCGGGCCAGCGCCCCGGAGCTCGCACCCCAGACTGGCACCAGGCTGCCGCGGGCGATGTCGATGAGATCGGCCGCGACCGCGGTCGCGGTCGGACCCGCACCGGCGCCGCGGCCCTCCAGCATGAGGCGGCCGACGAACTCGCCCTCCGCGACCACGGCGTTGAACACGCCCTCCACCTGCGCGATCGGCGCACGGTCCGGCACTAGGCAAGGATGCACCCGAGCCTCGATGCCGCGCTCGGTGCGGCGCGCGATGCCCAGCAGCTTGATGCGGTAGCCGAGCTCGGTGGCGAACCCGATGTCGGCGGCGCCGATGCGGCGGATGCCCTCGACGTGCACGCTGTCGAAATCGACCGGCCGGCCGAACGCCAATGCCGCCAGGATCGCCAGCTTGTGCGCGGCGTCGATGCCGTCGATGTCGGTCGAGGGGTCGGCCTCGGCGTAGCCCAGCGCCTGCGCTTCGGCCAGCACGGCGTCGAAGTCCCGCCCGGTCTCGCGCATGGTGGTCAGGATGTAGTTGCAGGTGCCGTTCAGGATCCCGCCGATGCGCAGCAGACGGTCGGCGGCAAGGCCCTCCCGCAGCGCCTTGATCACCGGGATGCCGCCGGCGACCGCGGCCTCGAACGCGAGCGCCACGCCGCCGCGCTCGGCCACGGCGGCCAAGCGCGCGCCATGCACGGCGATCAGCGCCTTGTTGGCGGTCACGACCGCGCGGTTGCGCGCGAGCGCCGCCTCGACCAGCGCCCGCGCGATACCCTCGGCGCCGCCGATCAGCTCGACCACGACGTCGATGGCGGGATCGGCGGCCAGCGCCAGCGCATCGTCGTACCAGCGCAGGCCGTCGAGATCGACGCCACGATCACGATGGGGATCGCGGGCGCAGACGGCGGTGATCACCACCGGCCGGCCGGCGCGGGCGGCGATCATCTCGGCGTTGGCGCGCAGCAACGAGACGAGGCCGGCGCCGACGACGCCAAGCCCGGCGACGCCGACCCGCAGCGCCGATGCGGCCATCAGGCCCGTTCCAGGTGCAGCGGCGCGCCGGCATCCTCGGCGTCGGTGACGCCGTCATGCGAGGCGAGGAAGGTCCGGATATTGCGCGTCGCCTGGCGCAGCCGCTGGGTGTTCTCGACCAGGCCGATGCGCACGTGGCCGTCGCCGTGCTCGCCGAAGCCGAGCCCCGGCGCCACCGCGACCCCGGCCTCGCTCAGCAGCAGCTTGGCGAAGCCGACGCTGCCAAGGTGGGCGAACTTCTCCGGCACCGGCGCCCAGGCGAACATCGAGCCCTCCGGCGACGGCACTTCCCAGCCGGCGGCGGCGAGCCCGCGGATCAGCACGTCGCGGCGCTCCTTGTAGAGGGCGCGCACCTCGGCCACGCACTCCTGCGGCCCGTTCAGCGCCGCCACCGCGGCCACCTGGATCGGCGTGAAGGCGCCATAGTCGAGGTAGGACTTGATGCGGGTGAGCGCGTTGATCAGACGCGGGTTGCCGGCGGCGAAGCCGATGCGCCAGCCCGCCATCGAGTAGGTCTTGGACATCGAGGTGAATTCGACCGCGACGTCCTTGGCGCCGCGCACCTGCAGGATCGAGGGCGGCGGCACGTCGCCGAAATAGAGCTCGGCATAGGCGAGGTCGGAGAGGATCCAGATGTCCTCGCGGCGCGCGAACGCCACAAGTTCGCGATAGAAGTCGAGCGTCGCGACGTAAGCCGTCGGATTTGAAGGAAAATTCACGATCAGCGCGGTGGGCTTGGGCACCGAGTGGCGCACCGCCCGCTCCAGCGCGCGGAGCATGTCGTCGTCCGGTCGTGCCGGGATCGAGCGCACGGAGGCCCCGGCGATGATGAAGCCGAACTGGTGTATCGGGTAGGACGGGTTGGGCACCAGGATGGTGTCGCCGGGGCTGCTGATCGCCGCCGACAGGTTGGCCAGCCCCTCCTTGGAGCCGAGCGTCGCCACCACCTCGGTCTCGGGGTCGAGCGCCACGTCAAAGCGGCGGGCGTAGTAGCCGGCCAGCGCCCGACGCAGCCCGGGGATACCCTTGCTCACGGAGTAGCGGTGCGAGCGGGGGTCGGCCACCGTCTCCACCAGCTTCTGCACGATGTGCGGCGGCGTCGGGCTGTCCGGGTTGCCCATGCCGAGATCGATGATGTCGGCGCCAACCTGACGCGCGGCCGCCTTCGCCTTGTTCACCTCGGCGAAGACGTAGGGCGGCAGGCGCCGGATGCGATGGAACTCTTCGGTCATGGCAGGCTCTTCGCGCGGACTGAACTCGTCGGCCTACTCTACCAGACCCGCGCTGGCACCGCGACCGAATGCCGCAGCGCTGATCCGGATGGCGCCGGCCGGCACGCCCTCCCGCTCCAGCGCCAGGGCGACGGCACGGGCGCGGAACGCCGCCAGGGTGAGCGCCACCGACTGGTCGTGCGGCGCGTCGGAGGCGGCGTCGCCATAGCCGTGCACGAACACCGGGCCGGCGCCGCGGTGGACGGCGATCGCGTGCAGCGTGCCGGCCTGGCTCGCCGCCAGCACGTCGGAGCCGGCCAGAAACTGCAGCGCGTCGCCCGGTGGCGGAACCAGCGCGTAGGCCGGACGGGGCGGCGCCACGTAGGCCGGCGGCGGCGGCATCGCGATCCCGGGCAGGGTCGGCGGCTGCGGCCATCACGACGTGGTCGACACGCCGGTGGCCTGGTGGCACCA
>CALMVO010000038.1 GCA_937873205.1 uncultured Acetobacteraceae bacterium
GCCAGGCGGCGGGCGAGCGCCTGCCGGCGCCGCTGCTGGCGATCGACGCCAAGTTCCCGACCGAGGCGTACGAGCGGCTGCTGAACGCGGTCGACGCGGTCGACGCCGAGGGCGAGCGCGCGGCCCGGCGGGCGCTGGAGGCGGTGATCCGCATGGAGGCGCGCAAGATCGCCTCGAAGTACATCCTGCCGCCGGTGACGGTCGAGTTCGCGATCCTCTATCTGCCGACCGACGGGCTCTATGCCGAGGTGGCGCGGATCGCCGGGCTGATCGACGAGCTCGGCCGCACGTCGCGCGTGCTGGTGATGGGGCCGAGCCTGATCCCCGCCCTGCTGCGCACGATCCATCTCGGCTACGTGACGCTGGCGCTGGAGGAGAAGACCGACGTGATCCGCCACCTGCTGGGCGCCACCCGGCAGGAGATGATCCGCATGGACCAGGTGCTGGACCGGCTCGCCCGCAACGCGTCCACGATGTCGAACACCATCGAGGAGGCGCGCCGGCGCACCCGCGTGGTGGCGCGCAAGCTGCGCCGGGTCGAGGCGCCGGCCGCGGACGGGCTCCCCGGGCCGGACGACGAGCGGGACGACGAGCCGGAGATCGGGCCGGAGATCGGGCCGGATCCCGTCCCCGAGCTGCCGCTGCCGCGGGTGGTGCGGAATTAGCTGGTTTGCATCCTGGGTTGGACCCATCTGGCAGAGTGCATGATCCCCTACGACGCCGCTCCGGACCCCGAGCCGCCGGCCACGGTCCCGCGGCGCGTGCTGCTGGTCGAGGACGATGAGGGTATCGCTCGCGACGTCGTGGACGAGCTCACCGCGCACGGCCACCTGGTTACGTGGTCGCAGACCGGGCCGGACGGGCTCGATCGGGCGATGAGCGGGGGCTACGACGCGCTGGTGCTGGACCGGCTGCTGCCTGGGCTGGATGGGCTCGCGTTGCTGGGCCGGTTGCGCGCGGAGGCGGTGCGCACGCCGGTGCTGGTGCTGAGCGCGTTGTCGGCGGTGGACGATCGCGTGGGCGGGCTCAAGGCCGGCGGCGACGACTACCTCACCAAGCCGTTCGCGATGGCCGAGCTGGTGGCCCGCGTCGAGGCGCTGCTGCGGCGGCCGCGCGAGACCCGCGAGACCGTGCTGCGCGCCGGCCCACTGGAGATGGACCTGATCGAGCGGGTCTCGCGCCGCTCCGGACGCAGCCTCGAGCTGCTGCCGCGCGAGTTCAGGCTGCTCGAATACATGCTGCGGCGGCCGAACCAGGTGCTGACCCGCGACATGATGCTGGAGGATGTCTGGCACTATCGCTTCATCCCGCAGACCAACCTGGTCGACGTGCATATCGGCAAGCTGCGCCGCAAGGTGGATCCGCCGGGCGAGGACCCGCTGATCCAGAGCATCCGCGGCGTCGGCTTCATGCTGCGCCTTGTCGACTGAGCCAGGGGCGGTTGCCGGCCAGACTGGCCGGCTCGCCTCGCTGCGGGGGGCGCTGGGCTTCCTCGGCACCGGTTCGTTCAGGCTGGCGCTTGGCACCTCGGCGGTGCTGGCCGCGGCCACGCTGCTGCAGTTCTGGCTGATCTACTGGCGCACCACCGCCTACGAGGTCGAGCGTGCCGACCGGTTGCTGGACCGAGAGGCTATCCTGATGGCGGCGGAGGCGCCGGCCGACCTGCGGGAGCAGCTGCGGCTGTGGGCGAGCTCGGACCTGCACCTGGTGATCACCGTGGCCGGGCTGTTCGACGCCGGCCGCCGACCGCTGGCGGGCGACCTGCGCGACTGGCCCGCGGGGCTGCCGGCGGACGGTGCGATCCGCGAGATCACCGTGCACCCGGCGGACCAGCCGGTGCGCGCGGTCCGCGCCGAGGCGGTGCCGGTGGCGGGCGGGCGGATCCTGGTGATCGGCCGCTCGCTGCGCAACCTGCAGCAGATCCGCGGCATCGTGCTGGCGGCGCTGGAGACGGCGCTGATCCCGGCCCTGCTGGTCTCGCTGCTGGCCGGCGCCTGGCTCGGCCGGCGCAACCTGGCGCGGGCGCGGCGCATGCAGCGGGCGATCGACCGCATCATGGACGGCGACCTGCACGAGCGGCTGCCGATCCGCGACGGGAGCGGGCGCGGCGGTGACGAGATGGAGCGGCTGGCAGTCAGTGTGAACCGCATGCTGGACCGGCTGGAGCACCTGATGGACGAGGTCAGGGGGGTGGGCGACGACATCGCGCACGACCTGCGCACGCCGCTGGCCCGGGTGCGGGCGGGGCTGGAGCGGGCCAGCCGCCGGCCGGCGCTGTCCCCGGCACCGCAGGCGGCGGCATTACGGGCGGCGATCGACCGCGCCGTGGCCGACCTCGACCAGTGCTTCGCCATCGTCACGGCGCTGCTGCGGATCGGCGAGATCGACAGCGGCCGCCGCCGCGCCGGCTTTGCCACCGTGAAGCTGCGGGCACTCGCCGCCGAGCTGGTCGAGCTCTACGAGCCGGTGGCGGAGGCGGCCGGGCACCGGCTGCTGCTGGAGCCCGGGGCAGAGACCGCCGTCGCCGGCGATCCCGGCCTGCTCGGCGAGGCGCTGGCCAACCTGTTGGACAACGCGATCAAGTTCTCGCGGCCGGGCGGCGTGATCGCGCTTGGCGTCCGCGGCCGCGGCGGCGACGTGGTGCTGCGGGTGGCCGACGGCGGCATCGGCATCGCGCCGGAGGAACGCGTCGCGGTGCTGCGGCGTTTCTACCGCTCCGACAAGAGCCGCCACATCGGCGGCAGCGGGCTCGGCCTCAGCCTGGTCGCGGCGATCGCCCGGCTGCATGGCGCCCGGCTGGCGGTCCTGGGCGGCGACGGCTCGGCGGCCGCTGGTCCGGGCACGGTGGTCGAGCTGGTGTTCGCGGCCGGAGCACCTGCCTGATGGCGGGACGGTGACAATCGGTCACGTTGCTCCGGTCTGGCCGTCGTGATCCGGCCGACACATCTAGACGTTGAGAAGCGTCCCGAGCGGATGCACGGAGAATCGTTCCCATGTTGACCTTGCTGACCAGGCCGATGCGACGCATGGCCGCGATGACCGCCGTGGTGGCACTGGCGGGCTGTGCCTACTATCCGAGCGGCTACCCGGCCTACGGCTACGGTCCCTACGGCGGCGGCACCTACTCGGCCTATGCCGGCTACCCGTACGGCTACGGGTATGGCTACGGCTACCCGGGCTTCTACGGCTTCGGCTATTCCGGGTTCTACGGCTTCGGTGGCTTTCCCGGCTTCTATGGCTTCGGCTACGGGTTCGGCGGCTATCGCGGCTTCTATGGCGGCTACGGTGGCTACGGCGGGTTCCGTGGCGGCGGCTTCGGCGGCGGCGGGTTCCACGGCGGCGGCGGGCACGGCCGCTGAGCCGGACGTCGTGACGGGCGCCTAAATCAAATTTTCATTGGTCGTCGGCGGGCCTGTGGCTAAGTGGCCCGCATGAACGCGATCGTCCTCACCGCGCTGAAGCGTCCGCTCACCTTCGTCGTGATGGCGATCCTGATCCTGCTGTTCGGCACACTGGCGGCGCGCGACACGCCGACCGACATCTTCCCGGCGATCCGGGTTCCCGTCGTGGCTGTGATCTGGACCTACACCGGGCTGCTGCCGCAGGACATGTCCGGCCGGGTCATCTACTACTACGAGCGCTCGCTGACGGCCACGGTCAACAACATCGAGCACATCGAGAGCCAGTCGCTGTACGGCCGCGGCATCGTCAAGATCTTCTTCCAGCCCGGCACCGACGTCGCGGTGGCGCAGACCCAGATCACCTCGATCTCGCAGACCGTGCTGAAGCAGATGCCCGCCGGCATCACGCCGCCGCAGGTGCTGGCGTTCGACGCCTCCTCCGTGCCGGTGCTGGACCTGCAGGTGCTGGCGCCGACGATGACCGCGTCCGAAATCTACGACATGGCGTCGAACCTGATCCGGCCGGCGCTGGTCTCGGTGCCGGGTGCGGCGATCCCCACGCCCTATGGCGGATCGTCACGGGTCATCGAGGTCGATCTCGACCAGTCCAAGCTGCTGGCGCACGGGCTGTCGGCGACCGATATCAGCCGCGCGCTGGCGACGCAGAACGTCGTGCTGCCCGCCGGCGACCAGAAGATCGGCTCGATCGACTACATGGTCGAGACCAACGCCACGCCGCTCGCGGTGGAGACCTTCAACGACCTGCCGATCAAGCAGGTCGGCAACGCCGTGGTCTATCTGCGCGACGTCGCCTGGGTGCATCGCGGCGGCCTGCCGCAGCAGAACATCGTGTTGGTGCACGGCCAGCAATCGGTGCTGATCGAGGTCCTGAAGACCGGCGACGCGTCCACGCTGGCCGTGGTGAGCGGCATCAAGGCCAAGCTGCCGGGCCTGCTGCGGACGCTGCCGGCCGGCGTCTCCATCACCCCCATCAACGACGCGTCCGGCTTCGTGCGCGACTCCGTCTCCGACGTGCTGCAGGAGATGGTCACCGCGGCCTGCCTTACCGGCCTCGTGGTACTGCTGTTCCTGGGCTCCTGGCGATCGACGCTGATCATCGCCACCTCGATCCCGCTGTCGATCCTGTGCTCGATCGTGGCGCTGTCCTGGCTCGGCCAGACCATCAACGTGATGACGCTGGGCGGCCTGGCGCTGGCCGTCGGCATCCTGGTCGACGACGCCACGGTGATGATCGAGAACATCGACAGCCATCTCGAGCACGAGGTCGAATCCGAGGGCGGCGCGCCCGGCCACAAGACGCTGGAGCAGGCGATCATCGACGCCGCCAACCAGATCGTGGTGCCGACCTTCGTCTCCACGCTGTGCATCTGCATCGTCTGGCTGCCGCTGTTCCAGCTCAGCGGCGTCGCCGGCTACCTGTTCCTGCCGCTGGCGGAGGCCATCGTGTTCGCGATGATCGCCTCGTTCATCCTGTCGCGCACGCTGGTGCCGACGATGGCGAACTGGCTGCTGGGCGCGCAGGTCGAGGCGCATCGCCACCCCCATCCGGAGCACCGGGCGGGACCGTTCACGCGCTTCCAGCATGGCTTCGAGGCCCGCTTCGACCGGTTCCGCGCCGCCTACCTCGCCCTGCTGGAGGGTCTGGTCGCCCGGCGTGGTCGTTTCGCCGCCGGCTTCCTCGCCTGCGCGCTGCTGTCGCTGGCGCTGATCCCGTTCCTGGGCGAGAACTTCTTCCCCGGCATCCGCTCGGGCGAGATCGACATGCACATGCGCGCGCCGATCGGCTCGCGCATCGAGGATACCGCCAAGATCTCGGTGCTGGTCGACCAGCAGATCCGCCGGCTGCTGCCCGGCCGCGTCACCAGCGCCGTGGCCAACTGCGGCCAGCCGGTCAGCGGCATCAACCAGGCCTACAGCTCGACCGGCACCGTCGGCAGCCAGGATTGCGACATCACGGTGCTGCTGCGCGACGAGGCCTCACCGGTGGCCCGCTACCGGCAGGTGCTGCGCGTCGGCCTCGCCGAGCGCTTCCCCGGCACGGACTTCACCTTCCTGCCCGGCGACATCACGGCCAAGATCCTGAATTTCGGGCTGCCCTCGCCGATCGACGTGCAGATCAGCGGCCGCGACCTCGACGCCAACTTCGCCTTCGCCACTCGGCTGGTGTCACGGATGCGCGCGGTGCCGGGCATCGCCGACGTGCGCGTGCAGCAGGTGATGGGCGAGCCGACGCTCAGGGTCGCGTCGCGGCGCTCGTTCGCGCTCGGCATCGGCCTGACCGAGAGCGACATCGCCAACACCGCGCTGTCCACGCTGTCCGGCAGCGGCCAGGTGACGCCCACCTTCTGGCTCGACACCAAGACAGGGGTGTCGCACCCGGTCAACGTCCAGACGCCGCAGGACCAGCTCGCCAGCATGAACGACCTTGAGACCATCCCGGTCGACCGCGGTGACGGCAACCCGTCCGGCCGTCCGCTGCAGCTGGTGGGCGGCCTGTCCCGGATCGGCCAGACCGGCACGCCGGGGGTGGTGTCGCACTACTCGATCCTGCCGGTGATCGACGTCTACGCGAACGCGCAGGGGCGGGACCTGGGCGGGGTCAGCGACGGCGTCGCGGCGATCGTGGCGCGGATGCGGCCGGAGCTTCCGGCCGGCGCCAGCATCGGCATACGCGGCCAGGCGACCACCATGCGCGACGCCTATCGCCAGCTCCTGGGCGGCCTGGCCCTGTCGATCCTGCTGATCTACCTGGTGATCGTGGTGAACTTCCAGTCCTGGGTCGATCCGTTCGTGATCATCTCGGCACTGCCGGCGGCGCTGGCCGGCATCGTCTGGAGCCTGTTCCTGACCGGCACCACGCTGTCGGTGCCCGCACTCACCGGCGCCATCATGTGCATGGGCACCGCGACCGCCAACTCGATCCTGGTGGTGTCGTTCGCGCGCGAGCGGCTGGCGCTGCACGGGGACGGCGTCCGCGCCGCGGTCGAGGCCGGCCACGGCCGCATCCGGCCGGTGCTGATGACGGCGCTCTCCATGATCATCGGCATGCTGCCGATGTCGCTCAGCAACACCCAGAACGCGCCGCTCGGCCGCGCCGTGATCGGCGGCCTCACCGTCGCCACCTTCGCCACGCTGCTGTTCGTGCCCTGCGTGTTCGCGCTGGTGCATCGGGCGCGGCCGGCCCGGATGCCGGGCGGCCGTGTCCGGGCCGCGCCCGTTCATCAGGGGGAACTCGCATGAAGGCGGCCGCGAAGCCCGGGCGCCGGCGCCTGGTATCGCGTGGCGGGCTGCTGGTGGTGCTGCTGATCCTGGTGGCCGCCGGCCTGGCCGCGTTCGGCATCCTGTCGCGCGAGACCGCGCTGGCAGGCCTGCGCCAGCGCGCCGACCGGTCCGAGATCGTGCCGGTGTCGATCGTCAGCCCGCAGGCCGGACCGGCGCGCCGATCCGTGACGCTGCCGGGCAACATCAACGCCTGGTACGAGGCGCCGATCTATGCCCAGGTCTCCGGCTACGTGCGGATGTGGTACAAGGATTACGGCGCCCCGGTGAGGGCGGGCGAGCTGCTGGCCACCATCGACAGCCCGACCATCGACGCGCAGTACGCCGCCGCCCAGGCCGATCTGCGCGTGGCGCTGGCGCGGGAAAAGCTGGCGGTGGTCACCGCCCGGCGCTGGCAGGCGCTGTCGGGCACGCAGGCGGTGTCGCAGCAGGACGTCGACCAGCAGACCGCAAACGCCGCGGTGGCGCAGGCGCAGGTCGAGGCGGCGCAGCAGCAGGTGGCGCGCTACGGCGCGCTGTTCGCGTTCAAGCGCGTGGTGGCGCCGTTCGACGGCGTGGTCACCGCGCGGAGCACCGATGTCGGCGACGACGTCAACGCGGCCGGCGGCGACGTCGGCAGCCGCGGTGCGGCGTCCGAGCTGTTCAGCGTTGCCGACATCCACGAGATGCGGGTGTTCGTCTCGGTGCCGCAGGATTTCATCGACATCCTGAAGCCAGGCCTCACCGCCACGCTGAGCCTGCCGCGCTCGCCGGAGCGGCGCACGCCGATCCAGTTCCTGACGTCGGCCGACGCGGTCAGCCCGCAGACCCGGACCATCGTCACCGAGTTCACGGTGCCGAACCCGCAGCACGGACTGTGGCCTGGCACCTACGCCAACGTGCAGTTCTCGGTGCCGTCGAACCCCGACATCCTGATCCTGCCCGAGCAGGCGCTGCTGTTCCGCTCGCAGGGCATGCAGGTGGCGCTGCTGGGTTCCCACGACCGCGTGCACCTGCAGAACGTGACGCTGGGCCTCAACCTCGGCAACACCGTGCAGGTGATCGCCGGGCTGAACCGGGACGACAGGGTGATCAACAATCCCTCGCTCGGGCTGCTGGAGGGCGAGCCTGTGCGGGTGGTGGTGCCGGTGCACGGCTACGCACCGCCCACGGTGCCGGCGCAGGCCGAGCCGACGCTGCCGGCCGAGCCTGATGTGGGCGGCGACCCGGAGGCAGATCTGGGCCGATGAGGGGGGTCCCGAGGGTGGCCCGGCGGCCGGCGGGCCTCGTCCGCCGGTCCGGTCCGCTGCTGCTGATGGTGCCGGCTCTGCTCGCGGGCTGCGACCTGGCGCCGCGCTACGAACCCGCGCGCTTCCTGCTGCCGGCCGGCTACCACGGCTCAGGGCCGTTCGCGCTGGCCCGCCCGGCCGACGCCCTGCCGCGCGGCCCCTGGTGGCGGGCGTTCGGCGACCCGCTGCTGGACCGGCTGGAAGCGCAGGCGGTGGCCGGCAACCCGAACCTGGCCACCTTCGCCGAGGAGTATGTGCAGGCGCGCGAGCTGGCCGCGGAGGCGCGTGCCGGGCTGTTCCCGCAGGTCGCCGCCAACGCGTCCACCACCGACAACAAGCAGTCGCTGCACCGGCTGTTCCGCAACGGCGACGCCGGGCCGAACGTCGCCAGCTCCAACGAGATCGAGGCTACCGGCTCGTGGGACCCGGACTTCTGGGACCGCATCCGCAATCAGACTCGGTCGCAGAAGCAGCTGGCGCAGGCGAGTGCGGCCGACCTCGCCAACGCGGAGCTCAGCCTGCAGGCGGAGCTCGCCTCCGACTACATCCAGCTGCGCGGGCTCGACACCCAGGACGCGGTGTATCGGCAGTCGATCGGCTTCTATGCGGAGGCGGTGCGGATCACCCGGCTGCGCCTGGCCGGCAAGATCGCGTCGGGACTCGACGTCGCGCGCTCCGAGAACCAGCTCGCCGGCACGCAGGCGCTGGAGAGCGGCACGCTCGGGCAGCGCGCCGTGCTGCAGCACGCGATCGCCGTGCTGGCGGGGGCGAACCCGAGCGAGTTCTCCATCGCATCCGAGGCGGATGCCGGGCTGTTGCTGCCGGCCATCCCGGTGGGGGTGCCCTCGGCGCTGCTGCAGCGCCGGCCCGACATCGCGGCCGCCGAGCGGCGGATGGCGGCGGCCAATACCGCCATCGGCATCACCCGGGCGGCGTTCTATCCCGACATCACCATCAGCCTGCTCGGCGGCTTCCAGGACACCGGCTTCAACCTGGCCAGCCTGCCGAACAGCCTGTGGACGATCGGCGCCGGCGCCGCCCTGCCGCTGTTCGAGGGTGGCCTGCGCCGTGCCGAGCTGCAGCGTGGCTGGTCGCAGTACGCGCAGAGCCGCGACGCCTATCGCAGCGTGGTGCTCTCCGCGTTCCAGCAGGTCGAGGACGGCCTGACCCTCACCGCGCAGCTGCGGGACGAGGCGCGGCTGCAGGCCGAGGCGGTCGCCTCGGCAGACCGCGCGCAGACGATGACGCTGCAGCTCTATACCGGCGGGCTCACCAACTACCTGGACGCGGTGGTGGCGCAGGTGACGGCGCTCGGCGCGCGGATCACCGAGGTTGAGGTGCAGACGCAGCGCCTGCAGGCGGCGGTGACGCTGATCAGCGCGCTCGGCGGCGGCTGGAGCACCACCGACCTGCCGAGCGAGGACGGCGTGCTGCCGTTCGATCCGCTGGCGCTCACCGGCAGCGACCGGCGGCCGCGGCCGGACCACGGCCATTGAGGCGATACCGTAGCGGCAATCGCAGGAGGCGACCCTGGCGCTGACGTTCGGTTTCGCGTCGACCGCGGACGAGGTCCTGGACGGCGTCGATCTCGCCGGCCGTCGGGTGCTGGTGACCGGGGTCTCGGCCGGGGTGGGGGTGGAGACCGCCCGCGCGCTCGCGGCGCGCGGCGCCGCGGTCGTCGGCGCCGTCCGCGACCTCGGCAGGGCACGGGCCGCGACGGCGCATGTGGAGGCCGATGCGGCGGCGCACGCTACTGCGAGGATTGTCGCGTTGCCGAAACGGTCGAGGACCCGGCCGCCTCGTCCGGCGTCCGCGCCTACGCCCTCGATCCCGGGCGGGCGCGGGCGCTCTGGCTCCGGAGCGAGGGAATGGTCGGCGAGCGGTTCTGAGCATGGTCCCCGACACCCGTCCGGCCTCCAGGCCGGCGCAGAACCCTATCGATGCGCCAGCTGCCTGGAAGCGGAGATCGAGCCCGGGAGGGTGCAACGGCGACGGGTGGTCGCGGCCCGCCGGGACGTGATGTGGGAGCGAGGCGGTCGTCCCGTCCGCCCTCGGCGCCAGGACATCAGCCGACCGGCGAGGGCGGCGTGATCGCGCAAGCGGGCCGGATCCGGCCGTGAGCGGGCGACTGCCAGCCCGGCGATCACGTGGCCGCGCTGCGTCGGGCTCTACACGACGTCGAGGGCGACGCGGAAATTCGATCTGCTGAAGAAGGGTAGGCCG
The DNA here is from genome assembly GCA_937873205.1 of uncultured Acetobacteraceae bacterium. GTDB lineage: Bacteria > Pseudomonadota > Alphaproteobacteria > Acetobacterales > Acetobacteraceae > Lichenicola. The sequence goes on from CALMVO010000038.1 coordinate 10,193, forward strand.
ATCCAGACGTCGTCCCCGTCCGGTATCGCCTCGCTCGGATAGTAGAACTCGCGGACGCCGTCATGCTCGGCGGCCGGCGCCGGCGCCTGCTGGGCGTAGCGTCTGCCGCGGGCGAGCACGATGCGATCCTGGAGACGCACCGCCTGGTCGCTGTCGTCCGACAGGACGCGGAGGCGGAAGATCCGGTTGCCGGGTCCGATGCAGCAGGCGAGATAGAGGTATCCCTGCAGCACGGTCCCGTCGTCGTCGCCGGTGCCGGTAAGGGACGAGGACAGCGTGACAATGGTCTGTTCGGCGTCGGCCAGGTCGAACCGCAGGTGCAGCTGGTCGTCGGTTTGCTCCGTGATGACGTAGGCGAGGGGCTCGCCCGCCAGCACATCGGGCCCGAACGGCAGCGGGATCAGCTGTCGGTTCACCTGCAGCGTCTGGTCGAACTCGAACCGGCGCGCGGGCGGCTGATCGCCGTCGACGTGCGGCCAGGTCGAGACCAGCGAGGAGAAGCCCTCGCGTGACCGCAGCGTCCGAGCCAGCTCCTCGAAGATCAGGCGGTAGAGCACGCGCTGCTGGCCGCGATCCGCCTCCGGGAGCGCCGCGAGCCGCTCGGTCAGGTCGCCCGCCAGGCCCTTGGCGGTGGCGGCGGTGATCATGTTGATGGGGCTGCGCTCGAACCACTTGAGCAGGCAGATATGGTCTGCAAAGCGCTCGCCGATGGCGAGCACGTCGTCCATCTTGACGTTGTCGGTGAACGGCCGGTCCCAGAACATGTGGCAGAGGTTGACGTAGCGGCGCGAGCCGAACGTGCGAATGAAGGTGGCGGGGAGGATCTCCTCCATCGGGAACTCGCCGTCCGGCCGCATCGTCTCGCCGAACTCGATGATCTCGGCGCGCCGCGCATGCAGCAGGCCCCAGTCCGTCGCGGTGGCGAACAGTCCCTCTATCTGGTTGCCCGCCGCCCTGGTCAGCCCCCAGGTCTCCTTCATGTAGGGGATCATGTCGGGGTTCTTCGGCAGCAGCGACCACCACCAGTCGCCGGGGAGGTCGTCCAGATCGAGGCCGATATCGTGCTCGCCACGATCCAGCTCGCTGCGCTCGAGGGCCGACCGTGCCGCCGCCGGGTTGAAGCGGCGCGCGAACAGGCTGTTCGAGGCGAGCGAGCAAAAATGGTCGAACGGCCCGAAACGGCCGAGCGCCGCGTCGTAAGCCTCCAGATGGCCGTTCAGCAGGGTGTGGCCGTACTTCCGGCGCGGCAGCCCGCCCGCGAACACCAGCACCCGGTCGCTGGCCTCGGCGATCGGGCAGGCGATGCGGCGACCGGGGGCCAGGTTGACGACCAAGGCGGCGTCGGTCTCGGTATGCCGGAGGAAGTTCTCGACGTAGGTCGCGAGGTATCCGTCGGATTCGTTGTAGAGCGTCGAGAACACCACGCGTTCCTGCACGGCCTGCTGCATGTCGGGCGTCGCCTTCGTGTCGAATCCAGCGCCGACCATCGCCCCGATCCGGCGGCGTGGCCAGCCATTCTGGTGCCGCAACCGGCTCGGGGTGCGGCGGATGTTGCAAAGCGGGCTTCGCGGCTCTATAGGCGCCCCTTCCTCTGGAACGCGGGAGATCGGCCAACGGCCGGTCGCTCGTACCGCGGTCCTGGCACGATAAGGAGCCCAGGATTTGGCCAAGAAGATCGTCGGCTACATCAAGCTGCAGATTCCGGCCGGCAAGGCCAACCCGTCGCCGCCGGTGGGCCCCGCATTGGGCCAGCGCGGCCTCAACATCATGCAGTTCGTCAAGGAATTCAACGCGGCGACGCAGGGCATGGAGCCCGGTACGCCGACGCCGGTGGTGATCACCGCGTTCGCCGATCGCACCTTCACCTTCATCACCAAGACGCCGCCCAACACGCACTTCCTGCTGCGCGCGGCCAAGGCGTCGAAGGGCTCGCCCACGGTCGGCAAGGGTGCCGCAGCCGGCCGCGTCACGACGACGCAGCTGCGCGAGATCGCGGAGATCAAGATGAAGGACATGAACGCCAATGACATCGAGGGCGCCGTCCGCATGCTGGCGGGTTCCGCGAAGTCGATGGGCCTCACCGTGGTGGAGGGCTGACCATGGCCAAGAACAAGCGGCTGGCCGCGGCCGAGGCGAAGGTCGAGGCCAACAAGTCCTACAGCCTGGCCGAGGCGATCACGCTGGTGAAGGGCAATGCCACCGCCAAGTTCGACGAGACCGTCGAGCTGACGCTGGGGCTTGGCATCGATCCGCGTCATGCCGACCAGATGGTGCGTGGCCTGCTGAGTCTGCCCAACGGCACCGGCAAGACGCTGCGAGTCGGCGTGTTCGCACGCGGGCCGAAGCAGCAGGAGGCGCTGGACGCCGGCGCCGACGTGGTGGGCGCCGACGACCTCGCCGAGAAGATCCAGGCCGGCGAGATCGGCTTCGACCGCTGCATAGCGACACCCGACATGATGGCGCTGGTTGGCCGGCTGGGGAAAATCCTGGGCCCGCGCGGTCTGATGCCGAACCCCAAGCTCGGCACCGTGACCATGGACGTGAAGGGCGCGGTCGCCGCCGCCAAGTCCGGCCAGGTCGAGTTCCGCGCCGAGAAGGCCGGGCTGATCCATGCGGGCATCGGCAAGGCCTCGTTCGACGAGGACAAGCTGGCGCAGAACATCCGGGCGCTGGTGGACGCGATCCAGAAGGCCAAGCCGACCGGCGCGAAGGGCACCTACCTGCAGAAGGCGGCGCTGTCCTCGACCATGGGGCCCGGGGTGAAGCTCGACATATCGACGCTGGCCGCGGGCTAGGTCGGCGCCGGCCGGCTGACGAGACGCGCCGGCGGGCAGCCGCCGGCGAACAGGGGAGCGGGCCGGCAGGCCCAATCTTCCGAACCTGTCCAAGACTGCACGTGGCGGCGCTTTCGGGCGCCTGCCTCAAATGGCTTCCGAGCCGGCGCGCAGGAGACGGGAGACGCCGAGGCGGCCGCTGATGCGGTGACGCCCTGGTGGTTCCGGCTTTCCGACGGACAGGCGAACCGGACCGGGACGCGCTCGCGCGGCCAGGTCCAGGGTCAACCCGGTCCTGGGAGCCACGCGCTCGCAGGGCCACGATGGAGACGGGATTTGGACCGTACGGAGAAGCACGCGTTCGTCGCCTCGCTCGCCGCCGTGTTCGCAGAGACGTCGATGGTCGTCGTCACCCGCAATGACGGGATGACGGTTGCCCAGGTGACCTCACTGCGCAGCCGGATGCGGACCGCGGGTGCGACGTTCAAGGTGGCGAAGAACCGGCTGGCCACGCTCGCCCTGGATGGGACCCGGTTCGACGGCATCGCGCCATTGCTGAAGGGACCGACCGCGCTCGCGTGGGCGCACGACCCGGTGGCGGTGGCCAAGGTGGCCGTCGAGTTCGCCAAGACAAACGACAAGCTCGTCATCCTCGGCGGCGCTCTGGGCAAGCAGACGCTCGACGCGGATGGCGTGAAGGCGCTGGCCGAACTGCCGTCGCTGGACGTGCTGCGGGCGCAGCTGGTGGGGCTGATTGCCACGCCAGCCACGCGCATCACGGGCGTGCTGCAGGCACCGGCGGCGCAGCTTGCGCGGGTCTTCGGGGCTTATGCCAACAAGGGTGGGGCCAGTCAGGACGAGGGTGGCGACGCCGCCGAGACCACGGGGGACGCCGAGGCCGCCTGACCGGCGGTCCGGTCCCCACCGGATAAGTGATCGCAGGTCCGGGAACCGGGCTTGCATGGAACCACACAGCGTTTATATCGGGAAGATCAAATCATGGCTGACCTGTCGAAGCTCGTTGACGAGCTGTCCACCCTGACGGTCCTCGAAGCGGCGGAGCTGTCGAAGCTGCTCGAGGAGAAGTGGGGCGTCTCCGCGGCGGCACCGGCCGCAGCCGCGGCAGCTCCGGCCGGCGGCGGCGCCGCTGCCACGCCGGTGGAGGAGCAGACCGAATTCACCGTCATTCTCGCCAAGGTCGGCGAGAAGAAGATCAACGTGATCAAGGAAGTCCGCACCATCACCGGCCTCGGCCTGAAGGAGGCCAAGGACCTGGTCGAGGGCGCGCCGAAGCCGGTCAAGGAAGCCGTCAACAAGGAAGACGCCGCGAAGTTCAAGAAGATGCTGGAAGAGCAGGGTGCCACTGTCGAGATCAAGTAGGACGCTGGCATACGGCCGACACGGCGGGGGCTTGCCCCGGCCGTTGCAGGCCGAACGAGACGGCCGAAGGGTGGGAACCAGAGATGGGTCCCGCCCTCTTGGCCATGCCGGCGTCGAGGGCCGCGGTGCGGTCCGAGAGCTGGCGACTGAGTGAGGTCTCGAGCGCCGCGTTCGAGCGCGGCGGCGAGACGGTCCGGCTTGGGACGGACGCGAATGAGAATTCCTGGCCGGAGGTTCGGTCGGGCGGTTCGGAGTGCCGGAGCGTGGCACGTCCCCATCGTCCGCGCGAGACCCCAGGCCGGCAGGCGACGGGGCAGGACATACGATGAACGCGATGACCAAATCGTTCACGGGACGCAAGCGCATCCGGATGAGCTTCGGCCGCATCCCCGAAGTCGCGCCGATGCCTAACCTGATCGACGTGCAGCGCGCGTCCTACGAGGCGTTCCTGCAGATGAACGTGCGGCCGGACAGCCGCACGCCGTCGGGCCTGCAGGAGGTGTTCCGCTCGGTGTTCCCGATCAACGACTTCGCCGGTCGCGGCCGGCTGGAGTTCGTGCACTACGAGCTGGAGGAGCCGAAGTACGACGTCGAGGAGTGCATCCAGCGCGGCATGACCTTCGCCGCCCCGCTGAAGGTCATTCTGCGCCTGATCGTCTGGGACGTGGACGAGGATACCGGCAGCCGCTCCATCCGCGACATCAAGGAGCAGCCCGTCTATATGGGCGACATGCCGCTGATGACGGATAACGGCACCTTCATCATCAACGGGACCGAGCGCGTCATCGTCAGCCAGATGCACCGCAGCCCCGGTGTGTTCTTCGACCACGACAAGGGCAAGACGCACTCGTCGGGCAAGTTCCTGTTCGCCGCCCGGGTGATCCCGTATCGCGGCTCGTGGCTCGATTTCGAGTTCGACAGCAAGGATGTGGTCTATGTCCGCATCGACCGGAAGCGGAAGCTGCCGGTGACGACGCTGCTCTATGCGCTGGAAGGCACGGCGTCTCAGGCGGCGCGTGCCAAGAAGGCGGCCGAGGGCGGCGACGTTGACGCCATGGACATTCGCGGCATGGACCAGGACGAGATCCTGTCCAGCTTCTACGGCCAAGTGGTGTTCGTGCAGACGGCCAAGGGCTGGGCGCGGCCGTTCGATGCCGAGGCGTTTCGCGGCCTGAAGCTGCTGGAGCCGCTGGTCGATGCCGAGACTGGCGAAGTCGTGGCCAAGGCCGATGACAAGCTGACCCAGCGCAGCGCCCGCAAGATCGCCGAGAAGACCAAGGACGTGCTGGTCGGTCGCGCCGACCTGCTCGGGCGCTACGTCGCCTACGATCTCGTCAACGAGGAAACCGGGGAGATCCACGGCGAGGCGGGCGAGGAGCTGACCGAGGCGCGGCTGGTCGCGATGGAGAGCATGGGCATCGACCGGCTGCCGACGCTGGCCGTCGACAACAGCAACGGCCCGTGGATCCGCAACACGCTGGCGATCGACAAGAACGGCTCGCGCGAGGACGCGCTAGTCGACATCTACCGCGTCATGCGACCCGGTGAGCCGCCGACCCCGGATACCGCAGAGGCACTGTTCCGCGGGCTGTTCTTCGACGGCGACCGCTACGATTTGTCCGCGGTCGGACGCGTGAAGATGAACATGCGGCTCGGCGTCGACGCCGAGGACACCGTCCGCGTGCTGCGCAAGGAGGACATCCTGCGCACGGTGAAGATCCTCTGCGAGCTGAAGGACGGCCGCGGCACCATCGACGACATCGACAACCTGGGCAACCGCCGGGTGCGGTCGGTCGGCGAGCTGATGGAGAACCAGTATCGCGTGGGCCTGCTCCGCATGGAGCGCGCGATTCGCGAGCGCATGGGCTCGGTCGACATCGACACCGTGATGCCGCACGACCTGATCAATGCCAAGCCCGCGGCCGCCGCGGTGCGCGAGTTCTTCGGCTCCTCGCAGCTCAGCCAATTCATGGACCAGACCAATCCGCTGTCCGAAGTGACGCACAAGCGCCGCCTGTCGGCGCTGGGTCCGGGCGGTCTTACCCGCGAGCGCGCCGGCTTCGAGGTGCGCGACGTGCACCCGACGCATTACGGTCGCATCTGCCCGATCGAGACGCCGGAGGGCCCGAATATTGGGCTCATCAACTCGCTCGCCACCTACGCCAAGGTGAACAAGTACGGCTTCATCGAGACGCCGTATCGCCTGGTCAAGGACGGCGCGCTGCAGGACGGCTGGAAGTACCTCTCCGCGATGGAGGAGGAGAAGTTGGTGGTGGCGCAGGCCGACGCCGCACAGGATGCCGACGGCAACCTTACCGACGAGCTGGTCTCGGTGCGGCGCGGCAGCGACTTCCGGCTGGTGAAGCCGGAGGACGTCACCGCCTGCGACGTGTCGCCGAAGCAGCTGGTATCGGTGGCCGCGGCGCTCATCCCGTTCTTGGAGAACGACGACGCCAACCGCGCGCTGATGGGCTCGAACATGCAGCGCCAGGCGGTGCCGCTGATCCAGTCTGATGCGCCGCTGGTCGGCACCGGCATGGAGGCCGCAGTCGCGCGCGACAGCGGCGCCACCATCATCGCGCGGCGTCCCGGCGTGGTCGACCAGATCGACGGTGCCCGCATCGTGGTGCGCGCCACCGACGAGGCGGGTGCGACGCAGGGCGTCGATATCTACCGGCTGCGCAAGTACATGCGGTCGAACCAGTCCACCTGTATCAACCAGCGTCCGCTGGTGCGTGTGGGCGACCGCGTCGTGCTGGGCGACATCATCGCCGACGGCCCGTCGACCGAGCTCGGCGAGCTCGCACTCGGCCGCAACGTGCTGGTCGCGTTCATGCCATGGAATGGCTACAACTTCGAGGACAGCATCCTCATCTCCGAGCGCATCGCGCGCGACGACGTCTTCACCTCGATCCATATCGAGGAGTTCGAGGTCATGGCGCGCGACACCAAGCTCGGCCAGGAGGAGATCACCCGCGACATCCCCAATGTCGGCGAGGAGGCGCTGCGCAATCTCGACGAGGCGGGCATCGTCTATGTCGGCGCCGAAGTGAACCCGGGCGACATCCTGGTCGGAAAGGTGACGCCGAAGGGCGAAAGCCCGATGACGCCCGAGGAGAAGCTGCTCCGCGCCATCTTTGGCGAAAAGGCGTCGGACGTCCGCGACACCTCGCTGAAGCTGCCGCCCGGCACGACGGGCACCATCGTCGACGTGAGGGTTTTCTCGCGTCGCGGCGTCGACAAGGACGAGCGTGCGATGGCGATCGAGCGCTCGGAAATCGAGCGCCTGGCCAAGGATCGCGACGACGAGCGCGCGATCCAGGAGCGGTCGTTCTACAACCGTCTGCGCGAGCGCCTGATCGGCCAGAAGGCCGGCGCCGGGTTCAAGGGCATCAAGTCCGGCACAGACATCACCGAGGAGGTGCTGGCCGAGCATCCGCGTGGCGCCTGGCGCAACGTGGTGGTGGCGTCGGACCAGGCGGTGGCCGAGATCGAGACGCTCAAGCGAGAGTTCGACGCCGCGGTCGGCCGCATCCAGGCGCGCTTCGACAGCAAGGTCGAGAAGCTGCAGCGCGGCGACGAGCTGCCGCCCGGCGTGATGAAGATGGTCAAGGTGTTCGTGGCGGTGAAGCGCAAGCTGCAGCCGGGCGACAAGATGGCCGGACGTCACGGCAACAAGGGCGTCGTCTCGCGTGTGACGCCGGTCGAGGACATGCCGTTCCTGGAAGACGGCACGCCGGTCGACCTGGTGTTGAACCCGCTCGGCGTGCCGTCGCGGATGAACGTGGGGCAGATCCTGGAGACGCATCTGGGCTGGGCCTGCGCCAATATCGGCCGGGGCATCGGCGAGCTGGTCGACGAGTACCAGCGCACCGGCAACCAGAAGCAGGCGCTGCTGGACGAGCTGAAGGCGGTCTATGGCGAGCGCGTCTATGCCGACGACATCGCGACGCTGCCCAACGAGCAGCTGATCGAGCTCGCCGGCAACCTGCGCAAGGGTGTGCCGATCGCGACCCCGGTGTTCGACGGCGCCCGCATCTCCGACATCGAGGCGATGCTGAGCCGGGCCGGGCTCGACACGTCGGGGCAGTCGCAGCTGACCGACGGCCGCACCGGCGAGCCGTTCGAGCGCAAGGTGACGGTGGGCTACGTCTACATGCTGAAGCTGCACCATCTGGTGGACGACAAGATCCACGCGCGGTCGATTGGCCCCTACTCGCTGGTCACCCAGCAGCCGCTGGGCGGCAAGGCGCAGTTCGGCGGCCAGCGCTTCGGCGAGATGGAGGTCTGGGCGCTGGAGGCATACGGCGCCGCCTACACGTTGCAGGAGATGCTGACGGTGAAGTCGGACGACGTGTCCGGCCGCACCAAGGTCTACGAGGCGATCGTGCGCGAGCAGGACGATTTCGAGGCCGGCATCCCGGAGAGCTTCAACGTTCTGGTCAAGGAGCTGAAGTCGCTTGGGCTCAACGTCGATCTCGAGCAGAGCGGATCGTGATCTAGGGGAAGGCCGGGGGCTCTGCCCCTGGACCCCGCCAAAGGCTCGCCTTTGGAAACCACCAGTTAGACTTTTGCGGGTCTGGGGCGGCGCGCCCCAGCGGGGTCCAGGGGCAGAGTCCTTGGGTCTCTTGCCTAGAGGAGGTTTCGGCGCATGAACGAACTGATGAAGATCCTTGGCCAGACCGGCCAGGCGCAGACCTTCGACCAGATCAAGATCCAGCTGGCCTCGTCCGAGCAGATCCGGTCGTGGTCCTATGGCGAGATCAAGAAGCCCGAGACCATCAACTACCGCACCTTCAAGCCGGAGCGGGACGGCCTGTTCTGCGCCCGCATCTTCGGTCCGATCAAGGACTACGAGTGCCTGTGCGGCAAGTACAAGCGGATGAAGTTCCGCGGCATCATCTGCGAGAAGTGCGGCGTCGAGGTGACTCTGGCCAAGGTGCGCCGCGAGCGCATGGGCCATATTGAGCTGGCCTCGCCGGTCGCGCACATCTGGTTCCTGAAGTCGCTGCCGAGCCGCATCGGGCTCATGGTCGACCTCACGCTGAAGGAGCTGGAGAAGATCCTCTACTTTGAAAGTTATGTGGTACTCGAGCCGGGCCTGACTGACCTCAAGCTGCACCAGCTGCTGAACGAGGACCAGCTGCTCGCCAAGCAGGACGAATTCGGCGAGGACGGGTTTCGCGCCGGCATCGGCGCCGAGGCGATCAAGAGCGTGCTGGTCAGCGTCGATTGCGACGCCGAGAAGGTGAAGCTGCGCGCGGACCTCAAGGACACCACGTCCGAGGCCAAGCGCAAGAAGCTGGTCAAGCGCCTGAAGCTGGTCGAGGCGTTCGCCGAGAGTGGTTCGCGGCCGGACTGGATGATCCTGGACGTGGTGCCGGTGATCCCGCCTGAGCTGCGTCCGCTGGTGCCGCTCGATGGCGGCCGGTTCGCGACCTCCGACCTGAACGACCTCTATCGCCGCGTCATCAACCGCAACAACCGGCTGAAGCGTCTGATCGAGCTTCGCGCGCCCGACATCATCGTGCGCAACGAGAAGCGCATGCTGCAGGAGTCCGTCGACGCGCTGTTCGACAACGGCCGCCGCGGCCGCGCCATCACGGGTGCCAACAAGCGTCCGCTGAAGTCGCTGTCCGACATGCTGAAGGGCAAGCAGGGCCG
>CALMVO010000039.1 GCA_937873205.1 uncultured Acetobacteraceae bacterium
ACGAGCATCTTTATCCGATCGAACGAGTCCGTTCGATCGGATGATGCTCTAGGCTGACCGGCATGATCGCGTCGGGGAACGGGCAAGCCGGTCCCGCTCAGATGGCGCGTGGCCTCGACTGGGCGGTCGCCAGCGCCACCAGGAAGATCGCGAGGCCGCCGGTGGCCAGGCAGGCGCCGACCCAGCCGGGCGAGCGCCAGCCATCGCCGGCGGCGATGGCGGCACCGGCCAGGGCGGCGCCGAGGCCGTTGGCGACGTTGAAGGCGGAGTGGTTCAAGGCCGCCGCCAGCGACTGTGCGCCGCGGGCGACGTCCATCAGCCGGATCTGCAGCGCCGGGGCCAGCGCCACGCCGATGCCAACCAGGAAGGCGTCGGCGCTCACCGCCCAGGGGTTCGGCAGCGCCGGCACGAACAGCAGGCAGGCCAGCGCGTCCCAGAGCAGGAAGCCGATGATCGCGCGGTTGAGGTTGTGGTCGGCGAAGCGGGCGCCGACGGTGTTGCCGGCCGCCATGCCGAGACCGAGCAGCGCCAGCACCAGCGGCACCAGCACCGGCGCCATGTGGGTGCGCGCGATCAGCGCCGGGCTCAGGTAGCTGTAGACCGCGAACAGGCCGCCGAAGCCGATCGCGCCGGTGGCCAGCGACAGCCAGACCTGCAGGTTCGCGAGTGCGGCCAGCTCGGCCAGCGGCGACGCCCCGGCGGGGGCCGGGATGCGCGGGATGAAGATCGCCACCAGCAGCGCGGTGAGCGCCGCGATCAGTGCCACGGCGCCATAGGCCAGGTGCCAGTCGATCCGCTGCCCGCACCAGGCGGCCAGCGGCGCGCCGACGATGGTGGCGATGGTGAGGCCCAGCATGACGCGGCCGACGGCGCGGGCGCGCTCGTGCAGCTCGACCATGGAGGCGGCGGTCAGCGCGGCGACGCCGAAATAGGCGCCGTGCGGCAGGCCGCTCAGGAACCGGAACGCGCCGATCGTCGCGTACTGCCGGGATAGCGCGATCATGAGGTTGCCGAGCGCGTAGAGGACCATCATGGCCATCAGCAGCCGGCGCCGCTCCATCCGGGCGCAGGCGACGGTGATGACCGGGGCGCCGATCACCACGCCCAACGCATACAGGCTGATCAGCCAGCCGGCGTGCGGGATGCCGACATGCAGGTCGCCGGCGACCGCGGGCAGCAGCCCCATCATCGAGAACTCGCCGGTGCCGATCGCGAAGCCGCCGACCGCGAGCGCCAGCATCGCCCAGCCGGCCCCATGGGGTGCCGGCAACGGGACGCGGACGGAGAGCGAGTCGGTCGCCTGGTCGGCCGTGTCGGACATCTCGCGGACCCCGTTTGCCAAGACCTCGTTGTGCACTGCGACAGGGGGACGGCCAACCCCGGCCGCGACCGCGCGCGGCGGCGTCAGCCGGGATCGCGCGCGGCCGTGGCCAGATGGGCGATCAGGCCGGCGCCGAGTTCGACCAGCCGGGCGGTGAGGCGGGCGCCGGTCGCGGCCGAGCAGAGCCCGGCATCGGCGGTGACGGCCCGGTCGGGACCGTCCGCGGCGATCTCGATCGGCAGGCCGATCTCCGCCTCCCCGTACCAGGCGGTGCCGTGGCCGGTGACCTCCAGCCCGGCCACCAGGCGCCGCGCGGGGGCGTCCCGCGGCAGCAGGTCGAGGCGCATCAGCTTGGGGAAGAGGTGCATGGCGATGCTGGCCAGCGGGTCGGCGCCGTGGCCGGTGGAGCGCATCGCGTGGTCCGGCCCTACCAGCACCGGCAGCAGGGCGGCGGCGATCTTCCAGGGCTGGAAGCAGGGGACCAGCACGCCGCGTTCGAGCAGGATGTCCTGGGTGACGTCGTGGATCGCCTGCGCGTTACCGCCGTGGCCGTTCACGACGACGAGGCGAGCGACGCCGTGGCGCAGCAGGCCGTCCAGCATGTCCCGCAGCACCAGCCGCAGCGTGGTCTGGCGCAGCGCGATGCCGCCGGGACGGCTGCCGAACACGTCGCGGCCGCCGAACGGCAGCACCGGGGCGACCAGCGTGTCATGCCCGGCGGCAAGCGCGGCGCGGGCGACGAGCTCGGCCAGTCGCTCGGCGCAGAGGTAGTCGCCCATCGGCGCGTGCGGGCCCTGATCCTCCAGGCTGCCCAGCGGCAGCAGCACGGTGGCCTGGCTTAGGCGTGCGGCGGCCTCGGCGCTGGTCAGGCTGCCGAGGCAGACCTTCGGGTCGGATATCACGGCCTCCTCCTTCGCGCGCCCGTCCGGCTTGACGAGTGCCCGGACTTGACGAGTGCCCGGAGCGGCGGATACCCGCACGTCGGACTACGGGGATCGATCATGAACAAGGCGTTGCTGGTGCTGCCCGCGATCCTGTGCGGGCTCGACGCCCACGCCGCGCCGGCGTGGCCGCCGACGCAGTGCGGCCGCGAGCCGGCGCCGCCGCAGGTCGATGAGAGCACGGTCGAGCGCTACAACGCCAGCGTCGACCGGGTGACGCTCTACGGGCGGCAGGCACGGGCCTACGATGCCTGCGTTGCCAAGGCGGCAAGCGCCGCGGAGGCCGCGATCAGCGACGAGGCGCGGCGGCGGATGGACGCGATCCAGGCGGTCAGCCTCGGCCTGCAGCAGCGGATCGCCGGAAACTTCACAGCACTTGGTGCGGCGCTGCGGAGCAGGCCGCCGAAGGGGCGGTAGAAGGCCAGGGGTTTTGCCCCTGGACACCATTTCTCAAGAATCGGGTTCCAAGGGCCGCGGCCCTTGGCGGGTATAGGGCAGAGCCCTGGCCTTCCTCACTCCGGCCACCGCGCCAACCTGGCCTCGTTCTGCTCCGGGGTCAGCGCCCGCGGACCCTGCGCGACCTCAGCCGGAATGCCGGGCATCTGCTCGGGATGCGCCCAGCATTCGACGCGGGCGAGGGTGCGCGTGCAGTAGGGGATCGGCGGCACCGGCGGATCGACCGGCTTGCAGTAGGTCTTGCCCTCGTCGAGCCGGACCAGCGAGCAGTTGCGGCCGCTGATGGCGGAGTAGACCAGATCCGGCAAGGTCCGGTGGAACACCGCCACCTCGGCGCCGGCCCCAGCCGCCAGCGGGAAGACGGTGGACGGCACGCAGCCGGCCAGCCAGGGCAGGCAGATCGCCCAGATCGGCAACAGCGGAAGCGGGGCCGATGGGCGCGTCATGGCGGCCAGTCTGACGCGGCCCGATGAACGAAACCCTAATCGCGAACGGGTTTGCGGCTGCGCGGCGCCGCCGCTATGGTCCGCCGCCGCCGGCATGGGGCCGGAAGGCGCTGGCAGGCCGGAGCTCGAGGTTCGCGTGGTCGACGATATCTTCCATGAAGTCGACGCCGACCTGCGGGCCGAGCAGTCCCGGGGGCGTGCCCGCCGCCTGGCGGCGGGCGGGCTGGCCGTTCTGGCCGCGGCGGCGATCGTCGTCGGCGGCTGGCAGTATCTCCTCTATCGTCAGCATGCGCGGGCCTACGCGGTGGCGCCGCTCTACTTCGCCGCGCAGAAGGACGCCGACATCGCGCCGCTGGCCGCGGCCGGACCGGATGCGTCGCTGACGCCGGAGCAGCACCGGGCCATTGCCGAATTTGCCCAGGTCGCCGACCGGGCGCCGATCGGCTTCGCCACGCTGGCCCGTTTGCGCCTGGCCGAGCTGGTCTGGGAGGACCACGACCAGGCCCGAGCACTCGGCCTGTGGGACCGGGTGGCGCATGACCGGGCGGCGGACACCGATTTCCGCGGCCTGGCCGACCTACTCTGGGTGCAGCACCAGACCGACAGCGCCGATCCGGCGATCCTGAAGACCAGGCTGCGCGACATCCTCGTGCCAGGCAGCCCATGGCGGGCGCTGGCGCAGGAGACCGACGCGCTGATCGACCTGCACGCCAACCACGTCGCCGACGCGCGGCGCAAGCTCCTCGCCCTGAGCCAGGACGGATCAACGTCCGAGAGCGAGCGCACCCAGGCCGGCGGGCTCCTCGCGACACTCGACTCTTCAAAGACCGGCGGATGATGCAGCAGCAGGACGATCCCCTCCAGGCCTCCGACGACGTGGAGGTGCGTGGACCCGGGCGGCGCGGACTCGGGCGGCGGGCGGTGCTGCTGGCGGGGCTGGGCGCACTCACCCTGCCGGCGGCCGGCTGCGACATCTTCGACGACGACCCGAAGCCGGTGCTGGTCGGACGCCGCGAGGACGTGCTGAGCGTCGGCGCCGGGCTGGTGGTGGACGAGAGCGACAGCACGCCGATCACGCTGCCGCCGCCAATGATCGAGCGTGACTGGCCGCAGCCGGGCCGGGTACCGAGCCACGAGGCGATCAACGCCCGGGTCACCGGCATGAGCCCGCTCTGGAGCGAGAGCATCGGCAGCGGCGTCGGCACCCGGGACGTGCTGAGTGCCGAGCCGGTGGTGGCGGGCGGGCACGTCTTCGCCATGGACAGCCATGGCGTGGTGACCGCGCTGGACGCCTCGACCGGTGCGCGGATCTGGCGCACCGACACCAAGCCGAAGAAGAGCCGTTCGTCCAACGTCGGCGGCGGGCTCACCTATGCCGACGGCATGGTGTTCGCGGTGGACGGGGTCGCCGAGTCGCTGGCGCTCGACGCCGCCAGCGGGGCGGTGAAGTGGCGCGTGGATGTCGGGACGCCGGGGCGGTCGGCGCCCACCGTGGTGGATGGCCGGATGTTCTTCGGCACCATCGACGAGCGGCTGTTCGCGCTCGAGGTCGGCACCGGACGCCAGCTCTGGACCTACCAGGCCAGCGCGTCGGAGACGATCGTGTTCGGCCAGCCGGCGCCGGCGGTGGTCGGCGGCACGGTGCTGGCCGGCTTCGGCTCCGGCGACGTGGTGGCGATGCGCACCGACAGCGGCGAGGTGCTGTGGAGCGACACGCTGGGCTCGACCGGCGGCCGCAACTCGATCCTGGACTTCTCCTCCGTGCACGGTCTGCCGGTGATCTCGGAGGGCACCGCCTACGTGATCAGCGTCGGCCAGGTGCTGACGGCGGTCGACCTGCGCTCCGGACGCCGGCTCTGGGAGCGGACGGTCGCCGGCAAGGACGGGCTGGTCGTGGTGGGCCAGTGGCTGTTCCTGCTCAGCCTCGACCAGCAGCTGGCCTGCCTGGACAAGGACAGCGGCCACGTGCGCTGGGTGACGGTGCTGCCGCGGTTCCAACGGCCCAAGCCGCAGAAGGACTCGATCGGCTGGACCGGGCCGCTGCTGATGAACGGCGAGCTCGTCTGCGTCAGCGACTTCCCCAAGCAGGGCCTGATCCAGGTCGATGCGCTGACCGGCAAGATCGGCCGGATCACGAAGCTGAAGAGTGCCGGCGCGATGACGCCGATCGCCGCCGGCGGCCGCATGCTGCTGGTCGGCGAGGACGGCCGCCTGACCGCCTATGGCTAGCCCGACGGATCGCCGGAGGTGAGGCGCGGCAGCCGGTCGGCGCCGCCCGAGCGCGATACCACGCCGTTCGGCGAGTTGCCGGTGGTGGTGATCGCGGGCCGGCCCAACGTCGGCAAGTCGACGCTGTTCAACCGGCTGGCCGGCGGCCGGCGGGCGATCGTGGCCGACACGCCGGGGGTCACGCGCGACGCCAAGGACGCGGAGGCGCTGCTGCGCGGCCGCCGGGTGCGGCTGATCGACACCGCCGGCCTCGAAGAGTCGGCGCCGGACAGCCTGTATGGCCGCATGCGCGCCTCGTCCGAGCATGCGGTGGCGCAGGCCGACCTGGTGCTGTTCTGCATCGACGCGCGCAGCGGCATCACGCCGGCCGACGCGCACTTCGCCGCCTGGCTGCGGCGCCAGGGCCGCAAGGTCATGCTGGTCGCCAACAAGGCGGAGGGCAGGGCCGGCGCCGCGGCCGCGATGGAGGCGTACAGCCTGGGGCTCGGCAGCCCGATCGCGGTCTCGGCCGAGCACGGCGAGGGGCTGGCCGACCTGATGGGGGAGATCGCCGAGCGGTTGCCGGCGGTGGCCCTGGCCGATGCGGTCCCCGGGGACGGGGACGACGAGCCGGCGCCCGAGTTGGCCGAGGGTGAGGAGGTGGCGTTGCCGCCGCGGCCGCCCGGTCCGCTGCGGCTGGCGATCATCGGCCGGCCGAACGCCGGCAAGTCGACCCTGCTGAACCGGCTGCTGGGCGAGGAACGGATGATCACCGGGCCGGAGCCCGGGCTGACCCGCGACGCGGTCTCGGTGCTGCTGGCGGACGCGCAGGGGCCGATCGAGCTGGTCGACACCGCGGGCCTCCGTCGCAAGGCGCGGATCGAGGCGGAGCTGGAGCGGATGTCGGTGTCGGCGTCGCTGGACGCGCTGAAGATGGCCGAGATCGTGGTGCTGACGATCGATGCCACGCTCGGCGTGCACGACCAGGACCTTCAGATTGCGCGCCTGATCGAGCGCGAAGGGCGCGGCTGCGTGCTGGCGCTGAACAAGTGGGATGCCGTCGAGGAGCGGATCGTGGTCCGCAAGGCGATTTCGGATCGGATCGAGTTCTCGCTGTCGCAGATGCGCGGCATCCCGGTGGTGTCGTTCTCGGCGCTGACCGGGGCCGGCATCCAGCGTCTGCTGCCGACGGTGCGGGCGGCGCACGAGGTCTGGAACAAGCGGGTGCCGACGGGGGCGCTCAACCGCTGGTTCGAGGGAGCGCTGGAGCGGCATACGCCGCCACTGGTGGAGGGGCGCCGTCTCAAGCTGCGCTACATGACCCAGGTGAAAGCGCGGCCGCCAACCTTCGTGATCTTCGGGACCCGAGCCGAGCTGCTGCCGGAGGACTACCAGCGCTACCTGGTGAACGGGCTGCGGGAGACCTTCGGGCTGCCCGGCACACCGATCCGGCTGCAGCTGCGCGGGACCAAGAACCCTTACGCCGACAAGGGCTAGAGCCTCGTCCGATCGAACAGACTTGTCCGATTGGAGAAAGACGCTCCTCAAAACAACCAGCGGGGTGGAGGGGACGTGCGTCCCCTCCGGACCGGTCTCACTCCGGTGAGGCGTCCTGCGCGGACGGGGCAGCATCGTCACCGGCCGGCTCCATCGAGTCAGCCGACTCGCTCCCACGCCCGGCCTGCTTCTCGCGCAGCTTGGCTTCCTTCTTGGCTGCCTTGGCGCGGTCGCGTTCGGCCTTCTGGAAATTGTAGTTCACCTTGTAGGCCATGGTCTTCCCTTCTCGGCTCGGCCCGGTCGCGGGGCTCTCAGAGCGCGATCTGCCGACCGATCTGCACGAAGCGCTCGGGCGGCAGGTCGAAGCGGTCCACGAGATGGACCGCGTTACGATACATGACGCCGAACAGGCGGCGGCGCCAGCCCGGAAGCTGGGCCGCCGGCGCCGGCTTCCGCCCGCCTTGGCGGCCCTGGGGGCGGCTGTGACGCCCCACCACCTCATCGCGGGCACCGATGAAGACAGCCTCCTGCGGCACCACCGGGCAGCCCTCCACACGCGCCGCTTCCAGGGCGGCCGGCAGCGACGGGATCTCGACGAAGCCGTAGCGAGCGATCACGTGCCAGACGTCGCCGTCATGGCGATGTACGCTGATCCGCTTGTCCGCATCGACCCGCGGCTCCTCGGCGAACTCGACGGTGAGGGTGACGACGTGCTGCTGAAGCGCGCCGAACTGCTCGACATGGGACAGCAGCACCGGCGGGATCGGCTCGCGCAGCCGGCTGAGGAACACCGCCGTGCCCGGCACCCGCGGCACCCCGTCAGCCACCACCTGCCGCAGGAAGCGGTCGGGCGTCATCACTTCGGACGCCGCGACCGTGCGCAGGGCCTCGATGCCGCTGCGCCAGCTGATCATGACGGCGAAGACGAGCCCGCCCACGAGCAGCGGCACGTAGCCGCCCTGCGCCACCTTGAGCAGGTTGGCGGAGAAGAAGCTGAAATCGACTAGGAACAGGCCGCCCACCACCGCCATCGCCGCCGCCGCGTTCCAGCGGGCGACATGGTGGAGATAGGAGTACAGCAGCATCGTGGTCAGCAGCATGGTGGTGGAGACCGCCATGCCGTAGGCTCCGGCGAGGCTGGCCGAGCTGCCGAAGCCGCAGGTCAGCGCCAGCGTGGCCGCCATCATCGCCCAGTTCATCACCGGCACGTAGATCTGGCCGTACTCGCGGTCCGAGGTCTGGCGGATGTTGAGGCCGGGAAACCAGCCGAGCTGGATCGCCTGGCGGGTGATCGAGAACACGCCGGTGATGATCGCCTGGCTGGCGATGATGGTCGCCAGCGTCGCCAGGATCACCAGCGGCCAGATCGCGACGTGGAAAATCCCGGGCGGGATGATGCCGTAGAACGGGTTGTCCGGCAGCTTGGCGAGGCCGATCAGGCTGGCGGACTGGCCGGCGTAGCAGAGCAGCAGCGCCGGCAGCGCGATGCCGAACCAGGACAGCCGGATCGGCAGCCGGCCGATATGGCCCATGTCGGCGTACAGCGCCTCTGAGCCGGTCAGCGCCAGGAACACGCCGCCCAGCACCGCCAGGCTGCCCCAGTGGTGGCCGGCCAGGTAACGGATGCCGTGGCGCGGATCGACCGCCCACAGCACCTCGGGATGCCGGGCCAGCGCCACCGCGCCCAGGACGGCGATGGTGGCGAACCAGAGCAGCATGATCGGCCCGAACAGCCGGCCGATGCTCTCGGTGCCGACCGACTGCAGCACGAACAGCCCGACCAGGATGGCGAGCGCCAGCGGCAGCACCCAGTGGCCGAAATGCGGAGCGGCCACCTTGATGCCCTCGACGGCGCTTAGCACCGAGATCGACGGGGTGAGGATGCCGTCGCCGTAGAGCATGGCGCCGCCGAGCAGGCCGATCGTCACCAGCATCGCCTTGTGGCGGCGGCCGGGCGTCTGCGCAGGCTGGCCGTCCGGCTGATCCTGCTCGGGTCTGCTGCCGGTGACCAGGGCGGTGAGCGCCAGGATACCGCCCTCTCCGGCATTGTCGGCGCGCATCACCAGCAGGCAGTACTTGATCGCCACCACCACGATCAGCGCCCAGAAGATCAGCGACAGCACGCCCTGTATCGCCTCGGTGGACAGGGTGCCGCCGGTGGTCTGCAGGATCGTCTGCATGGTGTAGAGCGGGCTGGTGCCGAGGTCGCCATAGACGATGCCGAGTGCCCCCAGCATCGAGAGCGGGAGCGGTGGTCGGGCGGGCTGCTGCATGCTGGTCCTGTCTGACGCGGGATGGCGGCCCCGCGTGACGGAGCCGCAGTCCCTTATAGTCGACAGCCGCCGCTTTGCCTGCCGCTGCCGGGATGTCGTTGACAGGGCCGTACCCAATGTCTAGACAGCGCTCGATCAGACACGTCGCTCCGCGAAGGCTCGCGCAGCGGCGCCTGCTTCGTTGGGGGCCATCTCATCGTGTTCGAGGCGCTGTCAGGCCGGCTGTCCGGGGTGTTCGACCGCCTGCGTACCCGCGGGGCGCTGTCGGAAGGCGACGTGCTGGAGGCGATGCGCGAGGTCCGGCTGGCGATGCTGGACGCCGACGTGGCGCTGCCGGTGGTGCGCGACTTCACCGCCCGGGTGCGCGAGCGCGCCGTCGGCCAGGAGGTGCTGGATAGCATCTCGCCCGGCCAGGCGGTGGCCAAGATCGTCAACGACTGCCTGATCGAGTCCCTCGGCGGCGCCGGCGCGGTGCCGCTCAACCTGAACGCCGCCGCGCCCATCCCGATCCTGATGGTCGGGCTGCAGGGATCGGGCAAGACCACGACCTCGGGCAAGATCGCGCTCAGGCTGCAGACGCGCGAGCGCCGGCGCGTGCTGCTGGCCAGCCTCGACACGCAGCGTCCGGCGGCGCAGCTGCAGCTGCAGGTGTTGGCCGAGCGCGCGCGGGTGGGGTCGCTGCCGATCGTCGCCGGCGAGGGCCCGGTCGCGATCGCGCGGCGGGCGATGGAGACCGGGCGTCGGGAAGGCTACGACGTCGTCATCCTGGACACCGCCGGGCGGCTCTCGATCGACGAGGCGCTGATGGAGGAGGTGCGGCAGGTCCGCGCCGCCACCAGCCCGGCGGAGACGCTGCTGGTGGTCGACGCCATGACCGGCCAGGACGCGGTCAACACCGCCAAGGCGTTCAACGAGGCGCTGGGCGTGACCGGCATCGTCATGACGCGGATGGACGGCGACGCCCGCGGCGGCGCGGCGCTGTCGATGCGCCACATCACCGGGGCGCCGATCAAGCTGACCGGGTCGGGCGAGCAGCTGGAGGCGCTGGAGGAGTTCCATCCCGAGCGCGTGGCCGGCCGCATCCTGGGGCTGGGCGACCTGGCCGGGCTGGTGGAGCGGGCGTCGGAGACGCTGGACCAGGAGGAGACCGAGAAGCTTGCGCGCAAGATGATGCGCGGCAAGTTCGACCTCGACGACTACGCCGCGCAGATCCGCCAGATCGACAAGATGGGCTCGATCGGCGGCATCCTCGACATGCTGCCCGGCATGGGCAAGCTGAAGGACCAGATCGGCGACAAGGGCCTGGACACGTCGATCCTGAAGCGGCACGGCGCGATCATCTCGTCGATGACCAAGGCCGAGCGGCGCATGCCCGAGATCATCAAGGCGTCGCGCAAGAAGCGAATCGCCGCCGGGGCCGGCTCCAGCGTGCAGGAGGTCAACCGGCTACTGAAGCAGTTCGACGACATGTCGACGATGATGAAGCGAATCAACAAGCTGGGCGCCAAGGGCCTGATGCGCCACGGCATGTCCGCCCTCATGCCCAAGGGAATGATGCCGCCGCAACGACCGCACTAGAGCATCATCCGATCGAACAGACTCGTTCGATCGGATAAAGATGCTCGTCAGAACAACAAGCTAGAGGATGATCCGTGAGCCTAAGCGATCGGATCATCCTCTAGGTCCGGCCGCGTCGCGAAACCTATCGAATCGTTTGGAGAACCACCATGAGCCTCAAGATCCGCCTCGCCCGCGCCGGCGCGAAGAAGCGCCCGTACTACCACATCGTGGTGGCCGACAGCCGCAGCCCGCGCGATGGCCGCTTCATCGAGAAGGTGGGCAGCTACAATCCGATGCTGCCGGCCGAGCACGACGACCGCGTGCGGCTGGAGGGCCAGCGCATCCTGCACTGGATGAGCCAGGGCGCGCTGCCGACCGACCGCGTCGCGCGCTTCCTCGGCCATGCCGGGCTGACGCCGATGCCGGCCTATCGCGAGCAGCCGCAGCAGTCGGCGCCGAAGAAGAAGGCGCAGGAGCGGGCGGCGGCGAACGCGGCCAGCGCAGCCGCCTGAGCAGCGATTTCAGACACAGGCGATGGGCGAGGCGCGCATCCTGATGGGGGTGATCGGGCGGCCGCACGGCGTGCGCGGGCTGGTGCATCTGCACAGCTACGCCACCGTGCCGGCCGACCTCGCCACCTATGGCGTGCTGTCGGACGATCGCGGCGGCTCCTGGACACTGCGCTGGCGGGGCGAGGGCGTCGCCGAGCTCGTGGACGCTGCCGGCGTCGCCGTGGCGGATCGGGAGCGGGCGGCGTCGCTGGTCAACCGCAAGCTGTATGTCGATCGCGAGCGGCTGCCGCGGCCGGAGACGGAAGAGTTCTACCACGCCGACCTGGTCGGGCTCGATGCGGTGGAGCGGAGCGGCGAGGGCGAGCGGGCGATCGGCCGCGTGCTGGCGGTGCACGATTACGGCGCCGGAACCAGCCTCGAGATCGGCGACGCCGCCGGCAGCGTCCTGCTGCCGTTCACGCGCGCCTGCGTGCCGGACGTCGCGATCGCGGCCGGGCGTATCGTCGTCGTGATGCCGGACGAGGTCGAGGTGCCGGACGGCGCCTCGCTGGAGCCCGAAGGACGTACGGTGTCGGCATGAGCTGGCAGGCGGTGGTGCTGACCCTGTTCCCGGAGATGTTCCCGGGGCCGCTTGGGCAGTCGCTGGGCGGCCGGGCGCTGGCCGGGGGGATCTGGTCGCTGCGCACGCACGATCTGCGTGCGCACGGGCAGGGGCGGCATCGCAGCGTCGACGACACGCCGTTCGGCGGTGGTGCGGGCATGGTGATGCGGCCGGACGTCGTCGATGCCGCGCTGGAGGCGGCGACCACGGACGCGCCCGGCCTGCCCGTGGTGTATCCGACGCCGCGCGGCCGGCGGCTGCAGCAGGCGGACGTGCGGCGCTTGGCCGCCGGCCCCGGGATCGTGCTGCTCTGCGGCCGCTACGAGGGGATCGACGAGCGGGTTCTGGAGGCGCGCGGCATCGAGCAGGTCAGCGTCGGCGACTACGTGCTGTCCGGCGGGGAAACCGCAGCGCTGGTGCTGCTCGACGCCTGCGTTCGGCTGCTGCCGGGCGTCATGGGCTCGGACGAGAGCGCCGTCGAGGAGAGCCACTCGGACGGGCTGCTCGAATACCCGCACTACACCAGGCCGGCGGAGTGGCAGGGGCGGGCGGTGCCGCCGGTGCTGCTGTCCGGCCATCACGCCGCCATCGCCGCCTGGCGCCGCACGCAGTCGGAGGACGCGACGCGTACGCGGCGTCCCGACCTGTGGGCGGCGCATCTCTCCCGATCCTGCTTGCCCGCCATGCCGGGCGGCCGTAATTGATCCAGACCAGAAGGACCCTGCCATGAACATCATCCAGCAATACGAGGCCGAACAGATCGCCCGCCTCACCGCGGCCCGTCCGGTGCCAAAATTCGCGCCGGGCGACACGGTGCGGGTGTCGGTCAAGGTGGTCGAGGGCGAACGGTCGCGCGTGCAGGCCTACGAGGGCGTGTGCATCGCGCGCTCCAACAAGGGCCTGGGCAGCAACTTCACCGTGCGCAAGATCTCGAACGGCGAGGGTGTCGAGCGCGTGTTCCCGCTGTACGGGCCGACGATCGCCGAGATCTTCGTGGTGCGCCGCGGCGACGTGCGCCGCGCCAAGCTCTATTACCTCCGCGGCCGCCGCGGCAAGTCCGCCCGCATTGCCGAAAAGGCCCGCGAGCTCCCCACCGCCGCCTGAAGAAACGGTTTCCAGAGGCTCCGCCTTTGGTGGGGTCCAGGGGCGTCACGCGCCAGCGTGCTTCGCGCGACGCCCCTGGCCTTGAGTTAGGGGGTCTTCGATGCCGACGTTGTTCGACAAGATCTGGGACGCCCACGTCGTCGATCGTCTCGAGGACGGCACCGCGATCCTCTACATCGACCGCCATCTCATTCACGAGGTGACGAGCCCGCAGGCGTTCGAGGGGCTCCGCGTCGCCGGCCGCCGGCTCCGTCGGCCGCAGGCCACGTTCGCCGTGGTCGATCACAACGTGCCGACGACGGACCGTGCCGTGCCGATCGAGGAGCCGGAGAGCCGGCACCAGATCGAGACGCTGGAGCGCAACGTCGCCGAGTTCGGCGTGCCCTACTTCCCGCTGCGCTCGCCCGAGCAGGGCATCGTGCACATCGTCGGACCGGAGCAGGGGCTGTCGCTGCCCGGCATGACGATCGTCTGCGGCGACAGCCACACCTCGACGCACGGGGCGCTCGGCGCGTTGGCGTTCGGCATCGGCACGTCCGAGGTCGAGCACGTGATGGCGACGCAGACGCTGCTGCAGAAGCCGGCGCTGAACATGCGGGTGTCGGTGGAGGGCGTGGTGGCGCCGGGCGTCGCCGCCAAGGACGTGATGCTGGCGATCATCGGCCGGATCGGCACCGCCGGCGGCACCGGCCACGTGATCGAGTTCGCGGGCTCGGCGATCCGCGGCCTCGACATGGCCGGACGCATGACGATCTGCAACATGTCGATCGAGGCTGGCGCCCGCGCCGGGCTGGTGGCGCCGGACGACATCACGTTCGACTACGTGCGGGGGCGGCCGTTCGCGCCGAAGGGCGAGGCATTCGACCAGGCGGTGGCGTATTGGCGCACGCTGGTCTCCGACGCGGACGCGCGATTCGATCGGGTGGTCGAGCTCGATGCCGCGGACATCGCACCGCTGGTCACCTGGGGCACCAGCCCGGAGGACGTGGTCGCCATCACGGCCCGGGTGCCGGACCCGGCGGAGGCGGCGGACGAGGCCAAGCGCGTGCAGATGCAGCGGATGCTCGACTACATGGGCCTCGTCCCCGGACAGAGACTGTCCCAGGTGCCGGTCGATGCGGTGTTCATCGGCTCCTGCACCAACGGGCGCATCGAGGACATGCGCGCGGCCGCGTCCGTGCTGAAGGGGCGGCGCGTGGCCGCCGGCGTGCGGGCGATGGTGGTCCCCGGCTCCGGGCTGGTGAAGGCCCAGGCGGAGCAGGAAGGGCTGGACCGGATCTTCCTCGACGCCGGCTTCGAGTGGCGCGAGGCCGGTTGCTCGATGTGCCTCGGCATGAACCCGGACAAATTGTCGCCGGGCCAGCGCTGCGCGTCGACCTCGAACCGCAACTTCGAGGGGCGGCAGGGGCCGGGCGGCCGCACCCACCTGCTGTCGCCGGCCATGGCGGCGGCCGCCGCGGTCACCGGACGGCTCACCGACGTGCGGGAGCTGATCCGATGACGCCCTTCACCACCCTCACCGCGATCGCGGCGCCGCTGCCGGAGGCAAACGTCGATACCGACAAGATCATCCCGTCGCGGTTCCTGAAGACCACGCAGCGCTCGGGCCTGGGCCGCTACGCCTTCGACGCGATGCGCTACCACCCGGACGGTTCCGAGCGTCCGGACTTCGTGCTGAACCGCGCGCCGTATCGCGCGGCCGAGATCCTGATCGCGCACGAGAACTTCGGCTGCGGCTCGTCGCGCGAGCACGCGCCATGGGCGCTGCTGGATTTCGGCATACGCTGCGTGATCGCGCCCTCATTCGCCGACATCTTCCACAACAACTGCTTCAAGAACGGCATCCTGCCGATCCGTCTGCCGCGCGAGATCTGCGACCGGCTGATGCAGGACGCATCGGCCGGCGCCAACAGCCGTCTGGTGGTCGATCTGGAGCGCCAGATCGTCGTGCGGCCCGACGGTGAGGAGATCGCCTTCGAGGTGGACGCGCTGCGCCGTCGGCTGCTGCTCGAGGGCCTCGACGATATCGGCCAGACGCTGCGGCATGCGGAAGCGATCGACCGGTTCGAGGCGGGGCGACCGGCGTGGATGCAGGGTACGACCCTGTAGCTCAAGAAGG
Source organism: uncultured Acetobacteraceae bacterium (assembly GCA_937873205.1). Taxonomy (GTDB): domain Bacteria; phylum Pseudomonadota; class Alphaproteobacteria; order Acetobacterales; family Acetobacteraceae; genus Lichenicola. The sequence goes on from CALMVO010000039.1 coordinate 15,039, forward strand.
CCAGGGGCCCTGCCCCTGGACCGCATCAGAGGCGCAGCCTTTGAAGTCCGTATCCAAGGGTCGGGTCATGAACAGGAAGCTGCTGGTGTTGCCGGGCGACGGTATCGGGCCCGAGGTGATGCGCGAGGCGGGGCGCGTGGTCGGGTGGCTGGGACGGCGGCGGGGCATCAGTTTCGACATCAGCGAGGAGCTGGTCGGAGGCGCCTCGCTCGACATGCACGGCGTGCCGATCCGCGACGAGGTCGTGGCCGCCGCGCGCGAGGCCGACGCGGTGCTGTTCGGCTCCGTCGGCGGCCCGAAATGGGACCATGTCGGGTTCGAGCTCCGGCCCGAGGCGGCGATCCTGCGGCTGCGCCAGGAGCTCGAACTGTTCGCCAATCTGCGGCCGGCGGTGGTGCTGGACCCGCTGGTGGAGGCCAGCACGCTGAAGCCCGACGTCGTGCGCGGGCTCGACCTCATGATCGTGCGCGAGACCGTCGGCGGGATCTATTTCGGCGAGCCACGCGGCATCGAGACGCTGCCGGACGGCAGCCGGCGCGGCGTCAACACCGAGATCTACAC
>CALMVO010000040.1 GCA_937873205.1 uncultured Acetobacteraceae bacterium
TAAAGATGCTCGTCAAAACAACAAGCTAGAGGATGATCCGTGAGCCTAAGCGATTGGATCATCCTCTAGGCGATCGGGCCCGACCGACGATCCCCGGAGCCGCCCCATGCCCGCCTGTAGGTCCCTGCTCGCCGTCCTTGTGGTCCCGGTCTGGCTGGCAGCCTGCGCGTCGGCGCCGGAGAAGCCGCCCGGCATCTTCGATCTGTCGAACGGCCTCGATCAACCGTCGTCCACCGTGGATCGGCAGCGGCCGGCGGCGCTGGCGCCGTCGCCGCCCGGCAGCATCGGCGGCAGCATCGGCGCGCCCACGCCCGGTCGGCTAAGCGGCGGGATCGGCAACTGAGCGCGCACGCCGCGCGGATGATGCGGCTGGGCTGGGCGGGTGCGCTGGCGCTGTCGGGCTGTGCGCAGGCTAGCGCGTCGATCACGGTCGGGCAGGCGCTGGGCGAGCTGCAGCGCGAGCTCGCGGCGGCGGGGGCGGTAAGTGCCGTGGGCAGCGATCCGGCCCGCTTCGCCGCCGCCGTGCGGGCGGCGCAGTGCGGGGCGATGCAGGCCGATCCGGAAGTGCCCTTGCTGGCGCACGACCTCACCGTCGACCTCACCGGCAGCTTCACCGCCAGCGGCGGCTTCACGGTCGGATCGAGCGTGGTGGGCGCGTCGTTGAATGCGGCGGCGACGCACGGGCAGACCCAGGAGCTGGTGCTGCCGCTGACCTTCGTGGCGTTGTCGGAGGTGCCGGCGATCGCGACGGCACAGCGGCTAACCCCGCTGGCGGGCCTGCCGGCGGCGGACCGCACGGCGGAGACGCGGGCGATCCTGCGGGACCGCACCGCGCTCCGCAGGCGCACCGACGGCCTGATCGCCAACTGGTCGCCGGCGGCGTGCGGGCCGCATCCGTCGTCCGGCGTACTGTTCCATCCGAGCCTGCGACCGGAGGCCGCCGGCGGGGGCTCGTAACGTCCGGCGGCGGGATCGTTCCATAATGCAACCGGGGCCGTCGCCGGCGGTTGCGGTCGTGAACCGAGGGGACGAGCCTGTGCGAGAGATCCGTCTGCTGATGATGTCCGGCCTGTTGGCCGGTGTGGCCGTTCCGGCAGCGCGGGCCGCGGATACGGCCTCCGCCGCGGACCGGACGTTCGTCGGCACGGTCAGCCAGGGCGGACTGTTCGAGGTGAAGCTCGGCGAGCTGGCCGAGGACAAGGGCGAGGCGCAGGACATCAAGGACCAGGGCGCGACCGAGGCGCACGACCACGGGATGGTCAACGCCAAGCTGAAATCGATCGCGTCGGCGGCCGACATCGATATTGCCGCCGACCTGATCCCGACGTTCCAGCACCAGCTCGACAACCTCAAGGGCCTGTCCGGGACCGCCTTCGACGGCGCCTACCTGAGGGCGATGAAGGTAATCCACGCCGAGGACGGGGCCGCGTTCGCGGCGGAGGCCAAGGGCGGGACCGACCCAAAGCTGCGCGAGTTCGCGGCGGAGACGCACCGGATCGTCGAGAGCCATATCGGCGAACTGGACGCGGAGAGTATAAAGACCGGCGACTGACAAGCGGATTGCAAAGGCCCCGCCTTTGCTGGGGTCCAGGGGCAAAGCCCCTGGCCTTCCCTACGCCGCGCTCCGAGTCCCCTCCGGCGCATTCCGGCGCAGGATCTCGGCCAAGCGCTCGAAGTCCGCCGTCCTGGGATCGGTGGCGCGCCAAGCCAGACCGATGAGGCGGCCGGCCTCCGCGTCGGTGATCGGGCGGGCCTGCACCAGGCCATTCAGTTCCGGATCGTCGCGGATCGCCAGTGCGGGCATCAGCGAGAACCCCTCCCCGGCCGCGACCATGTGCCGAAGCATCTCCAGGCTGGTGGCGTGGCGATAAGGCGTCGCCGTGCGTCCGGTCGGAGCGGGCGGGCGGCACATCGACACGGTCTGCTCGCGCAGGCAGTGGCCGTCCTCCAGCAGCAGCAGATCGTCGGCGCCCAGCATGGCGAGCCGCAGCGCCGCGTGGGCGGCGAGCGCATGGCCGGCCGGCATCAGCACGCGGAACGGCTCGAAGAACAGCGGCTGCGCGGCGACCCCGTCGCCGTCCAGCGGCAGCGCGATCAGGGCGGCATCGAGGGTGAAGCGCGCCAGGGCCTCCAGCAGGCTGCCGGTCTGGCTCTCCTGCAGCCGCAGCACGAGGCTGGGAAATTCGCGGCGCAGGTCGCGCAGCACCAGCGGCACGTAGTATGGCCCGAGCGTCGGGATCACGCCGAGGTCGAGCGGGCCGTCGAAGGCGCCGGACTGGCTGCGGGCCATCTGCATCAGGCCGCGCGCCTCCTGCACGACGACGGCGATCTGGCGCAGCAGCACCTGGCCGCGTGGGGTGGGGTGCACGCCGCCGCGGCCGCGTTCGAACAGGGGCGTCCCCAGGATCGCCTCCAGCTTGCGGATCTGCTCGCTGAGGCCCGGCTGGCTGACGCCGCAGCGCTCGGCGGCGCGGCCGAAATGGGCGAGCTCGGCCACCGCCAGCGCGTAGTCGAGGTCGCGCAGCGACAGGCCGGTGAGGTGCTGGACCATGCAGGCTCCGGGTTCGGGCTCGGCCGGACGATGCGCCGCCGCGCGGCCATGCCATATAAGATCGCATGAGCTTCATCGACGCGAGAGACCGCAAGACGGGAAACCCGGGCACCGCGGCCGCCACCGTGCGGCCGGGCACCGCGGGCGTGCTGCTGGTCAACCTCGGCACGCCGGACGGCACCGATACCCGCTCGGTGCGGCGCTATCTGTCGGAGTTCCTGTCCGACCGGCGTGTGATCGAGGCGAGCCCGCTGGTCTGGCAGCCGATCCTGCAGGGGATCGTGCTGACCCTGCGGCCTCGCAAGAGTGCGGCCAACTACCGGCGGATCTGGAACACCGAGCGCGACGAGAGCCCGCTGCGCACCTATACCCGCGGGCAGTGCGCCGGGCTCGCGGCAAAGCTGGCGCCGGACGGCATCCCGGTCGAGTGGGCGATGCGCTATGGCGCGCCCACCACGGCGTCCGGCATCGACCGGCTGATCGAGCGCGGCTGCGACCGCATCCTGCTGCTGCCGCTCTATCCGCAATACTCCGCCACCACGACGGCCACCGCCAACGACCAGGCGTTCCGTGCGCTGATGCGGCTGCGCCGGCAGCCGGCGCTGCGGACCGTGCCGTCGTTTCCGGACGATCCGGCCTATATCGACGCGCTGGCGGACAGCGTGCGCACCGGCCTGGCGGCTCTGGACTGGACGCCGGAGCTGCTGATCGCCTCGTTCCACGGGTTGCCGGTCGAGTACGTGCAGCGTGGCGACCCGTACATCACCGAATGCGCCCGGACCATGAACGCGCTGCGGGAGGCATTGGGCATGACGCCGCAGGAGCTGCCGGTGACGTTCCAGTCCCGGTTCGGACCGACACGCTGGCTGGCGCCGTATACCGAGCCCAAGATCAAGAAGTGGGCGGCAGCCGGGGTGCGGCGGATCGCGGTGCTGACGCCGGGGTTCCTGGCCGATTGCATCGAGACGCTGGACGAGATCGGCAACGAGCTGCGCGAGGCGTTCGTTCATGCGGGCGGCGAGCGGTTCGCGACGATCCCGTGCCTGAACGACAGCCCGGCGGCGGTGACGATGCTGGAACGGCTGGTGCGGCGAGAGCTGGCCGGCTGGCGATAAGGCCTGGTCGGAGTGAGAGGATTCGAACCTCCGGCCCCTGCGTCCCGAACACAGTGCTCTACCAGGCTGAGCTACACTCCGGCTGGGAGGCGTCATACAGGCCGGCCCAGGGGGAGGCAAGGGTTCGCGCCTGGGGCCCATCGGGTTCCGGCTCCCCAGCCAGGCCGCCACCGGACCCGGCACGGCTGACGGCGCGGGGCAGCGACACGCTGCTGAACCGGACCGCCGGCGACACGGCGTACCCCATCGGGATCGGGTCAAGCTGATGGCCTCGGCCGGGCGCCCTGTGCCGCGGTTCGGCTTGCGCTACGGGCATCTCTTGCCTGGTCGGAACGTCGATGAAGGGAGACAGCCTTTTCGCAGGCGAAGCGGGACATGGGCATGAGGCCTGACCTGGTTGTCGATGCTCGCAGGACCGGTCCCCGCGAGGGGCGCCGGATCCCTCGGTGCGACGGACCCACCCCGCTCCGGGGCGGCGATCGGGACGTGCGGCGCGCGGCGGCATGCCCTCACCCACCGTGCCCGGACGAGTTCCGCACCATCCAGGCCTGAGGGGAACCGTCCATGGAAGTGCAGCCGTCATCGGACCCGCACGTCCGCGGCGAGTGGGCGAGGAGCTGGTACATCCCGCTCCCGGCCATGCTCGGCATCGCCGTCTCGGTGATGCACACCTACACGCTCGGCGCGCTGATGCCGGCGATCCACGCCGCGACCGGATGGTCACGCGCGCAGATCTCGGCTGGCCCGATCCTGATCGGCGTCACCGGCATCCTGCTGGCACCCTTTATCGGCATCGCCGTCGATCGTTACGGAAGCGTGCGGCGTGCTGGTGGCGCCGGCGCTGCCGCTCAGCCATAGCCCCGGCGCCGGGCTGTTCGGCGCCTGCGTGGTCGGGCTGTCGGCCGGCGTGGAGATCAGCGTGCTGGCCTACCTGATCCCGCGCTACTTCGGAGCCCGCCATTACGGGCTGCTGTTCTCGGTGATGAACAGTCTGGTCATCATCGGGCTCGGCGTCGGCCCATTCGGCGCCCGCTACCTCTACGACCTCGCGGCCAACTACCGGCTGGTGCTGCTGATCACCGCTTCGCTCTACGCGACGAGCGCCGTCCTATCCGGGACGCTCGGCAACGCGAACATCCGTTTCCCCGCGCCCGGCGTGGTCGGGGCGGCCAGGGTCCGGGCGTGACCGGGGAGGCCGCGAGGATGGCAGGCGATGGATCCGTCGGCGGTGCCGAGGCCCATATGAGGGAGATCCTGGACCGCGCGGCGATCGCCGACCTCATCCAGCGCGAGCGCGCCGCCCGCTGGGACGAGATGGCGTCCCATCACCACCCGGAGTCGACGATCGACGTCGCCCGGTTCAGGGGCAGCGGAGCGGAATTCGTCCGGCTGCCGAAACAGAATTGGCGGTCGTCGGGCAACGTCAACTTCCACGATGTCGGTGCCGCCGTGGTCACGCTGCGCGGCGACCGGGCGCTTGCCGACACCGCCTGCACGCTGCACGGTTTCCACACCCGCGACGGCGTCGACGTCGCCAGCACCGGCTTCCTCCGGCTGCTGTGGCGGGCGCAGCGGTTGGAGCACCGCTGGCTGATCGCCGGGCTGCGCGGCATCTACGTTCGGGACATGCTGCAGCCGTGCAATCGGGGCCAGACCCTGACGCTCGACAAGGCGGAGCTGGCCACCTACCGTCCGTCCTACCGCTACCTCACCGCGACGCTCAAATATCTCGGCCGCAACCCCAGCCACGACCTGCCGGGGATCGATCGACCGGAGACCGTGGATGCGCTGCGCGGCCGAGACGGCCTGGCTCGAACAGGGCTGATCCAAGCCCCGGGAAGACGACGATGACGATGCGGACGATCGCGCTCGAGGAGCACTTCACCACGCCGGACCTGCTGCGGGCGACGGGGGCCTATGGCCCGAACATGCCGGGCCCGATCGCGGGGATGCAGCCGAAGCTGCTGGACGTGGGCGCCGGCCGCATCGCCGCGCTGGACGAGGCGGGTATCGACCTGCAGGTGATGTCGGCGGCGCCGATCGGCTTCGACGGCCTCGACCCGGCGGAGGCGACGGCGCTGGCGTCGGCCACCAACGACACGCTGGCCGCCGCCATCGCCGCCCATCCCGACCGGCTCGGCGGCTTCGCGCTGCTGGGCATGAAGCAACCCGATCAGGCCGCCCGGGAGTTGGAGCGCTGCGTCACCCGGCTCGGGCTCGCGGGCGCCATGCTGAGCGGCACGAGCGGCGGATCGTTCCTGGACGCGCCGCGGTTCCTGCCGGTGTTCGAGGCGGCCGCGCAGCTGGGCGTGCCGATCTACCTGCATCCGGCGCCGCCGCCACCGGCAGTTCGCGCCGCCTACTACTCGGACCTGCCGGAGGCGGTCGGCACCATGCTCTCGATCGGCGGCTGGGGCTGGCATGCCGAGACCGGCCTGCACACGCTGCGGCTGATCTGCTCCGGGCTGTTCGACCGGCTGCCGGCGCTGCAGGTGATCATCGGCCACATGGGGGAAGGCCTGCCCTACGCGCTGGCGCGGTCGAGCGGTGCGCTGAGCGGGCCGGCAAAGCTGCGGCAGAACGTCGCCGAGTATTTCCGTACCAACGTCTGCGTGACGACCAGCGGCTACTTCACGCTGCCGCCGCTGCGCTGCGCGATCGACGTCATCGGCATCGACCGGATGATGTTCTCGGTCGACTATCCCTTCAGCCCGAACACCGCCGGCCGGTCGCTTCTGGACCAGGCGGCGACGGTGCTGGGCGACGCGGACCTGCACGCGCTCTCGCACGGGAACGCCGAGCGGGTGCTGCGCCTGCCGGCCACACCCTGAAAGGTGGTCCCGCCGCGGCCGGTCAGGACATCGGCGAGCGGCCGAGCCAGTCGAATGCGGTTCGATGGAGTGCCTCCACCCGCTCCGGCTGGCCGTCGCCGTCGAGGTCGGACGTCATCGTGCGGCCGCCCAGGCTGATGTCGTAGGCGACGAAGCGGTAGGGCGCCCGGAACCCGGCGATCGCCGCGCGGTCGATGTCGAGGGTGGTGCGGGGAATCGTCGGGGTCAGCGTGCCGCGTTCGTAGATCGCGTTCATGAACAGGATCTTCCAGCCGGTCTCGCGACGCCAGCGGCAGCTCCAGCACCGCCTTCGACTCGTGCAGATGCACCACCGGCGGCGAGAGGCGGTGCACCATGCGCAGGCCGCTGGCGCCCATTGCCTCGGACCGCGCCACGAACTCGGCGCCGGGGCGGGCCGGCAAAGCCCTGGTTGTCCCGGCTATGCTTGGAGAACTGGTTGCCCAGCGGCAGGCCGTGCCGGTTGACGGTGTCGTTGAAGGTCGTGCTTGAAAGGACGGTGCAGCCGATGCCCTGGGAGGCGAGGGCGTCGCGCAGGCCGAACCCACCCTGATCCAGCGTGTCGACCGCGAATGGAAACGGGATGTTGTAGGCCCTGATCTTGAGGTCGTCGGCCGCCGCATAGGGGTTCGTCGTCGGATTCAGCGCCGTGATTGGGATCAGTGGCTGGGTCGCCGCGGCCCCGGAATTGGCCTGCGCGAGTTGCTGCGTGGCTGGATTGTCGCCGAAAATGTTTTGCGACGGGCCGGCGTCCGGCAGGGCCAGGAGGGACTGGGCCGCCGAAGCCCCGATGCCACCTGTGCCGATGCGAGCCCGGTCGTGCCGTTGACGGTCTGTGCGACGGCTGGGCACGCGCAGACTTCGTATGCCACGGCGGCCAAGCCGGCGAGGGCCCATGAGGACAACGCCGACGATTCGGCGGCGAGCGATGCCCTGTTCGAGCAACGCTGCTCGGGGCAGCGCAGATCGGAAAAGAGCTGAGATGGAGAACGGGCGGCGCCTGCCCGCTGCAGGTCCATGGTCGACCCCGTCCTCTTAGAGTGACTCGTCGAAATTTCTTTCCCGCGATTTTTTTACTTCATTGGGCCTGGTGACCGCCGGACGATACGCACGCCTCGTTGTCACCTCGGCGCATGCGCTCTGCCTTCGGCGCGTGGCCGGATCAGTTGCATGATCGGCATCTGGTGCAAAAAGCGCACTTCGTGCCGGATCGCGCATGACGGCGGATTCACCGATGCGCGACATCCCGGTGACGGTCCCTCCCCGATCGACCGGCATTGACCCGGATCGGCGGTCGCCACCCAATGTCGGGACCGCATGGTATCGTGGCTCGAACGCTCAGGCCTGAATACCGGCAGCGCCTGGTTGCAGCGACCGCGTCGGCCCGTGTGGATCGGGACGATCCCGTCGATGGCCCGCGCGTTGCCCCGTCGGCAGAGGATGAGGAGCCGGTCATGCATCAGGTCGCGACGCTCGAAACCCTTGAGGTGGGCAAGCCTCGCACGGTCGAGTTCGGCCAGACCAAGATCCTCCTGTTCCGCGACCAGGACGGGATCCGCGCGTTCTCGGCCGTCTGCCCGCATGCCGGCGCGCCGCTCGACCAGGGTGCGGTCTGCGAGGGGCGGCTGGTCTGCCCGTGGCACAAGGCGGTGTTCGACCTGGCCGACGGCGCGCTGCTGGAGCCACCGGCACTGCAGCCGCTGCGGCGCTATCCGGTCCGGATCGAGGGCGACGCCGTGCTGGTCGCGGTCGAGCCGATGGCGTCGCCGTTTCTCGAATCGTCCGCCCGGACGGCAGACGGCGACCCGCGGACGATGGTCGTGGTCGGCGCCGGCGCCGCAGGCGCGGCCGGGGCTTCGGCGCTGCGCGAGTTCGGCTTCGATGGGCGCGTCGTGCTGGTCGGCCACGAGCCAGGCGAGCCGTTCGACCGCACCGCCCTCAGCAAGTTCGTGCTCGAGGGCGGCCAGGCGCCGGACGAGACGGCGCCGCTCTGGCCGGAGGGATTCGCCGTTCGGCAGCGGATCGAGCGGCTGCATGACACCGTCACCGGCATCGATCCGGCCGCACGGACGCTGTCGCTGGCGTCGGGCGGAAGCCTCGCCTACGACGCCGTGCTGCTGGCGCCGGGCAGCGTGCCGCGTCCGCTCGACGTGCCGGGCGGCGATGCGCCGATCGTGCGTCCGCTGCGGACCCGGGAGGATGCGTCCGCGATCCTGGCCGGGCTGTCCGGGCAGAAGCGGGTGGTGATCGTCGGCGGCAGCTTCATCGGGCTGGAGGCGGCCTCGGCGCTGCGTCACCGGGGGCTCGCGGTCACGGTGATCTCGCCGTCGGAGATCCCGTTCGAGCCGGTGCTCGGCCGCGAGATCGGCGCGATGCTGCGCGCGTTGCACGAGGCGAACGGGGTGGCGTTCCAGGGCGGTGCGCGCGTGGCCGCGGTCGAGGACGGCCACGTCCGGCTGGAGAGCGGCGAACGCATCGCCGCCGACCTGGTGCTGGCCGGGGTCGGCGTGCGGCCGGCAACGGACTTCGCGGCCACGCTGGGGCCGGCCGAGGATGGCGGGCTGGAGGCGGATGCCGGCCTGCGGGTGACCGATGGGGTGTTCGTGGCCGGCGACGCGGCGCGGTTCCCGTTCGGGATCGGGCGCATCCGGGTCGAGCACTGGCGGGTGGCGCAGCAGCACGCGCGGGTGGCCGCGCGCAACATGCTAGGCGGCGACGCGCGGTTCGAGCAGCCGCCTTTCTTCTGGACGTATCATTACGGCAAGCGGTTCGAGGTGCATGGGCATCCGTCCGGGTTCGACCGCGTCGACATCGAGGGCGACCTGGCCGCGCAGGATTTCGTCGCCCGCCAGTTCCGCGACGGGGTGCTGGTCGGGCTGGTCGGGTGCGGACGCGACTCCGAGCTGGCCGGGCTGGCGCTCCGGCTCGCCGCCCGGCCGTAGCGGACCCGAAACGACGGTGCTTGCGGCCTCACGCAGGCAACTCGTGGCTGAAACGACCGATATCGTTCGGACAGAGGAAGCAGATCATGGCCATCGCACCGCCCCTCCCCTATTCGGACAGCCTGGAGACCATTCAGGAGGACGAGGACAAGACGATCGGCGAGCTGAACGCGACCTTTGATAAGATCCTACAGACCACCGCCACCGATTACGGCCATGCGGTGCGCTCGGTGCATGCCAAGGCGCACGGCATCCTGCAGGGGACGCTGACCGTCGCGTCGCGCCTGCCACCCGAGCTGGCACAGGGCATGTTCGCCACGCCCGGGAAACACCGGGTGTTCATGCGGCTCTCGACCAACGCCGGCGACATCCTGCCGGACGCGATCAGCCTGCCGCGCGGCCTGGCGCTGAAGGTGCTGGACGTGGACGGCGAGCGCCTGCCGGGTGCGGAGGGGCGAACTCAGAACTTCGTCATGGTCAATGGCCCGGTGTTCCAGGCCAAGACCAGCGACAAGTTCCTCGGCAACCTCAAGATGCTGGCTGGAACCACCGACAAGCTGGAGGGCACCAAGACCGTGATGTCCAGCCTGTTGCGTAGGGTGAGCGGCGCGCTGAAGACGGTCGGCATCGAGAGCCCGAAGCTCCAGTCGCTGGGCGGTGCGCCCAACGTCGATCCGTTGGGCGAGACCTATTACAGCGTGACCCCGTTCCGCTACGGCGACTACGTGGCCAAATTCGCGGTGGTGCCGGTGTCCCCCGACCTCGCGGCGCGGACGAAGCGGGAGATCGACGCCTCCGTCGGGCCGGACGCGATCCGGGACACGGTGCAGGACGAGATGCGCGTCCTCGATGGCGTGTGGGAGCTGCGGGTGCAGCTGTGCCGCGACCTGGAGCGGCAGCCGATCGAGGATCCGACCGTCGAATGGACGGAGGCGGACAGCCCGTTCCAGACCGTGGCCACCATCCGGGCCGGGCGACAGGACAGCTGGGATCCGGCGCAGGTGCAGAAGGTCAACGAGGAGATGCGCTTCTCGCCCTGGATCGGGCTGGCGGCGCACCGGCCGCTGGGCAACATCAACCGGGCCCGCCGGGAGCCATACGAGCACTCGGCGGCCTATCGCGTCCGGTTCAACCGGTGCCCAATCCACGAGCCGAGCGGGGCGGACGCATGACGGGGGAGGGCTGCGAGCGGACCATGGCCGCACGCGGTCCCCGGCCCTACGCCGACGGGATCGAGACGGCGGCCGACGACGAGGGCGCGATCATCGACGGCATCATCGCGGCGACGACGCACGCAGGCCGCACCGTGACCGAACCCGACGGACGCACGGCGCGTGCGTCGACTGTGAAGAGCACAGGCCTGGTGAAGGGCGTGCCGACCGTGCTGCCGGACCTGGCAGGACCGCTGCGCCGGGGCTGTTTGCCGAGCCGCGCAGCTACCCGGTGCTGATGCGGTTCGCGCAGGGTCCGGGCGAGCGGCGGTCCGACGGCGTCTCCACCCGTCGCGGCGTCGAGATCAAGGTGCGGGCGGTCGCGCGCATCGCCGTCCAAGCGCAGGATGCCTACAGCCCAGCGCGGCAGGCCGATCACGACAACTGCTCTCGAGGAAGCAGGGCTGGGCTCTGCCCAGACCCGCCAAAGGCTCTGCCTTTGGAAACAGATTTATAGGAAATGGGGCTAGCCGCGCTGGATCGAGGCCCAGTGCGGCTCCAGGAAGATCACCCGCCGCGCATAGCTCTGCAGGTCGGTGGACAGGGACGGGCCGAAGCCGACCAGGACGAACTCCTTGCCCTGCTCGTCCACGATGTAGCGGATCGCGTCCTCAAAATCGCCATCGCCAGCCGCGAGCACGAAACGGTCGTACTTATCCTGCATGGCCAATTTTAGCGCCAGGGTGGCGATGCCGACATCGACGCCCTTCTGCACCGGCCGTTCGACCTCATGGCCGCAGTTCTGGCAGATCGCTGACACGCTCTTCAGGTCATACACCTGCACCCGGAATTTCGGCCCGCGCGGCGGCGCCGACTTCATCCAGGTGTGGAATCCGACGAGCGCATCGTTGCGATCGTCCGGAGCGGCGTTCAGATAGTAGGCCTCGATGAACTCGGCGCCGATCAGGCTCTCCAGCAGCTCCTTCAGCCGGAGGTAGTCGAACCGCCCCAGGGCCTGCGACCCCTTCATCAGATACGCACCGTCCACCACCAGAACCGATCTCAATGGCCGAACCTCCCTGCACATCGTCGCACGCCGCAGTGATGCCGAAAGCGGCCGCTCGTGGCGAGCGTCCGCATCCAGCACTTGGCCGTCATGGCGCGCCGCATCCGTCCGGCCAGGCGCGCAGCGCCATCCTCACCACGCCATGCAGCGTCTCCCGCCCCGCCCCCGAGGCCGCCTGCACCGCCATGCCCTGGATCACGGTCGTCACGTAGCGGGCGAGGCCGGCAGGGTCGGCGTCCTCCGGCAAGTCGCCCGCCGCCAGCGCCCGCTCCAGCCGCCGCCGCAGCGCCGTCTCCGGGGCGGCGCGCCACTCGATCAGCTCCCGCTTGATCGCCTGCGAGGCCTCCGAGCATACCAGCGCGCCGTTGGTGACCAGGCAGCCGGGCGGCCGGGCGCCGTCGGTCTGCGCGTCGGCCGACCCGTACAGGAGACGCTCCACGACCCGCCGTGCGATCGGCTCGGCCAGCGCCTCCTCGACGAAGGCCATGCAGGTCGCCCAGTAGCTGTCCAGCGCCTTGCGGAACAGTTCCTCCTTGTTGCCGTAGGTGGCGTAGAGGCTGGGCTTGGTGATACCCATCGCCTCGGTGAGCTCGGACATCGAGGTGCCCTCGAACCCGTTGCGCCAGAACAGGTCGCGAGCGGCGGCCAGGGCGTCGTCGACGTCGAACTGGCGCGGACGGCCCATCGCGGACGAATCTCCAGCCGGCGGCAGGCCGGGGCAGTCATGAATAAGACGCTTGACAGCGTTCGTCCAGCAACTCTACCGTTCGGTATATTACTTATCGGTATGATCGCGTGCCCGGATGCCGGGCAGGATCAGCGCGCGAGCACCAGTAGGGTCGAAAGCGATGGACGAAGCCCAGGCGAAGACGCCCGCACGCAGCCGGAGCGGTGGCCGCATCGTGCGCCGCGTGCTCGTCCCGAGTGCCGCCGCCCTCGCTGTGCTGGCCGGGGTCGGGCTGCTGGCGTCCCGGCCAGGCCAAGCCGGCCACGCTGCCGCCGCCATGCCGCCGCCCACGGTGACGGTGAGCCTGCCGCTGGCCCGCGGCGTCGTGCCGACCACGACCTTCCTCGGCCAGTTCTCGGCGGTCGACCAGGTCGAGCTGCGCGCCCAGGTCGGCGGCATCCTGACCGAGATCCGCTTCGCCGACGGCCAGATCGTGCACAAGGGCGACGTGCTGTTCGTGATCGATCCCCGCCCCTACCAGATCAAGTTGGAGCAGGCGGTGGCGCAGTATCGCGCCGCCACCGCACAGCTTTCGCTGGCCGACAGCGAGCTGTGGCGCGCGCAGCAGCTGAAGCATACCGATTTCGGCACCGCGCAGGAGGTGGACCGCAGCAGCGCCACCCGGCTCTCCGACCAGGCGACGCTGGATCAGGCCCGGGCTGCGATCGAGGACGCCCAGCTCGATCTCGAATATTGCCGCGTCACCGCCCCGTTCACCGGGCGGATCGGCGCGCATCAGGCCTCCGTCGGCAGCCTGGTCAGCGGCAGCCGCGGCGGCACCGGGACCAGCACGCTGCTGGCGACCTTGGTCTCGCTCGACCCGATCCACCTCGATTTCGACATGAGCGAATCTGATTATCTAGCCTACTCGCGGTTCCTGCAGGGTGCGGGCGGCCAGCCGGTCGACCGCACCGCCACCGTCACGCTGGGCGACGAGACGCACTCCGCCCGCACCGGCACGCTCGACTTCCTGGACAACGCGGTCGACCGGGCCAGCGGCACCATCCATGCCCGTGCCACCGTCACCAACCCGGACCTGTTCCTCGCGCCCGGCGAATTCGCCCGGCTGCGGCTGCCGATGAACCGGCGCCAGACCGTCATGCTGGTTCCGGCCGCCGCTGTCATGCTGGACCAGTCGCAGGAGCTGGTGCTGACCGTGGCGCCAAACGATACGGTGGTGCCGAAGGCGGTAGAGACCGGACCGCTGGAGGACGGGCTGCGCGTGGTCCGCAGCGGGCTGCTGCCCACCGACCGCGTCGTCATCGACGGGCTGATGCGGGCGATGCCGGGCACCCGCGTGGCGCCGATGGCCGGCACCATCCATCCCGTCCTTGACGGCGGCCAGGGCTAGACCGCGATGCGCCTGTCCCACACCTTCATCGACCGGCCGATCCTGGCCACGGTGCTCTGCACCTTCATCACGCTGATCGGGCTCGGCGCGCTACTGGTCCTGCCGGTGGCGCAGTATCCCGAGATCGCGCCGCCGACGATCCAGATCACCACCACCTATCCCGGCGCCTCGGCTTCCGTGGTCGCCGAGACCGTGGCGACGCCGCTCGAGCAGCAGGTCAACGGCGTGCAGGACATGCTCTACATGAGCAGCCAGGGCACCGGCGACGGCAAGCTCACCATCACCGTCACCTTCAAGCTCGGAACCAACCTCGACACCGCCGAGGTGCTGACCCAGAACCGGGTCCAGGTGGCGCTGCCGCGGCTGCCCGAGGACGTGCAGCGCCAGGGCGTGGTGGTGAAGAAGGCGACGCCGAACATCCTGCTCGCTGTGCACATGCTCTCGCCCGACGGCTCGCGCGACCAGCTCTACGTCTCGAACTACACGACCCTGCACGTCAAGGACGAGCTGTCTCGGCTGCCCGGCGTGGGCGACGTGCAGCTGTTCGGCGACCGCGACTACGCGATGCGGATCTGGCTGGACCCCGACCGGATCGCCGCCTACGGCATGACCGGCGACGACGTGGTGGCGGCGTTGCGGGCGCAGAACGTGCAGGTCTCGGCCGGCATCCTGAACCAGCCGCCGCTGCCCTCGCATGAGGCGTTCCAGCTCAACGTGCAGACGCAAGGCAGGCTGCAGACGCCGGAGCAGTTCGGGAGCGTGATCGTGAAGTCGGACGCCGCCGGCCACGTCACCCGCGTGCGCGACGTGGCGCGCATCGAGATCGGCGGCCAGGATTACGGCTCGATGGGCTACCTCGACCACCTGAACGCGCTGCCGCTGCTGATCTTCGCGCAGCCCGGCTCGAACGCGCTGGCCACCGAGCGCAGCGTGCGGGCGACGATGCAGGCGCTGTCGAAGGATTTCCCGCCCGGCATCGGCTACCAGATCGTCTACGACCCGACCGAGTTCATCCAGCAGTCGGTAAACGAGGTGACCCGCACCATCCTGGTGGCGATCCTGCTGGTGGTGGCCGTGGTGATCGTGTTCCTGCAGACCTGGCGCGCCTCGCTGATCCCGGTAGTGGCGATCCCGGTCTCGCTGATCGGCGCCTTCATCATCCTCGCGGCGTTCGGCTTCTCGCTGAACAACCTGTCGCTGTTCGGGCTGGTGCTGGCGGTCGGCATCGTCGTCGACGACGCCATCGTCGTGGTCGAGAACGTCGAGCGCAACATCGCCGCCGGCCTCAGTCCGCGCGAGGCCGCGCACCGCACCATGGACGAGGTCGGCGGCGCGCTGATCGCGATCGCGCTCACGCTGTGCGCGGTGTTCGTGCCGACCGCGTTCATCTCGGGGATCTCCGGGCAGTTCTTCCGCCAGTTCGCGGTCACCATCGCCGCCTCGACGCTGATCTCCTGCGTGGTGTCTCTGACGCTGAGCCCGGCGCTGTGCGCGCTGCTGTTCCGGCCGCACGCCATCCACATGCCGGCCAGCCCCTCGCTGGCGGTGCGCGGCGTGCGGGCGTTCTTTCGCGGGTTCAACCGCGGCTTCGAGGCGCTGGCGTCCGGCTATGGCCGCCTCACCACGCGGCTGGTGCGGGCGCTTGGGCTGGTGCTGCTGGTCTATGCCGGGCTGATCGCGCTCGCCGCGTTCCAATTCTCGCGCGCGCCCACCGGCTTCATCCCGGAGCAGGACCAGGGCTATTCGATCACCGTGCTGCAGCTGCCGCCCGGCGCCTCGCTGGACCGCTCCGACCGCGTGCTGCGGCAGGTGGTGGACATCATGCTGCATACGCCGGGCGTGGCGCACGCGGTGCCGTTTACCGGCCTCGACGCCACCACCTTCACCGATGCCTCCAATTCGGCGACCGTGTTCGCCAAGTTCGACCCGTTCGAGCAGCGCGTCGCCCGCGGCCTCAGCGGCGACGTCATCATCGGCGAGCTGCGGCAGCGGCTGTCCGCCGTGCAGGGTGCCTTCGTGCTCACCATCGCACCGCCGCCGGTGCAGGGCATCGGCAGCGCCGGCGGCTTCAAGATGATGGTCGAGGACCGCACCGGGCAGGGATCGGAGGCACTTGCCGCGGCCGCCGCCAGGCTGGTGGCGGCCGCCAACCAGAGCCCGCAGTTCGCCGGCGTGTTCACCCTGTTCAGCACGCGCACGCCCTCGGTGTTCGCCGACATCGACCGCGAGCGGGCGGAGAAGCTCGGGCTCACCCCGGCCTCGGTGTTCGACACGCTGCAGGTCTATCTGGGCTCGGCCTACATCAACGACTTCAATTATCTCGGCCGCACCTTCGAGGTGGTGGCGCAGGCCGACGGCCAGTTCCGCCGCAGCACCGACGACATCGCCCGCCTGAAGACCCGCAACGCCGCCGGCGACATGGTGCCGATCGGCTCGGTCGCCCGCTTCCGCAACGTCACCGCGCCGTACCGGGTACCGCGCTACGACCTCTATCCGGCCGCCGAGGTGATGGGCGCCGCCGCCCCCGGCGTCGCCACCGGCACGGCGCTTGCGACCATGGAGCGGCTGGCGCAGACGACGCTGCCGCACGGCTTCGGCTACGAGTGGACCGAGCTCGCCTTCCAGGAGCGCCTGGCCGGGGTGCCGACGCTCCTGGTGTTCGGCGCCGCGGCGCTGTTCGTGTTCCTGGTGCTGGCGGCCCAATACGAGAGCTGGAAGCTGCCGCTGGCGGTGGTGCTGATCGTGCCGATGTGCCTGCTGGCCGCGGTCACCGGGCTGCGCGCACGCGGGCTCTCGATCGACATCCTGGCGCAGATCGGCTTCGTGGTGCTGGTCGGGCTGGCGGCGAAGAACGCCATCCTGATCGTCGAGTTCGCGCGCCAGGCCGAGACCGACGACGGGATGAGCCCGGCGCAGGCCGCGGTGCATGCCGCCCGCACCCGGCTGCGCCCGATCCTGATGACCTCGTTCGCCTTCATCCTGGGCGTGGCGCCGCTCGCCGTCGCCAGCGGCGCCGGTGCGGAGATGCGGCAGTCGCTCGGCACCGCGGTGTTCTTCGGCATGCTGGGCGTCACCGGCTTCGGCCTGCTGTTCACGCCCGCCTTCTACACCGTGATGCGCCGCCTCGGCCTGCGCCAGCCGGCGCCGCGGGTGATGCACCCGGTGGATTGGTAGGCGGACGGACGCGCTTGGGAGGCCGGCGGGACGGCGGTACGCTGGGCGCGCCAACAATGAACGGTCCGTCCGATGCGCCCGCTGCTGCTTCCTGGCCTGCTGCCGATCACGATGCTGGCCGTGCTGGCTGGATGCGCCTCGGACGGCGAGAGCGGGCAGTGCGTGATGCGCGAGGAGGCCGACCTCCCGGTGTTGAACGATCGGTTCCAGCCGATCGTCCGGGCGAAGGTGAACGACCAGCCGGTCGCCTTCATCGTCGATACCGGTGCCGACCTGTCGGCGGTGACGCCCAAGGCGGTGGAGGCGCTGTCGCTTCCGGTCGATCACGACCATCGCGTCGTGATGACCGGCATCGGCGGCAGCGTGCTCAGCAACCTGGTTGAGATCCGTCGGCTCGATCTCGGACACGGCAGCGCGCGGGATGTCGAGTTCGTGCAGGCCGGCGCGATCGGCGGCAGCGTCGATGGGCTACCGGTTGTCGGACTGTTCGGTGCCGACTTCCTGGCGAACTACGACGTCGAGTTCGATCTGCCGGCGCATCATGTCGCCCTGTACAAGGAGCAGGGCTGCGACGCGCACTTCGCCCAGCCCTGGCCGGGCGACGCCTACACGCTGCCATTCGACCTGGAGCGGGACAGGCAGGTCAAGGTGCCGATCCGGCTCGACGGGGCGCCGCTGGTCGTGCAGCTGGATAGCGGGGCCGGCGGCACCATCCTCACCCTCGACGACGCCCGCACCGCCGGCGCCACCCCGCAGGTGATCGCGGCCGATCGCGTCGTCACGACCCAGGGGATCGACGAGAACAGGGTGAAGGCGTCGGTCCACCGCTTCGCGGCACTCGACATCGGTCCGGAACACGACACCCCGGCCCAGGTCGCCGTGGGCGACGTCACCGTGAGCCTGCTCGGCGCCAACTTCCTCCGCACCCACCGGGTCTGGATCTCCTACCCGCATCAGCTCCTGTGGGTGCAGCCCACGCACGCGCGATGGGTGCCTGCGGCGACGACGGCGCCCCATGCATAACCTCAGGATCCGCCGAGATTCGATACTGGCGAGGGCGCGGCCGACCAGATGAGTTGAAGCCGTAGGCAAGGCCAGGGGCGCTGCCCCTGGGACCCCGCCGAAGGCGCAGCCTTCGAGACGATTTCGAGAATGCGCCGTCGTTGCTCCGGATTGGATACGCGTCCGGGCCCTAGAGGATGATCCGATCGCTTAGGCTCACGGATCATCCTCTAGCTTGGTGTTTTGACGAGCATCTTTATCCGATCGAACGAGTCCGTTCGATCGGATGATGCTCTAGAGGATGATCCGATCGCTTAGGCTCACGGATCATCCTCTAGCTTGTTGT
>CALMVO010000041.1 GCA_937873205.1 uncultured Acetobacteraceae bacterium
GCCGGGCGGCGACGCGCCGCCGGGCGCGGCCGGCACGCCGAGCGGGTTCTCCGGCGTCGGGTTCGCCGCGAGCTGGGCCGGCGACGCGGCGGGCGGCGCTGCATCGGGCAGCGAGCCGGCCAGGGCCGTCTTCGGACCCGCAGCTTGGGCTGTCGCCGCCGCTGTTGCCGCCGCCGCTGGGGTTGCCTTGCCGGCGGCGTTCGGCGCGGCCGGCTTCTTGCGGTAGTAGGCGATCAGCCGGTCCGCCGTCACCGTGACGCCGCCGCGCACCGCCTGCGCGCTGCCGTAGGCGGTGACCGTCTGCGCGTTCTGGTTCCAGTCGAAGCCGCCCACCGCGGTGACGGTGACCTGGCCGCCATGCGACAGGTCGATCTGCTGTGCCGCCGCCGGGCCTGACGCTGCCGCCGCCAGCCCGAGCGCCAGCGCCGCCACCGCCGGCCAGCCCGCCGCCCGCCGCATCACGCCCCTCCCGAATGACCGGTCGGCCGGACGGGCGCGGGGTTGGCCGCCGGCGCCGGCCGGGCGATGCGGTCGTCGTTCAGCACCAGCCGCGCCGGGCCGCGGAACTGTGCCAGCCCATCATGCTGCGACAGCACGTAGCCCTGCGCGTCGAGCACCCCGAACGGGCCTTCCGCATGCACCCAGGCATCCGAGGCGATGACGCCGCGCCGGAGATCGAAGTCCGCCATCGGGCTGGTCATCATGATGCCGTCCTGCCGATACAGGGTGACGTCGTGCGTGACGTCCAGCACCTGGGCGTGCTGCATGTAGATCCCGTCGCGGGCGCCGATGCGGATCCATTCGCCGCCCTGGCCCAGCGTGTCGGCGACCGGGCTGGTCAGGTTGATGCGGTCGCCCGCGTCCGCGGCCGCGTGCGTCCCGGCCGGCTCGGACGCCGGAGGGGCCGGGGCCGAGACCTGCTGCGCCTCTTCGGCGGTGATCATGTAGGGCCGGTCGCGCCCGTCGAGCCCGCGATAGCGGGCGCCCAGCATGCGGCCGGAATCCAACCGCACCCGGCTGGCCTGCGCCAGCCCGATCCGCGCCGTCCCCAGCGAGCGCTGAATCTCGGGCCAGGCCGCGATCGAGGCCAGCAGCAGCAGCGCGCCCGCCGGCAGCAGCCACTTGGTCCAGCGCAGCAGCAGCCGACGGCGGGCGATCTGGCCCGAGTTCGGCAGCCGCCGAAAGCCGGCGCTCGGCGGCAGGCTGGTGCGTCGCCGCGCTCCCGCGGCGCTCTCAAAAGGCCGCGCTCCCGCGGCGCTCTCAAAAGGCTGCGCTCCCGCGGCGCTTTCAGAGGGCCGCGCTGCCGCGGCGCTTTCGACAGCCCGCACTTCCGTCCCGCTACCCGGGATCCGCGCCGCCGCCTGGCCTGGCGTCGACGGGAGCGCCGGCCTGGCGGCCGCGCCGGGTTCAGGCGCCGGCAGCGTCTCCTCCGGCTGTCTCACCCGCGCATCCGCTCGCATCTCGTCATGTCCGCTCCTCGGGCCGGCGGCCGGTCGCCTTCCGGGCCACGGTCGGGCCGTCGTGCATCGCCGATGGACGCCGACCTGTATGGTCACCGGCGCCGGAAGCCGTCAACCGAGCCGTCAATGCGCGCGCTCAGTGCGCGAAGATGTCCGGGTCCTCGTAACCGAGCAGGTCGAGCCGCGCCCGGGCGGGCAGGAACGCGAAACAGGCTTCCGCCAGGTCCAGCCGCTGCTCGCGCACCAGCAGCGCCTCCAGCCGCGCCCATAGCGCATGCAGGTGCAGCACGTCGGAGGCCGCGTAGGCGAGCTGCTCCGGAGATAGCGTGGCCGCGCCCCAATCCGAGGTCTGCTGCTGCTTGCTGAGGTCGATGCCGAGCACCTCGCGGCAGAGCTGCGCCAGCCCATGCCGATCGGTGAAGGTCCGCACCAGCCTGGCCGCGATCTTGGTGCAGCGCACCGGCGCCACCGCAATGCCGAGCGCGTGCTGCAGCACACCGACGTCGAAGCGCGCGAAGTGCATCAGCTTGACCACACCGGGATCGGCCAGCAGCCGCTTCAGGTTCGGGCAGTCGCCGCCGCCGCCCAGCCGCTCCGGGACGACCTGCACCAGGTGCGCCACGCCGTCGCCGGCCGAGAGCTGTACCAGGCACAGCCGGTCGCGATGCGGCAGCAGGCCCATGGTCTCGGTATCGACCGCCACCGAGGCGCCCAGATCGAGTCCGTCGGGAAGGTCGCCCTGGTGAAGATGGATGGTCGCGTTCGGCATGAACTGCGTGACGCTCACCGGATCAGGTCCGCCTGCTGCATTCGGAGCGGGCGCGGACCGGGCCCGGCCGCGTATGGCCGGGCCCGGTCGGCCCTCATGGTGCCCAGGAGAAGACTCGAACTTCCACGACCTTGCGGCCACAGATACCTGAAACCTGCGCGTCTACCAATTCCGCCACCTGGGCTCAGGGGCAACCACGGCCAAGCGGGCCGCGGGTGGTTGGGGGCGATGTAGAGGGGCGGCTTCCCGCCGTCAACCGCCGCCGCGACCGGACGTTGCAGGCGGGGCGGCGCCGCACTTCTCCTCGGGCCGGTGCCGGCCACCACAACACTAGGATCGTGATCGATGGCAGTGCGCAGCGTGGCGACCGTGTTCGGCGGCACCGGCTTCCTGGGGCGCTACATCGTCCGCCGCCTGGCCGCCGACGGCCATGTGGTGCGGGTCGCGGTGCGACGGACCGCACGCGCCAACGAGCTGCGCACCATGGGCGACGTCGGCCAGGTGGTGCCGCTCTACGCCTCCCTCACCGACGAGGCGACGATCGCGCGCGCCGTCGAGGGGGCCAGCATCGTGATCAACCTGGTCGGCATCCTGGCCGAGGCGCGTCCCGGCGACTTCCAGCGGCTGCAGGTCGAGGGCCCGGGACGGGTCGCCCGGCTGGCGGCACTCTCCGGCGTCGGGCGCATGGTGCAGATGTCGGCGATCGGCGCCTCCCCCGACAGCCCCGGCGCCTACGGACGCAGCAAGGCCGCAGGCGAGGCGGCCGTCGCCGCCGCCTTCCCCGGCGCCACCATCCTGCGGCCCTCGCTGGTGTTCGGGCCGGAGGACGCGTTCTTCAACCGCTTCGGCGGCCTGGCGCGGATCTCGCCGATCATGCCGGTGTTCTACGGCGCCACCCGGATGCAGCCGGTCTATGTCGGCGACGTCGGCGACGCGGTGCGGGCGGTGGTCGCCGACGGCGCCCCGTCCGGCGGGGTGTACGAGCTGGGCGGTCCGAAGGTGTGGACGTTCCGCGAGCTGCTGGCCTGGATGATGGCCGAGATGCACCGCCACCCGCCGCTGGTCGCGATCCCCCCCGCGCTGGCGAAGCTGCAGGCGACGATCCTGGAGCGCATTCCCGGCAAGCCGCTGACGCGCGACCAGCTGGCGATGCTCTCGGTGGACAACGTGGTCTCGCCCGGCGCCGCCGATCTGCAGGCGCTCGACATCGTGCCGACTGCGGTCGAGCTGGTGGTGCCCGCCTATCTTGCGCGCTACCGTCCCGGCGGCGGTCGAAAGACCCTGCCGAGCTAGCTTCATCGGGTCGAAGAGATCGATAGGGCCGGTTCGGCCGCTTGTCGTCACGAGTTGGACAAGATTTCCGCCACGCGCGATAGAATTACGCCTTAAATGGCAGCGATGCTGCCTTTTACTGTTGACGTTCGTCCCGTAATCGTGACGGACGCCGCTTTTTTGACGCGGAGCGACAACCCAGGGGACCCGGACGATGGCGGATCGCATGCTGCAGTTCGTCGCCGTGCCGCAGCGTCAGCCCGAAAAGCGCGGCGCCGCCGACCGTCGCCAGGATCACGACGAGATCTACCGCGACTTCGACACGGCGCAGGCCGAGACCCAGTCCGGCCGCTGCTCGCAGTGCGGCGTGCCGTTCTGCTCGGTGCACTGCCCGCTCTCCAACAACATCCCCGACTGGTTGAAGCTCACCGCGGAGGGCCGGCTCGCCGAGGCCTACGAGGTGAGCTCGGCCACCAACAACTTCCCCGAGATCTGCGGCCGCATCTGTCCGCAGGATCGGCTCTGCGAGGGCAACTGCGTCATCGAGAAGGGCTTCGAGAGCGTCACCATCGGCGCCGTCGAGCGCTTCGTCACCGACAACGCCTGGGAGCAGGGCTGGGTGAAGCCGATCCGCCCGTCGGCCGAGCGCACGGCCTCGATCGGCATCGTCGGCGCCGGACCCGGCGGGCTGGCGGCGGCCGAGCAGCTGCGCCGCCTCGGCTACCAGGTGCATGTCTATGACCGTCACGACCGCGTCGGCGGGCTGATGATCTACGGCATCCCGGGCTTCAAGCTGGAGAAGGAGATCGTGCTGCGCCGGCACGCGCTGATGGAGCAGGGCGGCATCGTCTTCCATCTCGGCCGCGGCGTCGGCGCCCAGGATGGCGACCGTGAGATCGCGTTCGCGACGCTGCGCGCCCGGCACGATGCGGTGCTGATCGCCACCGGCGTCTACGAGAGCCGGGCGCTGGGCGGTCCGGGCGCCGGCCTGCCCGGCATCGTCAAGGCGATCGACTACCTCACCACCTCCAACCGGCTCTCGCTGGGTGACGCGGTGCCGGCCTTCGACAGCGGCGAGCTGGATGCGGCCGGCCGGCACGTCGTGGTCATCGGCGGCGGCGACACCGCGATGGACTGCGTGCGCACCGCCATCCGCCAGGGGGCGGCCTCGGTGAAGTGCCTCTACCGCCGCGACCGCGCCAACATGCCGGGCTCGCTCCGCGAGGTGAAGAACGCCGAGGAGGAGGGCGTCGAGTTCGTCTGGCTGGCGGCACCCGAGGCCTTCCTCGGCGACGACCGCGTGACCGCGGTGCGGGCCGTGCGCATGCGGCTGGGGCTGGCAGATGCCACCGGCCGGCAATCGGTCGACCCGGTCGAGGGCAGCGGGTTCACGCTGGACGCCGACCTGGTGGTCAAGGCTTTGGGCTTCGATCCCGAGCCGCTGCCGGCGCTGTGGGGCGAGCCGGCGCTCGATGTGTCGCGCTGGGGCACGCTCAAGGTCGGCCAGACCAGCTTCATGAGCAGCCTGCCCGGTGTGTTCGGCGCCGGCGACATCGTGCGCGGCGCCAGCCTGGTGGTGTGGGCGATCCGCGACGGCCGCGACGCTGCCGAGCAGATCCATCGCTGGCTGGAACGCAACGCCGCCGAGGCGCCCATGCAGGTCGCCGCCGAATGAGCCCCGCCCTGCGTCGCCTGGCCGCCCCCGCCGTGCTGGCCGTCCTGCTGGCGACCCCGGCGGCGGCTTCGGAGCCGGCGCCGGATGCGGCCCATCTCGCGGCGGCGGCGCGGCTGGCCGAGGATACCGGCGGCACCGTCCGCATCTCCAGGCTGCTCGGCACGATCCGGGGCGTGATGGTCGGCATCCTGGTCTCGCACGGCAAGGATTCCGCCAGCGCCGGCCGGCTCGTCGACGAGCTGCTGCTGCCCGCCTTCCGCTCGCACCTGCCCGAGCTGACCGCGGGCTTCGCGCAGTTCTGGGCCCGCTCCATGACCACGCAGCAGCTCGACACCGCCGACGCCTTCTTCCGCTCGTCGACCGGGCGCCGGATGGTCGAGGTGCAAATCGAGTCGGCACCCGCGCTGCTGGCCGTCGGCCAGGCATGGGGGGAGCGCGTCGGCCGCGAAGTGCTGACCTCGCAGCGGGACGCGCTGCGCCAGCGGGGAGTGTCGCTATGACCGAAATCCAGAGCGGCCCCGAAACCGGCGCGGAGTTCGTCGCTGCGTGGGATGCCGACATTGCGCTGCTCGCAGGCGAATGCGCCCCGTCGATGATCGACCGAACGGCGCTCGGTCGAGGCTCCCCTGCAGGTCGCCGCGGAATGAGCCGGCCTGTTCCCGCCACTCTCGTCCCGCTGGCGCTCGTGATCGCGCTTCCGGTCGCCAAGGCGCAGCCGGCCGTTCAGTCGGCCGCACAGCATCCAGACCCCGCATCCCTCGCCGCGGCGGAGCAGTTGCTCCGCGACAACGGTGAAGGCGCGCGAACCGAACAGGCGATGCGCACGATGCGGACCGCGTTCGTGTCCATCCTGAAGAGCAAGACGCAGCAGCCCGACCAGGTGGCCAGGATCGTCGACCAGGTCTTGATGCCGTCCGTGCGGCAGCGGATCCCGGAACTGGAGGCGCAGATCGCCGCTCTCTATGCGTCGAACGCGTCGTTGGCGGACCTCAAGTCCCTCGACGCGTTCTACCGGTCGCCGCTGGGCCAGCGTGCGGTCGTCATCGCGGGAGCGATACAGGCCCAGTCCCTGCCGATCGCCATCGCCTTCATGCGGCGCATCATCCCGGACGTGCTGAAGGCCGAGGCCGATGTGCTGCGCCAGAAGGGGGTATCGCTGTGACTGCCATTGAAAACGGCCCCGAGACCGGCGCCGATTTCGTCGCCGCCTGGGACGCCAACGTCGAGACGTTGCGCGACAGCTACGATCCGTCGATGGAGCACGATGCCTGCGGTGTCGGCCTGGTCGCCGCCCTCGACGGCCGGCCGCGTCGCGACATCGTCGAGGCCGGCATCGCCGCACTCCGGGCGGTCTGGCACCGCGGCGCCGTCGACGCCGACGGCAAGACCGGCGACGGGGCGGGCATCCATATCGAGATCCCGCAGGACTTCTTCGCCGACGCCATCGGCCGGGCCGGCAACACCACCGACGGCGGGCTGATCGCGGTCGGCCAGGTGTTCCTGCCCAAGATCGACCTCGGCGCGCAGGAGCGTTGCCGGCAGATCGTCGAGAGCGAGATCCTGGCGTTCGGCTACGCCATCTACGGCTGGCGCCAGGTACCGATCGACACCGCCTGCATCGGCGAAAAGGCCAACGCCACCCGGCCCGAGATCGAGCAGATCATGATCCGCAACCAGCGCGGGTCGGCCGAGGCGGAGTTCGAGCGCGACCTCTACGTGATCCGGCGCCGCATCGAGAAGCAGGTGATCGCCGCCCAGGTCGGCGAGTTCTACATCTGCTCGCTGTCCTGCCGGTCGCTGATCTACAAAGGCATGTTCCTGGCCGAGAACCTGACCGACTTCTACCCCGACCTGCTCGATCCCCGCTTCGTCAGCCGGTTCGCGATCTACCACCAGCGCTACTCGACCAACACCTTCCCGACCTGGAAGCTGGCGCAGCCGTTCCGCAAGCTCGCCCACAACGGCGAGATCAA
Organism: uncultured Acetobacteraceae bacterium; assembly: GCA_937873205.1. Classification (GTDB taxonomy): domain Bacteria; phylum Pseudomonadota; class Alphaproteobacteria; order Acetobacterales; family Acetobacteraceae; genus Lichenicola. Next base: position 7,150 of record CALMVO010000041.1, read on the forward strand.
CACGGTGTCGGGCAACACCAACTGGATGAAGAGCCACGAGACCCGGCTCTCCGACCCGCTGCTCGACCCGTACATGGACGACATCAAGCCGGTGATCCAGGTCGGCGGCTCCGACACCGCGACGCTGGACAACGTGTTCGAGCTGCTGACCTTCACCGGCCGCGACGCGCCGATGGCCAAGGCCCTGCTGGTGCCCGCCGCCCTCTCGCACGGCGGCCGGATGAAGCCGGCGCACGACGCCATGTTCCAGTACTGCAACGCGGTGATGGAGCCGTGGGACGGGCCGGCGGCGATCTGCGGCACCGACGGGCGCTGGGTGATCGCCGGCCTCGATCGCAACGGCCTGCGCCCGCTGCGCTACACCGTGACGGCGAGCCAGATGCTGGTGGTCGGCTCCGAGACCGGCATGGTCAAGATCGCGGAGGCCGACATCGTGAGCCGGGGCCGTCTCGGCCCGGGCGAGACCGTGGCACTCGATCTGGACGAGGGCAGGCTCTACCAGGCCGGCGAGCTGCTCGACCTGCTGTCGTCGCGGCAGGATTTCGAAGGCTGGGTCCAGCGCATCAACCGGATCGACCGCATCGTGCGCTCGGACTCGGTCGAGCCCAGCTACTGGACCGGCGAGGAGCTGCGCCGCCGCCAGAGTGCCGTCGGCACCACGCTGGAGGAGCTCGAGGTCATCCTGCACCCGATGGTCTCGGATGGCTCGGAGGCGATCGGCAGCATGGGCGACGACACCCCGCTCGCGGTGCTGTCCGAGCATTATCGCGGCCTTTCGCACTATTTCCGTCAGGCCTTCAGCCAGGTCACCAACCCGCCGATCGACAGCCTGCGCGAGACCCGGGTGATGAGCCTGGTCACCCGGCTCGGCAACCTCGGCAACGTGCTGGATGAGAATGGTGGCCAGTGCGAGCTGCTGCAGCTCGACAGCCCGATCCTGACCAGCGGCGAATGCCAGGCGCTGCTGGAGTTCCTGGGCCCCAGTGCCGGCGTGATCGACTGCACCTTCCCCGTCGCCGCCGGCGAGGGGGGCTTGCGCGAGGCGCTGAACCGGATCCGTCGCGAGGCCGAGGAGCGCGTGCGGGAAGGCTCCACCCACATCTTCCTGACCGACCAGCACCAGGGCCCGGCGCAGGCCTACATCCCGATGATCCTGGCCACCGCGGCGGTGCACACACACCTCGTGCGCACGTCGCTGCGCACCTTCACCAGCCTCAACGTCCGCACCGCCGAATGCCTCGACGTGCACGCCATCGCCGTCATGATCGGCGCGGGGGCCACCACCGTGAACCCCTATCTGGCGCAGGAGAGCATCGCCGACCGCCAGCGCCGCGGCCTGTTCGGCGACATGTCGCTGCGCACCGCCGTCGAGCGCTACCGCAAGGCGGTCGACAAGGGGCTGCTCAAGGTGATGTCCAAGATGGGCATCTCGGTCGTCGCCTCCTATCGCGGCGGCTACAACTTCGAGGCGATCGGCCTGTCGCGCGCGCTGGTGGCGGAGTTCTTCCCCGGCATGCCGTCGCGCATCTCCGGCATCGGCCTGTCGGGGCTGGCCCGCAACGTGCTGGGCTTCCATCGCCGTGCCTGGAACCAGGATGCGGTGGCACTGCCCGTGGGCGGGCTCTATAAGCTGCGCCGCAAGAGCGAGGTGCACGCCTTCGACGGCGGGCTGATCCACACCCTGCAGAGTGCGTGCGCCAGCGACAGCTTCACCATCTATCGCCGCTATGCCGACGGTGTGCGCCGGCAACCGCCGGTCGCACTGCGCGACCTGCTCGACTTCCGCGGCGGCCGCACCGCGATCCCGGTCGAGGACGTCGAGAGCATCACCGAGATCAGGAAGCGCCTGCTGGCACCCGGCATCTCGCTGGGGGCGCTCAGCCCGGAGGCGCACGAGACGCTGTCGATCGCCATGAACCGCATCGGCGCCAAGTCGGACTCCGGCGAGGGCGGCGAGGACCCCGCGCGCTCGAAGCCGCGTCCCAACGGCGACAACGCCTCCTCGGCGATCAAGCAGGTGGGCTCGGGCCGTTTCGGCGTCACCGCGCAATACCTGAACAACTGCCGCGAGATCGAGATCAAGATGGCCCAGGGCGCCAAGCCCGGCGAGGGCGGCCAGCTCCCGGGCTTCAAGGTCACCGGCCTGATCGCCCGCCTGCGCCACTCGACGCCGGGCGTCACCCTGATCTCGCCGCCGCCACACCACGACATCTACTCGATCGAGGACCTGGCCCAGCTCATCTACGACCTGAAGCAGATCAATCCGGACGCCACCGTCACCGTGAAGCTGGTGGCGCGCTCGGGCATCGGCACCATCGCCGCCGGCGTCGCCAAGGCCAAGGCGGACTGCATCCTGATCTCCGGCCACAGCGGCGGCACCGGCGCGTCCCCGCAGACCTCGGTGAAGTACGCCGGCCTGCCCTGGGAGATGGGGCTGGCCGAGGCGCATCAGGTGCTGATGCTGAACCGCCTGCGCCACCGCGTGAAGCTGCGCACCGACGGCGGCCTCAAGACCGGCCGCGACGTCGTCATCGCCGCCATGCTGGGCGCCGAGGAATTCGGCATCGGCACCGCGAGCCTGGTCGCCATGGGCTGCATCATGGTGCGCCAGTGCCACAGCAACACCTGCCCGGTCGGCGTCTGCACCCAGGACGAGACGCTGCGGGAGAAGTTCGAGGGCACCCCGGAGAAGGTGATCAACCTGTTCTCCTTCATCGCCGAGGACGTCCGCAACATCCTGGCCTCGCTCGGCGCCCGCACGCTCAACGAGATCATCGGCCGCACAGACCTGCTGCATCAGGTCAGCCGTGGCGCCGACTACCTCGACGACCTCGACCTGAACCCGCTGCTGGCCCAGGCCGATCCTGGCCCGCACGCGCGCTACTGCACCCGCCAGGGCCGCAACGAGGTGCCCGACACCCTCGACGCGCAGATGATCGTCGACGCCCGGCCGCTGTTCGAGCACGGCGAGAAGATGCAGCTGCACTACAACGTGCAGAACACCCACCGCGCCATCGGCACCGCGATCTCAAGCCGCATCGTGCGCCGCTTCGGCCAGTCGACGCTGGCGCCGGGCCACCTCACCGTGCGGCTGCGCGGCTCGGCCGGCCAGTCGCTCGGCGCGTTCGCGGTGCGCGGCCTGAAGCTCGACGTGATCGGCGACGCCAACGACTACGTCGGCAAGGGGCTGTCGGGCGCGACCATCGTCGTGCGCCAGCCGCCCTCGTCGCAGCTCGCCAGCAACCACAACGCCATCATCGGCAACACCGTGCTCTATGGCGCCACCGCCGGCGCGCTCTACGCCGCCGGCCAGGCCGGCGAGCGCTTCGCGGTGCGCAACTCGGGCGCCACCGCCGTGGTCGAAGGTTGCGGCTCGAACGGCTGCGAATACATGACCGGCGGCACCGTGGTGGTGCTGGGCCCGGTCGGCGACAATTTCGGCGCCGGCTTCACCGGCGGCATGGCCTTCGTCTACGACAGCGGCGACGACTTCGAGATCCGCGCCAACCCCGACACGCTGACCTGGAGCCGCGTCACCGAGGCGCGCTGGCACGACGAGCTGCTGCGCCTGGTCGAGACCCACGCCCGCGAGACCAGCAGCCGCTACGCCGCCCTGCTGCTGCACGAGTGGACCAAGGCGTTGCCCAAATTCTGGCACGTGGTGCCCAAGGAATATGCCCGATATCTCACGGAGCCGGAGGCGGAGCGGCCGGCGCTGGTCGGATAGGAGCGAAACGAAGGTAAACGCGGTGTCCCGGACCCGCAGGCGGGGCAGGGTCGCAAGATCCGGGTTATCCGCCGGAGCCGGCTACGCGGGACTCCGCCACAGCCGGTAGGCTGCCTCGCAGACGCGTGTCCACCCCTCCATGTTGGCCGGGTAGCCGGTGGCTGGCACGAAGCGGTCCTGGGCGAACCAGTCGAGATGGCCGACCAGCAGCCCCGGATGCACCTGGCGGACGGTGAAGGGCGGATGCCGCTTGTCCGCCCGGCAGACGAACAACAGCACGTTCCGGCCGAAGCCGTTCACCGCCCGTGCCAGGGCCAGCATCTCGGACTCGTCCTCGACGGTGCCCATGTAGCGGTAGACGAAGACCTTGCCCCCCTCCTTCAGGTCCTCCCGCAGCTTGCGGGCAAGGAAGCTCATGCGCTGGGACATCATCTTCTGCGCCCGTGCCAGCGGCACCGTCAGGCGGTCGAGATGCGTGTGGGCGCAGTAGAGCGCGTAGCGGGTGTCGGCGGCGTGCCAGTCGTTCTGGGTGGGAATGTCCACGAGATTCGTAAACTCGGGATCGCCGATGCCCTCGAAGTCGCATTCCAGCAGCCGGATCAGGTTCGGGGGCGCGACCCCGGTCCAGCGCAGCAGGCTGAGCGGCTCGATCTCGAGCTTGCGCTGCGCGAAGCCGAACTCGCAGCCATAGACGCCGGATCCGTCCGGGCCGCCGCCACCCAGGCTCTCGAACAGGGCGAACAGCTCCGCCGTCGTGGCGGGCAGATCATCCGATCGGGCCGACCGTGCGGCCGGCTCGTCCGCCTCGAGGCTGTCCGCCTCGCCGATGCCGAGCAGGATCTCGCGCGCGGCCACGATCCTCTCCGGCAGTCCCGGCGCATCCGGATGGGCCTCGCCGATCCGCTGCAGCCGCCGCAGGTAGTCGGGATAGTCGCCGCCGAGCTGGGCTAGCCGCGCCCCGGCATCCAGGAGCTCCAGGGTCTCGCCGTCCCGCAGGATCCGATCCGCGACCATCCGGGCGAGCTCGGGCAGCGGGATCCTCCTGTCCTCGGCCGGGATCCGACCGGTCAGGCGGCAGAGCTCGATCAGGGCCGCCGGCTGCTCCGGCGCCACCTGCATCGCCTCGATCAGCATGGCCTCGCCGTCGCCGGGGCGTCCGACCGCCGTGCAGGCGGTAGCCAGGCGGATGCGCGCCCAATAGTCGTTCGGGAAGCGCTCGCGGATCGCCTGGAAGCGATCGAACGCGTCCTGCTGCCGCCCGGCCAGCTGGGCAAGATCGGCATGGTCGAAGAACAGCAGCGATTCCCCGGGCAGCCTCCGCTGCCCTTCGAGCAGGATGGCCTCGGCGTCGTCGAAGCGCTGCAGCTGGCGGTGCGTCTCCGCGAGCCGCCGGTAGGGATACCACATGTCCGGGAACCGGGTCCGGGCGAGGTCGAACCGGCGCAGCGTCTCGTCCCGGTCCTTCGCGTCGGCGGCCAGTTCCGCGTAGTCGATGAACAGGATGGGCTCGTTCGGGAACCGGCCCTGGCCGTCGACCAGCACCGTCTCCGCCTCGTCGGGCCGGCCGGACGCCCGCAGGATGTCGGCGGTGCGCTTCCACGACCAGGCGGACTCCGGGAAGCGCTGCCTCACCAGCTCAAAGCGTCGCAGCGCATCGGGCCAGTCCTGCCGCGCGGCCACCAGGTCCGCCTGGTCGATGAACAGCGCCTGCTCCCCGGGGAAGCGCTGCTGGCCGTCGAGCAGCAGGGCCTCGGCCTCCTCGGTCCGGCCGGTCGCCCGGAAGATGTCGGCGATGCGCTTCCACGACCACCAGAAGTCCGGGAACCGGTCCCGCAGCAGCTCGAAGCATCGCAGTGCGCCCGGCCAGTCCTGGCGTCCGGCCACCAGCTCCGCATGGTCGACGAAAAGCCCCCGCTCCTCGGGGAAGCGCTGCTGGCCGTCGAGCAGCACCGCCTCCGCCTCGCCGGTCCGGCCGGTCGCCCGCAGAATGTCGGCGATGCGCTTCCACGACCACCAGAAGTTCGGAAACCGCTCCCGGGTCCGCTCGAAGCGGGCGAGCACCTCGGCCTGGTCGTGCGTGTCGGCGGCGAGCTCGGCCTGATCCGTGAACAGGATCGGCTCGTGCGGCAGCCGGCGCTGGCCGTCGAGCAGCATGGCCTCGGCGTCGGCGATCCGGCCGGCCCGTTTCAACATGTCGGCCGACCGCTTGCACGACCACCAGTTGTCCGGAAATGCTGCCGTCGCGACGTCGAAACGCCGTGCGGCCTCGATCCAGTCCTGGCGCTCCGCCGCCAACTCGGCGCAGTCGATCAGGAGGCTGAGATCGGGCGGCGTCCGCTCGCTGGCCTGCAGCAGCACCCGCTCCGCATCGTGGATCCGGTTCGTCCGCTTCAACGCCGCCGCCAGGCGCAGGGAGGCGGGTCGATGCGACGGGAAGCGCTCGCACAGCAGCCGCGTGCGCCGCATCGCCTGCGTCCAGTCCTGGCGGGCCTCCGCCAGGGCGGCATACGCGTCCAGGATGTCCAGGTCGTCGGGGAAGCGGGCCATCCCCTCGGCCAGGATCATCTCCGCCTCCCGATCACGATCGACCGTGCGGCACAGCGTGCCGGCGCGCCGATAGGCGGCCCGCGTCTCCGGGGCGTGATCGATCACCTCCTGCAGAAGCTCGAGGGCGCCGTTCCAGTCGCCGGCCGCCTCGGCCAGGGAGGCCTGGTCGAGGCGGATCTGCACGTCGTCGGGAAACGTCCGCCGCCCGTCCGCCAGAAGCGCTGCCGCCTCCTCCAGCCGCTCGTCGCCGATCAGCCCCGCTGCCTGCGCGCGCAGCTCGGCGCTGGTCCGATCATGCGGCACGGCGATCTCGGCATGACGTCCTGGCTGCATCGGACCTTACCTCCTGGCGAGACGAACCTGCATGCATCGTAAGACCAGCCCTGCGCGCCATCCGCCGGGTTCGATCAGCCCCGACTCGTAACCGTCGCGATGGCTTGCCGCAACAGATCGGCCAGCACCGCGTAGCCCGCGGCGCTCGGATGGACGCCGTCGGCGTTGTAGAGGCCGGACGCGCGCGCGTCCGGGTCCGCCATGCCCGACGCGTTCGCGTAGTCGATCACCAGGTCGGCACCGGCGGCGTTGCGCAGCTCTAGAGGATGATCCGATCGCTTAGGCTCACGGATCATCCTCTAGCTTCTTGTTCTGACGAGCATCTTTATCCGATCGAACGAGTCCGTTCGATCGGATGATGCTCTAGGACGTTGTACTCGGCCAGTGCCGCCTGGGCGGAGGGGCTCCAGTCGGGCCGTCCGAGCTCGGTCGAGACGATCACTTGCCAGCCCTGGGCGTGCGCCAGGGCGACGTAGCGCCGGAGGCTGTCCGCCGCCTCGCCGGCAGTCCGTCCCGCCGCGATATCGTTGTCGCCGCCGTGGAACAGGACGATGTTGAACGGCGCCGCCGGGTCGTGGTGCGGCGCCACCCGGTCGGGGAAGTCCGCGAGCTCCGGATGGTCCGACGAGTTCGCGCGATCCGTCCTCGGCCAAATGCGATAGCCCTGTGCGCCCCGGGCTGCCGGCTTGACCGGTCGGGGCCCGGCCTTCAGAGTCGTGATCTAGCCATATGTGCTGCATCGACGGCGCGGGAAGGGCATCGATGACGGACATCGCGTTCTGCATATTCGGACAGTTGCGGGACGACGATCACGTACTTCCGCTTACAGCGAAGCTGGCTCTCGAGCTGGGCGCCACCGTGTTCGTCAGCACTTGGCGACGCCGCGGCGCCAAGGTCGGCGGTATCATCCAAATGCCACAGGCCGCCCACCTGTTCGGCTATGAGCCGAGCCGCCTGTTGCCGGGGGCGCTATGCGCCGGACCTAACTTCTTCCGGGCCCTGCCCGGATTCGACATGGCGCTGATGGGCCGGCAGCCCGATGTCGAGGCGGCGCAGCTGATGTCCCATTTCCCCGAGGCGGTCATCGACATCGAGGGCGACGAGCTCTGCCTCGACTTCCGGGAGCCAGCTGTCGCCGATACCAACAGCTTGCGCATGCTCTACAAGGCCTGGCGCTGCAACGAGCTGAAGCGGTCGGCCGAGAAGCGCCGTGAACGCCCGTTCGATGTCGTGGTCCGGTTCCGTGCCGATCTGGTGCCGTCGATCGAGAACCTCGAGCATCTTATCGCGACCCTGCGTGATAACGAGGTCTGCATCCCCGGCGCCGGCCTGGACTACGTCAACGATACGCTTGCGATGTCGTCATCGGGCGCTGCCGACTCGCTGGCCGCCGCATTCGGCACAGCGCTGCTGTCGCCGGGGCGTCCGTGGGAGATGATCCATCACGCGCTCGCTCGGCACATCCGCGAGACCGGGCTCGTGGCCCGCAACATAAGCTTCCTACCGATCCTCACCACGCCGGAGCGACAGATGCAAAATCTGCGTCTGCTGCTGGAAGCGATCCGTACCGGCGCGATCGATCCGGATTTTTTCCCCAACCCCGCCACTTGGCCTTCCACCGCGTCTCTGCTCGAGGCGCAGGTCCGACTTGATGAGGCGGGGGCGGAGGGGGCGCTCGGCATCGTGAACACGCTCGATCTGCCGGCGCTCGATCTCGACCAGCTCCGCTGCGTCGGCAACCTGCTCGAAAGCTGCTTCCGGGCGAACGGCGCCGCCGGCTCGCTCTGTACCGCGCGCCTGCTGGGGGTCGTTATCGCCGTACTGCTCGATCCGGCCGGTCAGGATGACTACCTGCGCAATCGCATGCCGGTGGATCAGGTGGCGGATGCGCTGATCGACATATCCGACAAGCGTCCTCTCGATGCGCTGCTGCACGAGCGTGTCCTCGAGCCGGGCGAGCTCGATCCAGCGCTGTCCCCGCTGCACGCGGAGGTGCTCGGCCGCGCTGGGTCGGAGCAGGTTCGGGCTATCCTCGACGGTATCGGCGTGGTGCTGGCGCAGTCGTTCCAGGTGCAGAGCGTGCGCTTCAATAAGGCGCTACACCAGCGCGGCGACTTTCCGGCGGCGATCGCCATTGCCGAGGGGATGACGGAGCGGTTTCCCGACGATTCGCAGGGCCACGACCTCCTTGGTCACGCTCGCGAGCGCAACGGGGATCATCGAGGTGCCTACATAGCGGCGCAGTCGGCGCTCTGCCTCGACCCGCAGAATCCCGGACTAATGACCCGTCTCGGTATGCTGTCGCTCGGGGTGGACCGGCTCGATGAGGCCCATGATCTGTTCGATGCGGCGCGTTCGGTCTGGGTTGACGACCGTCCCTGGGCCGGTCTGGTGACGACTGCCATCGCCCGGGGCCGTTCCGGAGAGGCCGCGGCCCTGGTCAAGGAAGGTTTGGCGAGGTTCCCCAACAGCACCTGGCTAGGCGACCTGTCGCAGCGGGTCCAAGCGTTGGCCTGATCGGCAATCCATCGGATGAACGCATCATCCATAAAGAAGGCGGGCGGCTGGCTGCGCTCGTGTGCGAAGGCGAACCAGATCGAACCCGCCTCCCGTGATTCCCTGCTCAGCCTGTCGCAGCGGCTGCCGCCATCGAACCTGGCGGCCGAGCAGGCGCTGCTGGGCGCATTGCTCGCCAACAACAAGGCCTACGAGCGGGTGGCCGAGTTCCTGGCGCCCGAGCATTTCGCCGATCCGGTGCACGGCCGCATCCTGGCTGTATCGAGACCTTACCTCCTGGCGAACGAACCTGCACCGTACGGCCAGCCCCGCGCGCCATCCGCCGGGTTCGATCAGCCCCGACTCGTAACCGTCGCGATGGCTTGCCGCAACAGATCGGCCAGCACCGCGTAGCCCGCGGCGCTCGGATGGACGCCGTCGGCGTTGTAGAGGCCGGACGCGCGCGCGTCCGGGTCCGCCATGCCCGACGCGTTCGCGTAGTCGATCACCAGGTCGGCACCGGCGGCATTGCGTAGCTCTAGGACGTTGTACTCGGCCAGTGCCGCCTGGGCGGAGGGGCCCCAGTCGGGCCGTCCGAGCTCGGTCGAGACGATCACTTGCCAGCCCTGGGCGTGCGCCAGGGCGACGTAGCGCCGGAGGCTGTCCGCCGCCTCGCCGGCAGTCCGTCCCGCCGCGATATCGTTGTCGCCGCCGTGGAACAGGACGATGTTGAACGGCGCCGCCGGGTCGTGGTGCGGCGCCACGCGGTCGGGGAAGTCCGCGAGCGACGCGGAGACCGGCTTGCCGGACTCCGCCGCCATGACGATGCGGACCGGCACGTCCATCAGCCGCGCCAGCCGTGCCGCCGGGGTCTGCGCCTCCACGACGCCGTAGCCCCGCGACACGCTGTCGCCGTCGAACACCAGCACGCCCGGCGGCGTCACGGCGCTAACGGTCTGTCGTCCGGTATAAGCCGGCAGCTCTCGGCGTGATCGAAAGGGCTCACCCTGTCGTCGATGATCTCAGCCCTCCTGACATTACCCAGACCCGGAGCTGATCCAGCTTGGCCTTCAGCGCGATCATGTTGCTTACGTTCCCGATCTGATCCACCTCGCGTGACCGCGGCTTGACGTCGAGATACTGCTCAATGCCGGGGATGATTGTGATCATCCCTCGCCGGATCCCAGCCGGACGACGCTGCTTCGTTCGGCTTGTGCCATAGCCGGTAGGCTGCGGCGCACAGGGTCAACCACCCATCAACGTTCACCGAAAATCCCAGCTGGTCGGTCGAGAACCAATCGATGTATTCAACCACAAGCCCCCGGCCGCATCGTCGGCCACCATGTCGATGCTCGACGGGCACCAGCACATCCCCTTGAGGAGGATCGTCTCCGCCCCGTGCGGGCGACCAGCTCTCCAGTGCAGCGCGCCCACGTGCAGATAGGCGTCCGGCAGGCTGGGATGCGGTCCATCGCCGTCCGCAGAAGCGCGATGGCGTCGTCTGCGTCGTCCCGGGATTCCGCCAGCGACGCCTGGTCGAGCAGGAGATGCATGTCGTCCGGGAACAGGCCTCGGCCATGCGCCAGCACTGCCGCCGCTCCATCCATCCGGCCTTCCCGGATCAGGCCGGCCGCTTGCGCACCCACTTCCTCGCTGGTCGCTCCATGCGTTTGCACGGCGCCCCGGTCGTGCGCTTGGTCGATCTCGGCTTGATGTCCCGGCTGCACGGATAAACCCCGTCTTCACGTCGCAATCGTTCCACCTTTGCGGACATCGCGATATCGTCAGTGCCCGTCTTAGTAACTACCGCAATGGCCCCGCGCAACAGATGCGCGGGTGGGCCGTCGGGACGGTGTTCGGGGCTGCGGTGTCGGATAGTCCGCGACCGGCAGATCCGACGGGCGAGCGATGCCGCGTCGTCGATCGGGTGTTCTCTCCGCCGCCGGGGCGCGGGAAGGGGGTGCAAGCCGCTGCCGCACTCCTGCCGGCTCCGGCCAACGGGCCTCACCGCGCCCGTGAACGAGATCGAAAGAAAGCCATACGTCGGCGCCGCTGCTGCCGGTCGTCCGGTTTCCCATGATCCCTGATCGAGATGCATTGATGCCGGCATCCCGACTGCGTATGGCAGCGGCGACCGTTCGGAACGCCCATGACCGCTCCCGCCGTCCACCCCGCGCTGTCCGACCGGATGGCACAAACCGCCTCCACCGGCAGCCCGTCCGCCGCCGGCGCCGTGCGACCAAGGGGGCGCCCCATCGCCGACAGGGCGGCCGACGACGGGGTCCGGACCGGGCCGTGATACCGCGGCATCGCCTCCGGCTCGCCGCCGTCCTGCTGCTGTCGGCACCCGCCGCCGCAGCGACGTCGGGACCGACCGCCGAGGCTCCCGTGCAGATGTCCGGCGACTGGCTCGCCGCCTGCGACAACCTGCTCGACTGCACCGCCTACGGCTTCGGCGCCGACGACGCCCCTGCCGTGCTGCTGATCGTCCGCGGTCACGACCGCCCGACCACCGCCACCCTGATCCTGCGGGCGGACGGCCCGCGGCCGCTCGCCGCCGTCCGTCTTGCGGCGCCGCGGCATGGCCCGGCGATCACCGTGCGCCTGCAGCCCGGCGCGGCCGGCACCCTGCGTGGCACCCTGTCCGCCGGCGCGGTCGGGCTGCTGCTGCCGGTGCTGCGCGACGGCGGCCGGCTGCCTCTGCTGCCGGTGGTCCGTCCGGGCATCCGCGCCGCACCGCTGGGCGTGCTTCGCCTGGCCGGCGCCGCGCCGGCGCTGGACTGGATCGAGGCGCGCCAGCGGCGCACGCCCGAATCCCCGGCACCGGTGCCGTCTGCGGCGCCGCTCGATCCCGCTCCATCACCGGACCCGCGCCATCCGCCACCCGCGGTCGCCGCCCTCGCCGCGGTCCGCGACTGCCGTCGTCAGGATGCCGAGGCCGCGATCGACGAGACCGCCGCCACCCGGCTCTCCGCCACCACCAGCGTATGGCTGATTCCCTGCGGCAGCGGCAATTTCGATCGCGCCATGCTGATCGTGCTGGCCGGGCCGGACCAGGCCGCCGTGGCGCGCCTTGGCGTCCCGCTCGGCTTTCCGGCCCGCCCGCCCGGCCTGCTGGTCAACGTCGAGGCCAGTCCGGACGGGCGCGAGCTCGGCGCCGACGAGCCCAGCCGCGGCCTCGGCGATTGCGGCGACACGCGCACCTACCGCTGGGACGGCGCCCGCTATCGGCTGACGTCGGCGCGGCTGATGCCGGCCTGCCACGGCCTGGCCCCGGAGGATTGGCCGGTGGTCTACAGCACCGCCCGATGAGCCCCGGCCTCGCCGATGCGCTACTCTACGCCGCCGCTGCCCTGGCGGAGATCGCCGGCTGCTACGCCGTCTGGGCCTGGAGCCGGCTTGGCCGCTCGGCGCTCTGGCTGCTGCCGGCGCTCGGCTGCCTCGCCCTATTCGCCTGGCTGCTGACCCGCATCGACAGCACGACCGCCGGCCGCGCCTTCGCTGCATATGGCGGCGTCTACATCGCCGCCTCGCTGCTTTGGATGGCGGTGGTGGAGCGGGTGACGCCGGATCGCTGGGACCTGCTGGGCGCGCTGCTCTGTCTCGCCGGCAGCACGGTCATCCTGGGAACGCACCGACCCTGAGCGTTCGGGCTTGCGGGACCCGGCGGCCGCGTGATCCATGCCGCGAGACGATGAAAGCCGAGGCAGGGAGGCGTTCGATATGGGCCGGACCATCCTGGTCGCCTGGGCCAGCCTGCTGGTCAGCCTGGTGGTGCTGGCGACCAAGACGGAGGCCTACCGCCTCACCGGCAGCGTGGCGCTCTACTCCGACGCGCTCGAGACCATCATCAACGTCGCCACCGCGCTGGCCGCTCTGTTCGCCCTCTGGTACAGCGCCCGCCCCGCCGACACCAACCACCCGTACGGTCACGACAAGGCGGAGTACCTGAGCGCCATCGTCGAGGGCGCGCTGGTGTTGGCCACCGCCTTCGTGATCCTGAACGCCGCATTCGCCGCCTGGAACCACCCGGTACCGGTGCACACGCCGCTGCGCGGCATCGCGCTGAACGCCGCCGCCGGGCTGGTCAACCTGGTCTGGGCGCTGGTGCTGCTGCGGGAGGGCCGCCGGCTGCACTCGCCGGCACTCGCCGCCGGCGGCCGCCACGTCATGACCGACGTCTGGACCACCGTCGCGGTGCTGGCCGGCTTCGCGCTGGTGCCGCTCACCGGCTGGTTGCGCTTCGACGCCGTGGTCGCCGCCGTGGTGGCGCTAAACATCCTCCGCACTGGCTGGGCCGTGCTGCGCAACTCGGTCGGCGGGCTGATGGACGAGGTGCAGGACCCGGACACGGTCACCACCATCCGCGGCGCCATCGGCCGCTCCGGCGGCGGCGCCATCGAGGCGCACGACGTCCGCCTGCGCGTCGCCGGGCGCATGACCTTCGTCGACTTCCACCTGGTGGTGCCGAGCGACATGACCGTCGACGCCGCGCACGTGATCTGCGACCGCATCGAGCGCGCGATCCGCGACGAGGTGAGCCGCGACGAGGTCGGCCGTGCCACGATCACCATCCACGTCGAGCCCGGCTACAAGACCAAGCCCACGCATGACCGCGCCGACGCGCTGCTGCTGGCCCGCACCCGGCCTTGAGACCGGCACTCGCCCGATCTTGAGTGGCGCCCCTGCCGGCCGGCGATAGGGTGCGCGGATGGGACAGGTCACGAAGCTGGGATGATCGTGCACCTCCTCCACACCGCCCTGCAGGCGCTGCTGCTCTCGGCCGGCATGATCTGGAGCGTCGCCTGGAGCCTAGTGCTGGGCTTCGCGATCTCCGGCCTGGTGCAGTCGCTGGTGTCGCAGTCCCGCATGCAGTCGGCCCTCGGCCGCGACGGGTTCCGCGAGGCGGCGCTGGCCGTCCTGTTCGGCGCCGCCAGCTCGTCCTGTTCCTACGCGTCGGCCGCGGTCTCGCGCACGCTGTTCAAGCGCGGCGCCGCCCTGGTGCCGTCGCTGGCCTTCCTGCTGTCCTCGACCAACCTCGTGATCGAGCTCGGCCTCATCCTCTATCTGCTGCTCGGCTGGCAGTTCGCCGTCGCCGAGTGGGTCGGTGGCGTGGTGATGGTGGTCCTGATGGGCCTGCTGGTCCGGCTGACCTATCCGGCCGCCCTGGTGGAGGCGGCGCGGCAGCACGAGGAGCCCGGCGGCGGCCACCAGCATGAGTCCGGCCCGGTGGCGGGCGAGACGCTGCTCGCCCAGCTCCGCAACCCCGAGCTGCCGGTCCGGGTCGCGCGCACCTTCGTCATGGACGTCTCGATGCTCTGGAAGGACCTCGCGATCGGCTTCCTGATCGCGGGAATCCTAGGCGCCTTCGTGCCGAGCGACTGGTGGTCGGCGCTGTTCCTGCACGGGGCCTCGCCCTGGCTGCAGGCGCCGGCGAACGCGCTGCTGGGGCCGCTGGTCGCCGTGATCAGCTTCGTCTGCTCGATCGGCAACGTGCCGCTGGCGGCGATCCTGTGGGGCAGCGGCATCAGCTTCGGCGGCGTGCTGGCCTTCCTGTATGCCGACCTGATCGTGCTGCCGCTGCTCGACGTCTATCGCCGCTACTACGGCTGGCGGATGGCTGCCTACATCGCCGTGCTGTTCTACGCGACGATGGTGCTGGCCGGCCTGCTGATGGACCTCGCCTTTTCCGCCGCCGGCCTGGTGCCGGCGCACGATACCGGCCTCCGCGCCCAGGTTACGCATTTCGGCCTGGATTACACCTTCTGGCTCAACCTGGTCTTCGGCGTCGTGGCGCTCGGCCTGTACCACGTGAACCGTACCCGCCCCATGGAGACGCACGGTCATGGCGACGACGCGTGCCGGCACCATGACGGCTGATCTCGTGACGGCTCCGGGCACGCCGCGGCATGGGGGCAGATGACCCGAGCGGAGGGCGGCACGACCGCGCCACCATCTGTCGCCGGCCGGCCCGCCGCCCTTTGACCGCCGCCCCGGCGATCCCAGATGACATGCCGTCCCTGCCACAGGATGCCGTCGCCCATGCCTTCCGCCGCCCACGCCGCGCCCACCGCCACCCGCGCTGCCCTGGGGGCGCCGGTCCCCGAGTCGTCATCCATGGCGTCCGCCGCCGTCCTGGGGGGATCGTCGTCCGGCGCCTCCGCGCTGCCGAGCTGGGACCTGTCCGACCTCTATGCCGGCCAGGACTCCCCAGCACTGGCGCGCGACCTGGACGAGGCGGAGGCCGCCGCACGGGCCTTCGCCGGACGGTATGCCGGGCGCTTGGCCACCCTCGACAGTGCCGGGCTCGCCGCCGCCATCGCCGAGTACGAGCGCATCGACGCGGTGCTGGGCCGCGCAGCGTCCTATGCGGGGCTGCTGTTCGCCGGCGACTCGGAGGACGCCGCGATCGGCCGCTTCTATCAGGGCGTGAACGAGCGCCTGACGCAGGTCTCGACGCCGCTGATCTTCTTCACGCTGGAGCTGAACCAGCTGGATGACGACGCGCTGGCCGGCCTGCAGCGTGACCCGGCGCTGGCCCGCTGGCAGCCCTTCCTGCGCGACCTGCGCGTGTTCCGCCCGCACCAGCTCTCGGAGGAGGTGGAGCGCGTGCTGCACGAGAAGTCGGTCACCGGCGCCTCGGCCTGGAGCCGGCTGTTCGACGAGACCATGGCGCAGCTCCGCGTCGAGCTGGACGGCGCCCAGCTCACCGTCGGCGACGCGCTGAACAGGCTGTCCGACCGCGACCGCGCGGTGCGCGAGGGCGCCGCCCGCGCCATCGGCGAGGTCTTCGCCCGCAACGTCCGGCTGTTCTCGCTGATCACCAACACGCTGGCCAAGGACAAGGAGATCGGCGACGGGCTGCGCCAGTACCCGCGTCCCGGCAGCGCCCGCAACCGCGGCAACATGGTCGAGGACGAGGTGGTCGACGCGCTGGTGACCGCCGTCACCTCCGATTACGAGCGCCTGTCGCACCGCTACTACGTCATGAAGGCGCGCTGGCTCGGCCTGGAGAAGCTCGAGCACTGGGACCGCAACGCGCCGCTGCCGGCCGACGAGGACCGCCGCATCGGCTGGGACGACGCGCGCGCCCACGTGCTCGGCGCCTACGCCGGGTTCGCGCCGGAGCTCGGGGACATCGCCCGGCACTTCTTCGACCGGCCCTGGATCGACGCCGCGCCGCGCCCCGGCAAGTCCCCCGGCGCCTTCGCGCATCCGACCGTGCCGGCCGCCCATCCCTACATCCTGATGAACTACCACGGCCGCGCCCGCGACGTGATGACGCTGGCGCACGAGCTCGGCCATGGCATCCATCAGGTGCTGGCCGCCGACCAGGGCTACCTGATGAGTTCGACGCCGCTGACGCTCGCCGAGACCGCCAGCGTGTTCGGCGAGATGCTGACCTTCCGCGCCCTGCTCGACGCCGAGATCGACCCGGCGCGGCGGCGGCGCATGCTGGCCGGCAAGGTCGAGGACATGATCAACACGGTGGTGCGCCAGATCGCGTTCTACCGCTTCGAGACCAGGCTGCACGACGAGCGCCGCGGCGGCGAGCTGCTGCCCGAGCGCATCGGCGCGATCTGGCGCGAGGTGCAGACCGAGAGCCTTGGCCCGGCCTTCAATCTCTCGCCCGACTACGACGTGTTCTGGGCCTACGTGCCGCACTTCGTGCACTCGCCGTTCTACGTCTATGCCTATGCCTTCGGCGACTGCCTGGTGAACGCGCTCTACGGCGTGTTCGAGTCCGGCCACCCCGGGTTCCAGGCCAAGTACGTCGAGATGCTGCGCGCCGGCGGCACCAAGCGGCATCGGGAGCTGCTGGCGCCGTTCGGGCTCGACGCCTCCGACCCGTCGTTCTGGCGCCGCGGCCTCGACGTGCTGTCGGGCTTCATCGACGAGCTGGAAGCCGCGGAACCGGTCTCCGAGCCCGCGATGGCCGGGGGCTGAGCCGGATGGCTCGGGAGCGCGACCTCGACCGCGGCAGCAGCGTGCTTGGCGAGCTGAAGCGCTTCGCCCGGACGTCCGGCGCCGTTGGCGGCATCGCCGCCCGCCTCGCCGGCGCCCGCGTCGGCTTGCGCACCGACAAGACCGCGCATGCCGAGGATCTGCGCGCCATCCTGGGCGGGCTGAAGGGCCCGCTGATGAAGGTGGCGCAGCTGCTGTCGACGATCCCGAACGCGCTGCCCGACGAGTACGCCGCCGAGCTCGCCCACTTGCAGGCCAACGCGCCGCCGATGGGCTGGTCGTTCGTGCGCCGCCGCATGTCCACCGAGCTGGGGCCGGGCTGGGAGGGCCGTTACGCCACCTTCGACCGCGACGCCGCCGCCGCCGCCAGCCTGGGCCAGGTGCATCGCGCCACCCTGCCGGACGGCCGTGCCGTCGCCGCCAAGCTGCAATATCCGGACATGGTCTCGACGGTCGAGGCCGACCTGCGCCAGCTGCGGATCGCGGTCTCGCTCTATCACCGCATCGACAACGCGATCCAGCAGGACGAGGTCTACAAGGAGCTGGCCGACCGGCTGCGCGAGGAGCTGGACTATGCCCGCGAGGCGGCGCACCTGCGGCTCTACCGGCTGATGCTGGGGGGCCACCCCGAGATCAGCGTGCCGGAGCCGATCGAGGGGCTGTGCAGCGCCCGCCTGCTGACCATGACCTGGCTCGACGGCGTGTCGCTGCAGACCTACCTCGACACCAACCCGAGCCAGGAGAGCCGCAACCAGACCGCGCGCGCGATCTTCACCGCCTGGTATCTGCCGTTCTACCAGTATGGCGTTATCCACGGCGATCCGCATCTCGGCAACTTCCAGGTGCGGCCGGACAACAACCTGAACCTGCTGGATTTCGGCGCCATCCGAATCTTCCGGCCGCGTTTCGTGCAGGGCGTGGTCGATCTGCAGCACGCGGTTGAGCGGGATGACATGGCAGCGGCCTACCACGCCTATGAGGGCTGGGGCTTCACCAACCTCAGCCACGAGACCATGGACGTGCTGACCGAGTGGGCGCGTTTCCTGTACGAGCCGCTGCTGCAGGACCGGGCGCGGCCGATCCAGGAGAGCGACGACCCGCTGTTTGGCCGGGCCATCGCCGAACGCGTGCATGCCGGTCTGAAGCGCACCGGGGGCGTGAAGCCGCCGCGCGAGTTCGTGCTGATCGACCGCTCCGCGGTGGGGCTGGGCAGCGTGTTCCTGCGCCTGCGGGCCAACCTCAACTGGCACCGCCTCTATCACGAGACGGTCGCCGGCTTCGACAGCGCCGCGCTGGCCGAACGCCAGGCCGCCGCCCTGGCCGAGGCCCGCGTCCCTCCACCCCTCCAGGAAAAGGGGTGAAGGGTACGACTGTCCCCTTCCGGGTCCGGGGCGTCGTGCGGAGCACGCTTCGCGTGACGCCCTGGCCTTCCCCTTGTTCAGGTAGGCCGCATGCCCATCCTCCTGTTTGCCATCCTCGCCTGGATCCTCCTCTGGCACGGTATTGAGCTCTGGCTCGGCCGCCGCCAGGCCGCGTCGATCCGCTCCCATCGTGAGCGTGTCCCAGCCGCTTTCGCCGACAGTGTGACGCTGGACGACCATGCCCGCGCCGCTGCCTACGGCCTGGCCCGCCTTCGCTTCGGCAAGGTCTCCGGCCTGATCGATCTCGTCGTTCTGGTGGTGGGCCTGGTCTGGGGCCTCGACGTGGTCTCCCGGCTGTTCGGCGCCTGGATGTCGCCCGGGATCCTGCGCAGCCTGCTGATCTTGGCGGTGCTGTGGGTCGCCGCCACCCTGGCCGGGCTGCCGCTGCGGGCCTGGCGCGAGCTGGTGCTGGAGCAGCGGTTCGGCTTCAACCGCCGTGCGCCCAGCCTGTTCGTCCGCGACACGCTGATCGCGACGCTGCTCACCGCGGCGATCGGTGGCCCGATCGTGGTCGGCATCCTGTGGGCGATGCGGGCGCTGCCCGGTCCCTGGTGGCTGGGCGCCTGGGCAGTGCTGACGCTGGCGATGCTGGTCGCCCCCACGATCTACGTCCGGCTGGTGGCGCCGCTGTTCAACCGCTTCACGCCGCTCAGGGCGGAGATGGCGGCACCGGTCGAGGCGCTGCTGGCGCGCACCGGGTTCCGCTCCGGCGGCCTGTTCGAGATGGACGCCTCGAAGCGCTCCAGCCGGGGCAACGCGTTCTTCATCGGCTTCGGCCCGACCAAGCGCATCGTGCTGTTCGACACGCTGCTCGACAACCACCCGCCGCCGGAGATCGAGGCGGTGGTCGCGCACGAGCTCGGGCACTTCAAGTATCGCCACACGCTCACCGGCATGCTGCGCGGCATCGTCGGGCTGTTCTTCATGCTGGCCGCGATCGGCTGGCTGGCGCGGCAGTCCTGGCTGCTGCCGGGCTTCGGCATCCGCCACCCCGACCCGGCGCTGGGCCTGCTGCTGGCCGGGCTGGTGGCCGGATCGCTGTCGCCGCTGCTGGAGCTGGCCGGCAACGCGATCTCGCGCCGACACGAGTTCCAGGCCGACGCATTCGCCCGCACCACGGTGGGCGTGGCGCCGATGGTCGCGGCGCTGACCCGGCTGGCCCGCGACAACGCCAGCACGCTGACCCCGGACCGGCTGTTCTCGCTGGTGCACGATACCCATCCGCCGGTGCCGGTGCGGGTCGCCCGGTTGCTGGCCGATGCCGGGCGAGCCTGACACCGACGCGAGGTCGCAATCGGCCGCCGCCCCGGGCATAAGTGCGACCTCACGAGAGGATCACTCGATGGCGCCTGGCGACCGGCCGAATCCCGCCCTGCTGACCGCGCTGGCGCTGGCCGGGCTGCTGCTGCCGAGGCCTCGGCTACGTGAGGCCGCCGCGGGCGTTGGCGCGCAGCACCGCTCTGGAGCCCCGCCGCAGCCGGATCGGCG
Organism: uncultured Acetobacteraceae bacterium; assembly: GCA_937873205.1. Classification (GTDB taxonomy): domain Bacteria; phylum Pseudomonadota; class Alphaproteobacteria; order Acetobacterales; family Acetobacteraceae; genus Lichenicola. The sequence goes on from CALMVO010000041.1 coordinate 27,127, forward strand.
GGCGGCGGCCGAGCCCGGCCGTATGCGGGAGATCCCGGCCGCCGGCTGGTGGCCGCTGCTGAAGCGGGTCGGCGCCGGCTTCTCGGAGGACCGCATCATGGCCGAGGCGGCCAGCGTCACCTTCTACGGCCTGCTGGCGCTGTTCCCGGCCATTGCGAGCCTGATCTCGATCTACGGTCTGATCACCGACCCGACCAGCCTCGCCGATCAGCTCAAGGGGCTCGCCGGCATCGTGCCAGGCGGCGGCCTCGACATCATCAAGAGCCAGGTCACGGCGCTCACGTCGAGCGGCCACAAGGCGCTGGGCTGGGGCGTCGCGATCGGCCTGGCCACCTCGCTGTGGAGCGCCAACGCCGGCATGAAGTCGCTCTTCGACGCGCTGAACGTCGTCTATCACGAGCGCGAAGCGCGCGGCTTCGTGCGGCTGACGCTCACCAGCTTCACCTTCACGCTGGGCGCCGTCGTGTTCCTGATCGTGGCTTTGCTGGCGGTGGTGGCGCTGCCGATCGCGCTCGATTTCGTGGGGCTGGGCAGCGTCACCACCCTGCTGGTCGCGGTCGGCCGCTGGCCGCTGATGCTGGCCGTGCTGGCGGGGGCGCTGGGGCTGATCTACCGCTACGGGCCGAGTCGCCACCCCGCACGCTGGCGCTGGATCGGCTGGGGCGGCGCTGCAGCCGCGATTGGATGGGTGCTGGTCTCGGCCGGCTTCTCGTACTACGTCGCCCATTTCGGCAGCTACAACAAAACCTACGGCGCGCTCGGCGCGGTGATCGGCTTCATGACCTGGATCTGGATCTCCAGCATGGTGATCCTGCTCGGCGCCGAGCTGGATGCCGAGCTGGAGCGGCAGGCCGCCTCACGTTAACCGGAGTGTTCCAATGCAGACCGAAGACCAGACCATGCCCAACGGCATCCGCTACCGCGACGAGGTGGTCGGCACCGGCGCCGAGCCGGAGCAGGGCCAGCGCGTGACGGTCCATTACACAGGCTGGCTCGACCAGGACGGCGAACCCGGCGCCAAGTTCGACAGCTCGCGCGACCGTGGTCGTCCGTTCGTCTTCACGCTCGGCGTACAGGAGGTGATCTCCGGCTGGGACCTTGGCGTCGCCACCATGAAGGTCGGCGGCCGCCGCATCCTGATGCTGCCGCCCGAGCACGGCTACGGCGCGCGGGGCGCCGGCGGCGCCATCCCGCCGAACGCCAGCCTGATCTTCGACGTCGAGCTGCTCGGGCTCGGCTGACGGTCCGGCGGGGCGGGATCGAACAGTGCCGAACGCCGTCCAGTCGGCCGTCCGCGCGGCGATCGAGGCCGGCGTCGAGCGAATCGCGTCCCACAACCGCAGGCGCCTGGCCCGCGCCGCCGCGCCGTTCCAACTCGGCATCCACGCGCCGATGCGCTCCGAGCTCACGCTGCACGACCTGATCGTGACCGGTTCGATCCCGCCCGGCCTCGACGGCCGCTACCTGAAGATGGGCGCCAACCCGGTCGATCCCGATCTCGCCGGTCAGCACTGGTTCCTCGGCGACGGCATGGTGCACGGCCTCGCCCTCCAGGATGGCCGGGCGCCGTGGTATCGCAACCGCTGGATCCGGTCGCGCACCGCGGCGGCGGCACTCGGCCGATCGCCGGCGCCCGGGCCGCGCCGCGGTCGCAACGACACCGTGAACACCAACGTGGTCGGGATCGGCGGCAGCGCTTTCGCCCTGGTCGAGGCCGGGAGCTTCCCCGTCGAGCTGTCCGAAACCCTGGAGGAGCAGCGCTACAACCCGTTCGACGGCACGCTCGGCGGCTCCTTCACCGGGCACCCGCATCGCGATCCGCAGACCGGCGAGCACCACGCGATCGCCTACGACGCCGACGTCGGGAGCGTCGTCCGCCACGTCGTCGTCTCGGACGCGGGCAGGGTGGTCCGCGACGTGCCGATCGCGGTCCGGCACGGCCCCTGCATTCACGATTCCGCTTTTACCGCCCGGTTCGCGATCGTGCTGGACCTTCCGGTCACCTTCTCGATGCGCGCCGTGCTCGGCGGCCACGTGTTCCCGTTCCGCTGGAACCCCGCGCATCCGGCCCGGGTCGGCCTGCTGCCGCGGCATGGCCAGGACGCCGACATGATCTGGTGCGACGTCGAGCCCTGCTTCGTCTTCCACGTCGCCAACGCCTACGACGACGCCGACGGCCGGGTGGTCCTCGACGTCGTCGCCTATCCGACGATGTTCGCATCCGGCAGTACCGGTCTCGACGCGATCGGCCGCTTCGAGCGCTGGACGATCGATCCGGCGGCCCGCCGCATAGACCGCCGCGTGATCGACCGCACGCCGCAGGAGTTCCCGCGCATCGACGAGCGCCGCTTCGGCCGGCCCTACCGCTACGCCTACACGGTGTCGGTCCCACCCGACGGCGATCCGCAGCTGTCCGGCGCCACGACGCTCTTCAAGCACGACCTCGAGACCGGCGACCGCCGCACGCACGAGTTCGGCGACGGCCACGTGCCGGGCGAGTTCGTGTTCGTGCCCGAGTCTTCCAACGCGGACGAGGATGCGGGCTGGCTGCTCGGCCTTGTCATCGACCGCGCCGCCGACGCCACCGACCTCGCGATCCTCGACGCCCGCCGCATCGAGGCGCCGCCGGTGGCCACGGTCCGGCTGCCGCACAGGATCCCGCCGGGCTTCCACGGCAATTGGTTTCCCGCGTCCTGACGTCCCGGTTGCCGGCCGCGCCCGGCCCGCGATAGCCTCGCTGCGGGACAAGATCGGAAGGGTTCGAGCGAGCATGCGCGTCCTTGTCCCCCGCCGCCCTGGCCTGGCCCTGGCACTGCTCGCGGCACTCTGCGCCTGCTCGACGCCGCCGCCCGACGACGCCGCCCGGGACCAGCTGCGCCAGATCCCGATGCGCAACGACGACGGCAGCACCGTCATGCTGGCGGCAAGGGTCTGCCGCCCGGCCGGCGACGCGCCCGCCCGCGTCGTCGTCGTCAACCACGGCTCTCCGGCCAATTCGGCCGCCCGGCCGCGCATGGAGCTGGAGGAATGCGACGGCGAGGCCTCGCGATGGTTCCTGCGTCGCGGCTACATCGTGGTCTATGCGCTCCGCCGCGGCTACGGCGACACCGGCGGCGGCTGGGCCGAGACCTACGGCTCCTGCCGGCATCCCGACTACGTCGATGCCGGGCTGGAGACCGCCCGCGACATCGCCGCGATCGTCGACTACGCGACGGCGCTGCCCTTCGCCCGTCCCGACGGCGCCATCGTCGTCGGCCAGTCCGCCGGCGGCTGGGGCACGATCGCCTATGCGTCGCTGCCGCATCCCAGGGTCGCCGCCCTGATCGTGTTCGCCGGCGGCCGCGGCGGCCATCGCGACGACATCCCCGACAGCAACTGCGGCCCGGACCGGCTGGCCGAGGCCGCTGGCCTGTTCGGCCGGACCTCCCGCACCCCGATGCTCTGGGTCTACGCCCGCAACGACACCTTCTTCCGCCCCGAGATCGCCGAGGCGCTGCACGCCGCCTTCACCGCATCCGGCGGCCAAGCCACCTTCGTCCAGCCCGCCGCCTACGACGACGAGGGCCACCGCCTCTTCCTCGGCGACGGCGGCTCCGCCATCTGGGGCCCGCTGGTGGCGCGCTACCTGGCGCAGCGGGGGATCGGCTCCCCGTCTGCCCCGGGCGGCGCCTCGTGAGGCTCGTCCGGCCTTCCACCCGCCGCGCCATCCGTCCCGCCCGAACTCCCGGCACAGCTCGGCTTCGGCATCGTCGGGCGTACGGCGGCGCCCTCTCGTCAGGGTGCGGCCGGCACGGTTGATGAAGAACGTCAGCATCGACATGGTGGAGCGGAAGGGCGATCCCGCGCCGATCGTCCAACTTGAAGATGTCCGCCTCCAGGTCCAGCGCGTCGCTTCGCGTCGTGACCTCACCGGACCAGCGTCGATCGGTGTTCCGGCGCATCGCCGCCGCTCCCCGGACATGTGCGGGCCCCCGTCAACGCCAATCGGCTCAGCGCGTCTCCGGTCGCGACGATCACCCGGATCACGGGATGGGGGACATCATGCCGCGCGGCGACAAGTCGAAGTAAACCGACAAGCAGGAGCGGAAGGCGGAGCACATCGCCGAGGGCTACGAGACCCGCGGCGTCCCCCAGGAAGAGGCCGAGCGCCGTGCCTGGGCCATCGTCAACAAGGACGATGGCGGGGAACGCGGGCGGTCGGGCACGACCACCCCCGCCGGCCATCCGGTCTTGAAGCGCGCCGGCGAGATCGGCGGCCATGCGTCGGCATCGCGCCCGAAGGCGGACCGCTCCGCTGCGGCCCGCAAGGCGGCCGCGACATGCAAGCGCAACGCCGAGGCCAAGCGGACGGGGTAAGCCGGGCTTGATGGCAGAGGCAATGGATGATCGCGATGACGATCATTCTCCCTTGTCATCGCGGCGGGACCTGTTGTTGTCCAACGATCGCTACGGCCAATTTGGCCGATACCGGACCGTCCGCTGATCGAGGCGTGGATGGCCAAAGCGGACATCGGCGGCAACAGACCTATCCGAAATCAAAGAGGTGCTTTCCGAACCAGCACTGATCAATATAAGGAAGTCCCAGGACTTAAACTTAATTTCGACGCTGCATAAATTCAGCAAAGAGCGGCACAGTAAAATCGAGATAGCCATGATCTGTGCTGTAGATCATGCCTTTCGAGATGATGTTTGCTCGCGTGGGACCCAGCGACTTCTGAGTTCTGCCCATAATCCTTGCGATATCCGCCATTGCGTAGGGCCCGTCACCAAGTTGGGCCATCGCCTTTACAAACTGGACCTCTCCCTTTGTCATACGGTCAAGGCGGATTTTGAAGAAGCCGTCGTCAAGCGACGCAAGCGTCTCGGCATAAGATCCATCGACGTCATCAAATGTGATTACGGGACCTTCCGCATTGTTCCAAATCACGGATGCCCATTCCTGAAGGAAGAAGGGGTAGCCCTTGGTGCGCTCGACGATGAGGCTCAACGCCTTCGCCGTGATAGTAGCCCCCTCGTCGATAATCGGCTTTTGAACAGCCTGTTGGGCCGAAGTTTGATCGAGAGCTCCTACAGCCGGATATTGGAACAATCGTTCCGCATAAGATTTCGCTTCTCCCGCCAGACGTGCGACTTGCGGTAGGCCTGCACCAACTAGCAAGACGGGCAGGTTTTCCTGCGACACCCGGTGCAGCGAGACGATCAGCGCTGATAAATCGGCCTCGGACAGATACTGCACTTCATCAATCAGAAGCAGCCAGCCACGTTCTGCAGCTTTAGCAGCCTTTCCAATAAGAACGAAAAGGTCGGGTAAATCATATTGAAGATCACCCGTCTCTGCTAAACCGGGTTCAGGCTCAACACCTACTTCCACGCCAGACATCTCGATCTTGAAGACCGAAGCAAAGTTCCGAAGTCCTCTGAGACCGCGCGCGGCAAACTGTTTAGCTGCCTGCATGCCGGACAGCGACCGAGTGACTTTCCTCATTTCCGGGTAGATTAGGCGTGCCAAGCTTTCGCCTTCCGGCGACTCCACCCTGGAGACCAGCAAGCCTGCTTGCTCGGCATTTCGGCCGATTTCATTGAGGAGCACGGTCTTACCAGTACCACGCAGGCCGAGCAGCATAACCGAGCGTGCGCTTCTTCCCTGCAGAGCTCTGCCACAAGAGACCTTTCCAGCCTCAAGAATAGTATCTCGGCCTGCCAACTCCGGGGGGCGACTGCCTGCTCCGGGTGCGAAGGGGTTACGATATGGATCCATCTGCCTTCACTAGCCCATGACAAAAGCAGTTTGTCTACTAAAACCTATCAAAAACTCCTAGACTTTGTTAGACAAACCTAGTCTTTAGGCCAGCTGCCCGCGGTGAGCCGGTAAATCGTCCGCTTTGGAGCACCTGAGCTTGACGCCAATTGTCCGAAATGACCGCAAAGCAGCCACTTGCGCCCTGAAAGACATCATCAGTCAGCGACTGCACGCATGGCACCATGGAACCACCGCGGCCGTCTCTTCGGCTCGACCGACAGGTGGACCCCTGTCGTCTCCACCATCCGTCAATCCGGTCGCCTGGGCGTCGGGGGACGCCTCCCCTCGAACGCCCTCCGACGGCAGCAGCCGACGTAGAACCCCGAGCGCAGGATCATGACACCACGCCTGGCCATCTCCCGCCCCCGTCCAAGCCTCCCGGTCTGCGATTCGCTGCATCGTCGCCGTTGCGACGGCGTAGTCTCGGCGTCCGGCACCACCGAGGCAGACCAACCGCATGCGGACCCGCCGCCGACGAACATCCCGGTCGTCGAGATACCCGTCACCCCGACCGCGCCCTCCGCGCCGGCCGTCGCGACTGCCCGCTGGCCCTGGATGGTGCGGGCAGGACTGATCGAACCGACGGCAACTCCCGACGGTCGGACATGACCGCCCACGCCTCCGGGACGAGACGCGTGACGGCTACGACCGCTCCAGGACCACCCCATCCGGCACCGGCACCCCATACCCTCCACCGCCCGGCGTGCGGACCGCGAACACGTCCCCCGCCTCCAGCCGCACCTGACACACGCCCGCCATCGCCTCCCGCGTGCCGTCCGCGCGCTCGACCCATTGCTCCCCAGGCGCGCCGTCCGCCCCGCCCGCCAGCCCGAACGGCGCCACCGTGCGACGCGACGACACCAGCATGACCGTCATCGGCTCCAGGAACCGCAGCCGCCGCACCAGCCCGTCGCCGCCGCGATGCAGCCCACCACCGCCAGAATCGCGGCGGAGCGCGAATTCCTCGACCCGCACCGGGTAGCGCATCTCCAGCACCTCGGGGTCGGTCATGCGGGTATTGGTCATGTGGCCCTGCACCCCGCCCGCGCCGTCGAAGTCGGGTCCGGCTCCGATGCCGCCGCCGATCGTCTCGTAGTACTGACGGGTCTCGTCGCCGAACACGAGGTTGTTCATCGTCCCCTGCGCCGACGCGCACGCCCCGACCGCGCCGAGCAGCGCGCACGCCACCGCCTGCGACAGCTCGGTGTTGCCCGACACCACCGCCGCCCCCGGACGCGGATCGAGGAAGCTCCCCGCCGGTACCACGATCCGGATCGGCCGCAGGCAGCCGTCGTTCAGCGGGATGTCGTCGTCGACCAGGCAGCGCAGCACGTAGAGCGCCGATGCCCGCACCACCGCCGGCGGTGCATTGTGGTTGCCCGGCCGTTGCGCGTCGGTGCCGGTGAAGTCGATGCAGGCGCTGCGGGCCGCACGGTCGATCCGCACCGCCACCTGCAGCGTCGCGCCGTCGTCGAGCGGGTAGTCGCGCATCCCCTCCGGCAGCCTGTCGAGCAGACGGCGCACCGCGCGCTCCGCGTTGTCCATGACGTGGCCGGCCTCAGCCTGCAGCGCCGTCCAGCCATGCCGCGCCGCCAGTCGCCGCAGCGCCAGGATGCCGGCCTGGTTCGCAGCGATCTGCGCCGTCATGTCGGCGACGTTGGTGTCCGGGCTGCGGGCGGGGCAGGGGCCGCCGGCCAGCGCCGCCCGGAACTCGTCCTCCAAGAACTGGCCGCCTCGCATCAGCAGCAGGTCGTCCAGCACGATGCCCTCCTGATCGAGCCGGGTCGAGAACGGCGGCACCGAGCCCGGCGTGATGCCGCCGACATCGGCATGGTGGCCACGGCTGCCGACGAAGAAGCGCAGGGTGTCGTCCTCGTCGAACACCGGCGTGATCAGCGTGATGTCGGGCAGGTGGGTGCCGCCGGCAAACGGGTCGTTCAGCGCCACCGCATCTCCCGGTGCCAGCGTAGCGCCGCGACGGGCGATCACGTGCCGCACGCTCTCGCCCATGGCGCCCAGATGCACCGGCACGTGCGGCGCGTTGGCGATCAGCTGACCGGCGCCGTCGAACAGCGCGCAGGAGAAGTCCAGCCGCTCGCGGATGTTCACGCTCTGCGCCGTGTTCTGCAGCACCGTGCCCATCTCCTCGGCCACGCCCATGAACGCGGCGTTGAACAGAGCGAGCCGGATCGGGTCCGGACCCGCCGGCGCCAAGGCCGCGTGGCTGACCGTGGCCCGTGCCCGGCCCAGCAGCAGGGCGCCGTGCCGGTCGACCAACGCCGTCCAGCCGGCCTCCACCATGGTGCTGGCATGGGCTTCCGCGAGCAGCGCTGGTCCGGCGATGCGGTCGCCGGCCAGCAGGTCGCCGCGCTCGAAGATCGGCGTCGGCCGCATCGCCGCCCCGTCCCAGATCGGCGCCAGGTCGACCGGTGCCGCCGCCCCGCCGGTCCGGGCCGGCAGCACCGGCTCCGGCACCGGCTCGCCCGGCGACGTCGCCTCGACCTCGATCGCCTGCAACAGCAGTGGCCGCCCCGGGCTGGCGAAGCCGTAGCGCTGCCGGTGCAGCGCCGTGAACGCCGCCGCCATCGCCGCCGGATCGTCCAGCTCGACGGCGAGCCAGGTTTCGCTGCCGGCATAGCGCAGCTGCGCGCGGCGCTCGACGACCAGCCGCGCCGGATCGGCGCCATCCTCGGCAAGCGCCCGCGTCGCCTCCGCGGCCAGCTGGTCGGCCAGCGCCCGCAACGGACCGGCCTCCTCGCCCAGCAACGTCTCGACCGCCTGGCTGCGCAGGATCGACTGGTCGGCCAGCCCCATGCCGTAGGCCGACAGCAGTCCCGCACGCGGATGGATGAAGATGCGCTCAAGGCCGAGCTCGTCCGCCACGAGGCAGGCATGCTGACCGCCGGCGCCGCCGAAGCAGACCAGCGTATGGCCGGAGAGATCGCGCCCGCGGGCCACGCCGATGCGTCGGATCGCGTCCGCCATCTGCTGCACCGCGACCGCGACGGCGCCGGCCGCGATCGCCTGCGGATCCTGCACGGTGCCGGCCTCTGCAAAGGCCCGGCCCAGCGCCCGGAAGCCGTCCGCCACCGCGTCCGGGTCGAGCGGCTGGTCGCCGCCTGGCCCGAACAGGCGGGGGAACCGCTCCGGCCGCACCCGGCCGAGCAGGATGTTGGCGTCGGTGATGGTGAGCGGCCCGCCGCGGCGGTAGGCGGCCGGCCCGGGATCGGCGCCGGCGCTCTCGGGTCCCACCCGCAGCCGCTCGCCGTCGAAGCGCAGGATCGAGCCGCCGCCCGCCGCCACCGTCTCGATCGCTATCATCGGCGCGCGGACTCGGATGCCGTCGATCTCGGCGCTCTCCATGCGCTCGTAGGACCCCTCGTGCAGCGAGACGTCGGTGGAGGTGCCGCCCATGTCGAAGCCGACGATGCCCGTGATCCCGGACGCCGCCGCGGTGCGCACCGCGCCCACCACCCCGCCCGCCGGCCCGGACAGGATGGCGTCGCGGGCGCGGAAGCGCTCGGCCCGCACCAGCCCGCCATGCGACTGCATGAAATGCAGCCGCACGTCCGGCAGTGCCGCGCGCAGACGCGCGAGGTGGCCTGCCAGCACCGGCGACAGGTAGGCGTCCGCCACCGTGGTGTGCGCGCGGGGCACCAGCCGCATGCGGGGATCGGTCTCGTGGCTGGTCGAGACGTGCGTGAAGCCGGCCTCGGCGGCGAGCGCCGCCAGCCGCCGCTCGTGCGTCGGGTGCGCCCAGCCGTGCATCAGCGCGATCGCGCAGGCGTGGAGCCCGTCCGCCCGTGCCGCCGCCAGCAGCGTCCGGGCGTCCGCCTCGTCGAGCGGCGCCACCTCCGTGCCGTCCGCGGCCAGCCGCCCGCCCACCGGCGCGACCCGCGTCGGCAGCGTCGCCGGGCGGCGGACGTCGAGGGCGAACAGATGCGGCCGGGACTGGTCGCCGATCGCCAGCAGGTCCTCGAACCCTGGCGTCACCAGCAGCAGCGTGGGCGCGCCGCGACGCTGCAGCAGCGCGTTGGTGGCGACCGTGGTGCCCATCCGCACCCCCTCGATCGCCTTCGCCGGCAGTCGGACGCCAGATGGCAGCCCGAGCAGTCGGCGGATCCCGGCCAGCGCCGCGTCCTCGGTGGAGCCGGGATCTTCGCTGAGCAGCTTGGCGTCGTGCAGGCTGCCGTCCGGCGCCCGCCCCACGATGTCGGTGAAGGTGCCGCCGCGATCGATCCAGAACTGCCAGCGCCCGGCCGCCTTCGGCCGGGCCTTGGGTGCGGGCGGAGTCAGTCCCTGCTCACCAGGCGCAGGTTCGGCCGGTGCTGGGTCGCCAACTGCCGGTAGATGCCGAGATAGTCCTCGGCCATCCGCCGCGCGGTGAAGCGGGTCTCGAAGCGTTGCCGGATAGCCGCCGGGCTCAGCCGGTCGAGCCGCGCGATCGCGCCGATGGCGCTGGTCTCGTCCTCGACGATCAGCCCGGTGACGCCGTCCTCGATGATCTCCGGCACCGAGCCGCGGTTGAACGCGACCACCGGCGTGCCGCAGGCCATCGCCTCGATCATCACCAGCCCGAACGGCTCCGGCCAGTCGATCGGCATCAGGAGGCCCCGCGCGCCGGACAGGAAGCCGGCCTTCTGGCCATCATTGATCTCGCCGATCAGCTCGACCCCCTGGCCCAGCATCGGCTTGATCACGTGCTCGAAATACTCGACGTCGACCTTGTCCACCTTGGCCGCGATCCGGAGCGGGATGCCGACCGCGCGTGCGATGCGGATCGCCTTGTCGATGCCCTTCTCCGGGCAGATGCGGCCGAGAAAGGCGAGGTAGGATCGCCCGCTGCCGTCGAGCGGCCCCTGCGGAGTCAGCAGGTGCTCCGGCAGCCCGTGATGCACCGTGCGCACGAAGTTGGCCTGCGCCAGCGGACGGCGCTGGCTGTCCGAGATCGACACCACCGGGCAGTGCGGGAAGGCCGCGAACACCGGCTGCAGCTCCGGCAGGTCGAGCCGGCCGTGCATGGTGGTCACGAACGGGATCTGCTGGCGGCTGAAATGGGTGAACGGCCAGTAGTCCATGTGGAAGTGCAGCACGTCGAACTGCTCGAGCCGCTGCGCCACCTGCTCCATCATCAGCATGTGCGGCGCGATCGGGTCGCGGATCGCCGGATCGAGCCGGAGTGCCCGCGGCCAGCAACGGTGCAGCGAGGCGGTGGTGACGCTGTCGCCACTGGCGAACAGGGTGACCTCGTGGCCCAGGCTCACCAGCTCCTCGGTCAGGAACGATACCACGCGCTCGGTGCCGCCATAAAGCTTCGGCGGCACGGCTTCATGGAGCGGGGCGATCTGCGCGACGCGCATGGGTGGACCTCCTTGGGGCAACGATTGCCATCCAACGGGACGAACGAGGCATTTTGTTGGCAGCCGGATGATGTTAGCCCCAACTACTCGGCACACGCGCCGGATCGCCCGCTCGCCGAAGGACACGCCGCTGGGTCATCCCTCTCATAAAGCTGCCGGACTGCCTGCGATTGCCGTCCGGTGCCGGGGTGCCGCCGCATGACCGCGACGAGCGACCGCATGGGGGGCCGACACGGGCGGGCCCACCGTGCCCGCGCGCGGGAGGAGGCCGTGATCATCCCGGACGCCGAGCTGATCCGGCTGGCGCCGCGACCGCTCGCCTTCATGTTCCGCTACGTGATGCACCACAAGCTGCACCATGCCCTGATCCTGACCTCGGTGCTGCTGGCGGTGGCCGCCGTGGTCGGCTCGTCCTACGCCGTGAACAACCTGGTCAACACGCTCACCGGCTACCATGGCGGCTCGATGCGCCCGGTTTGGACCGCGGTCGCCCTGCTCGGCGTGCTGATCGCGCTCGACAACATGGCGTGGCGGATCGGCGGCTGGATCTCGACCTACGCCTTCGTGGAGGTCACCGGCGACCTGCGCCGCGACCTGTTCCGCCACCTCACCGGCCACGCGCCGTCCTATTTCGCCGACCGCATGCCGGGCACGCTGGCCGGACGCATCACCGCCACTTCCAACGCCATGTTCACGCTGGAGAACCTCGCCACCTGGAACGTGCTGCCGCCTTGCCTGAACGTCGCCTTCTCGATCCTGCTGATGATCACCGTGAGCCCGCTGATGGCGGCCGTGCTGATCGTGCTGGCGGCCCTGATCTCGATGCTGATGTTCCGGCTGGCCGCCGGCGGCCGGCCGCTGCACCACCGCTACGCCTCCGAGGCCGCGCGAGTCGATGGCGAGCTGCTCGACATCATCAACAACATGCCGCTGGTGCGCGCGTTCGGGGCCACCAATCGCGAGCGCGTCCGTTTCAGCCGCCGCATGCAGGGCGAGATGCTCTCGCGCGGCACCTCGCTGCGCTACCTGGAGAAGCTGCGCCTGCTGCACGCGGTGGTGACCGCTTTCCTCACCGCCGGCCTGCTGATCTGGGCGGTGCTGCTCTGGCATCACCATGCCGCCTCGGTCGGCGGCGTGGTGATGGTGACCACGCTCGGCTTCATGATCCTGCACGGCACCCGCGACCTCGCGGTGGCGCTGGTCGAGACCATCCAGCACATCGCCCGGCTGGCGGAGGCGCTGTCCACCCTGCTGCTGCCGCACGACATGCCGGACGCCCCCGACGCCGGCGGCTTCCGCGCCCCGCCGCGCGGCGAGATCGTGTTCGAGCACGTGAGCTACGCCTATCCCGGCACCGCCTCCGTGCTGGACGATTTCAGCCTGGCGATCGAGGCCGGCAGCCGCATCGGCCTGGTCGGGCGCTCGGGCTCGGGCAAGACCACGGTGCTGGCCCTGCTGCAGCGGCTCCGCTACGTCCAGGCCGGCCGCGTGCTGATCGACGGCGAGGCGCTGACCGGGCTCACCGAGGAGGCGCTGCGGGCGGCGATCTCGGTGGTGCCGCAGGACGTCTCGCTGTTCCACCGCTCGGTGATGGAGAACATCCGCTACGGCAAGCCCGAGGCCAGCGACGACGAGGTGCGCGCCGCCGCCGAGGCCGCCGGCTGCCGCGAGTTCATCGAGGCGATGCCCGAGGGGTTCGCCACCGAGGTGGGCGACCGCGGCGTGAAGCTGTCCGGCGGGCAGCGCCAGCGCATCGCCATCGCGCGCGCCTTCCTGCGCAACGCGCCGATCCTGCTGCTGGACGAGGCTACCAGCGCGCTCGACAGCGAGAGCGAGCAGCGGGTGCAGCAGGCGCTCGACCGGCTGATGGTCGGCCGCACCGTGGTGGCGGTCGCGCACCGCCTGTCCACGCTGCGCGACTTCGACCGCATCGTGGTGATGCAGTCCGGCCGTGTACTGCAGGACGGGCCGCCGGCGGTGCTGGAGCGCAGCGAGGGCGCCTATCGCGAGCTGTTGTCGCGTCAGGCGATGAGCCTGGAGGACGTGGTCTGATCGATCCCCTCCGGCATCATGGGAAGGCCGCGCGGGGCGGAAAGGCGTCGTCCTCCCAGATCCCGTCCTGGCGGTGCGAGGCGACCTGCCACCCGTCGCCAGCGTGGCGGTAGGTCGAGTAGGTGGTGACGAAGTCCCCGGCGCTGCCGGTCGGCCGGCAGGCGACCAGCTCGATGGCGTCGGCGCCGCCGCCGGACGGCACGATGGTCCAGCCGGTCTTCGGCGTGTCGCCGAGCTCGATCGGGGTGCGCATGCCGTCGGCCGCCGCGGCCGTCTCGGGATCCAACCCGTGCAGCGACGGCAGCAGCAGGGTGGTGACGCGGCCGGCATAGCTGCCCATGCCGATGCTGTCGTCGACGGTCAGCATGAAGCCGGCTGCCGGCAGGCTGTGCAAGGGCGCCGGCCAGACGATCGCCTGCAGCTCCGTGAGCTGCCGGACCTGCAGCACGCCGCCCTGCGCGTCCACCAGCAGCAGCCGCGCCGGGCGCAGCGACCGGGCCTTGAAGCCCGCCAGCCTCTGGTCGTGCTGATCCAGCACGAACTCCGGGTCCTCGGCCACGCCCCACATCATGCGGCGCAGGTCCGGGGTGATCCGCGCATCCTCCAGCACCACCAGCGCGCTGCCGTCGGCGGCGCCGGTGGCGACGTGCTGGGTGCGCACGAGGCCGTCCCGCGCCGGCGGCGAAGGCACGTCGGCGAGCGGCTGGACGTCGACGTTGGCCGCGACGAGCGGGTCGGACGAGCCCGGGCTGGTGACCACCGAGCTGTTGCGGTGCGCCGTCCTCACCTCGACCAGATGCCCCAACACGACGTCGTTGCAGTCGCCCCGGCGGGCGGTCGCCAGGTCCTGCGGCCGCGGCGACGGCGCATGGGTGCGGCTGTCGCCGCCCGGCAGCGTCAGGCTGGCAAGTGCGGCGGCGGAGGCACATAGGACGCCTGGCCGGACTGCCACCAGGTCATCGGCGGCGGCGGGAAGGCTGGCGGCGATCGCGGTCGCCGCCCAGATCAAGAGCCACGCGATCGGCCGCATCCATGCTCTCCCGTCCAGGAGCGTCGAGGATGGCACGGCAAATTGGAGAGATCATCATGCACATGAACACGCTCGGCCGCACCGGCCTGTTCGTCTCCGAGCTCTGTCTCGGCACCATGACGTTCGGCGGCGGCGACGGGATGTGGCGCAAGATCGGCGCTCTCGACCAGGGGCAGGCGGAGCGCCTGGTCGGACAGGCCATCGACGCCGGCATCAACCTCATCGACACCGCCGACGTGTACGCCGAAGGACTGTCGGAGCGGATCACCGGCCAGGCGCTGCGCAACCTGAAGGTGCCGCGGGACGACATCGTCGTGGCGACCAAGGTGTACGGCCCCACCGGACCCGGCCCCAACGCGCGCGGCAACACGCGGACGCACATCCTCGACGGGGTGAAGGCCAGCCTGAAGCGGCTGCAGCTCGACCATATCGACCTCTACCAGATCCATGGTTTCGATCCGGCGACGCCGATCGAGGAGACCGTGCGTGCGCTCGATATCCTCGTGCAGCACGGCCACGTCCGTTATATCGGCGTGTCGAACTGGGCGGCCTGGCAGGTCGCAAAGGCGCTCGGCATCGCCGAGCGCCTGGGGCTGGCCCGCTTCGAGACGCTGCAGGCGTACTACACCATTGCGGGGCGTGACCTGGAGCGCGAGCTGGTGCCGATGCTGCGCAGCGAGGGGCTGGGGCTGATGGTCTGGAGCCCGCTCGCGGGCGGCCTGCTCAGCGGCAAGTATCGCCGCGAGGACGAGGCGTCGGGCGAGGGCCGCCGTGCCCGCTTCGACTTCCCGCCGGTCGACCGCGACCGCGCCTATGGCTGCATCGAGGCGATGCGGCCGCTGGCCGAGGCGCGGGGCGTCGGGGTCGCGCAGATCGCGATCGCCTGGCTGCTGCACCGGCGGGCGGTCAGCAGCGTGATCGTCGGCGCCAACCGGCCGGACCAGCTCGATGACAGCATCGCGGCGACCAAGATCGAGCTCTCGTCCGAGGAGCTGGACCGGCTGGACGAGGCCGGCCGCCTGCCGCGCGAGTATCCCGGCTGGATGTTCGAGATGCAGGCGCAGCGGGCGGACCAGCTCGCCGGGGCGGGTCGCCGGACCGCGCGCTGACCCTGTGACGACGCCGGGCTGGGCCGACGCCGGGGCGGCCGGCGCCAGGCCGGACCGGCGGCGCATCGTGCCATCCCCCAAGTTCATGGCGGCGCGTTCGGGCTATGATATGATGCGGCCAACTGCAGGGGTCCGCCTTCGATGATCTTGCACGCCGCATGAGCCGACGCCGGGTCAACCGCGCCGATGCCGCCATCCTGGGCTTGCTGGTCCTGGTGCTGCTGCTGGCGGCGGCGATCACCTGGGATCGGTCTAGCCAGATCCGCGAGGTGCGCGCGACGCTGCGACAGGACGCGGAGATCATCGGCACCCTCAAGGACCTCGACGTGGCGATGCTGGACGCCGAGGCCAGGCAGCGCGACTTCCTGCTGACCGGCCGCGACGCGGAGCTGGCGTCCTACCTCGCCGCCGCGCGGCAGGTGCCACCGCTGCTGGTCCGGCTGCAGGCGGAAAGTGCCGGCGATCCGGCCGGGCTGGTGCGGCTGCAGGCGCTGTCGCCGGGGCTGCAGCGCCGGCTCGACGAACTGCGGCGGAGCGTGCGGCTGCGCGCCGCCGGACAGGCACCGGAGGCGGAGGCGGTGGCGCTCGGCGCCGCACCCGGATCGCAGGATGATGCCGAGGCCGGGCTGCGGGCGTTGATCGTCGAAGCCGGCGGCCTGCGCGCGGCCCGGACGGCGGCGACCGATCGGCGCGCGGCCCGGTCGCGCGTCCTGATGTTCGCCGTGCTGGCGTTGGTGCTGCTGGCGCTGCTCTGGGCGGCGCGGATGCTGAACCGCGCCTGGCGGGACGCGTCCCGCATCGAGGCCGGGCAGCGAACCGTCGCCACGCAGCTGCGGACGTCGCTGGACAGCCTGAGCCAGGGCGTCGCGGTGTTCGACGCCGATCACGCGCTGTCGAGCTGGAACGCGTGCTTCCAGGCGCTGCTGGACCTGCCGAAGGAGCTGCTGGTGGTGGGCATGCCGTATGCGGCATTCGCCGAGCATGCCGGTTCCGGCGGACCGCCGTTGCTGGAGCCGCCGCTGCCGGCGCGGCGGCCGGGGCCGCTGCTGGAACCGGACGAGCAGGTCCGGCGCGACCGGCAGCGGCCGCGCGAGCCGGTGATCTACGAGCGCGTGCGGCCCGGCGGCAAGCAGCTCGAGCTGCGCCGCTCGCCGACGCCTGACGGCGGTTTCGTGCTGACGATCAGCGATATGACCAAGCGGGCGCAGGCGGAGGCGGTGCTGCGCGAATCGCAGAAGATGCAGGCGATCGGGCAGCTCACCGGCGGCATCGCGCACGACTTCAACAATCTCCTCACGGTCATCCTCGGCAACCTGGAGCTGGCGCGGGGCCGGCTGGGCGCCGATCCGGCGATGCAGGCCAGGATCGAGCGGGCGAGCTGGGCGGCGCAGCGTGGCGCCGTGCTGACCTCGCAGCTGCTGGCGGTCGCGCGCAAGCAGCCGCTGGCACCCGCCTCGATCGATCTCGCCGCCTCGATGCCGGAGCTGATCCCGCTGCTGCGGCGCACGCTGGGGGAGGACATCGAGATCGGCTACCTGGCCGATGACGGGCTGTGGCCGGCGATGGCCGACCCGGCACAGCTCGAGAACGCCGTCCTGAACCTCGCCCTCAACGCCCGCGACGCGATGCCGGGCGGCGGCCGGCTGACCATCGAGATGCGCAACCAGGTGCTGGACGAACGCGACGTGGCCGCCCATCACGAGGTGGCCGCGGGCGATTATGCCATGTTGGCGGTCACCGATACCGGCGAGGGCATGGGCGCCGACGTGCTGGCGCGGGTGTTCGAGCCGTTCTTCACCACCAAGCCGGACGGCAAGGGTACTGGGCTCGGTCTGCCGATGGTGTTCGGCTTCGTGAAGCAGTCGGGCGGCCACGTGATGATCCAGTCCGAGCCCGGCCGCGGCACCACCGTCAGGCTCTATCTTCCCCGCGCGGAGGGCGCAGAACCGGCGCCGCGCCGGCAGGCGATCGCGGCCGAGCCGCCGCGCGGCAACGCCACCATCCTGGTGGTCGAGGACGAGCCGGCGGTGCGCGAGGTCGCCGTCGAGATCCTGCAGGGTCTCGGCTACCGGGTTCTGGAGGCAGGGGACGGCGAGGCGGCGCTTGGCGTGATCGCGGCGCATGGCCGCGAGATCGATCTGCTGCTGACGGACGTGGTGCTGCCCGGGCGGCTGCGCGGACGCGAGCTGACCCGGCGCGCCGTCCTCGCCTGCCCCGGCCTCAAGGTGCTCTACATGTCGGGCTATACCGAGAACGCGATCATGCAGGACGGTCGCCTCGACGAGGGGGTGCAGCTGATCGGCAAGCCGTTCCAGCCCGAGGAGCTCGCGCGACGGGTGGCGCAGCGCCTGCTGGAGGACTCCGCACCGGTCCGGCTCACGATCGCGCCATCCATCTGCTTGTGATGCCTGCCGCCTGAACCGGGTCGGAACCGCTCCGTTGGCTTCCCAAACCAAGGAGTGCCGACCATGTTCCTTCGCATCGACAAGCTGCAGGCCGAACTGCCAGCACCGAAGAAGAGAGACCCCAACGCCGGCGCCGCGTTGCAGGAGCTGCTCGGCGGCAAGTACGGCGAGATGTCGACGCTCGGCAACTACATGTTCCAGAGCTTCAACTTCCGCAGCAAGGCCAAGCTGCGCCCGTTCTACAGCCTCGTCGCCTGCATCACCGCCGAGGAGCTGGGCCACATCGAGCTGGTGAGCAACGGCATCGCCATGCTGAACAACGGCCCTGATGGCGACGCTGATGAGAGCGACGGCGGTGACATCTCCGCCGCGCCCAACAAGGTGATGACGGATATCCGTCTGGCCGCGTCGTTCCTCTCAAACGGTGGGGGCGCCACGCCGGTGAACAGCAATGGCGCGTCCTGGAACAACGATTTTGTCACCAGCAGCGGCAACGTCATCACCGACCTGCTGCACAACTTCCACCTTGAGTGCGGCGCCCGGCTGCACAAGCTGCGCGTCTACACGACGATGACCGATCCGACCGGACGCGAGGTCTGCGCCTACCTGCTGGTGCGTGGCTCGGTGCATGCGCACGCCTACGCGCTGGCGCTGAAGAAGCTGACCGGTGTCGAGATCGAGAAGATGTTGCCGACGCCGAACATCGATCTCAGCAAGATCCCCGAGTGCCAGAAGTACCTGGACGAGGGGTCACACCGTCGCCTCTACACGTTCAGCCCGAGCGACTATAAGGAGACCGCCGGTATCTGGGGTAACGGCGAGATGGCGCTGCCGGGCGATCCGAAGGGCGAGCTCGAGGTCGTCGAGGGCGCACCGGAGGGTGGCAAGATCCATCAGCTCACCGGGGTCCCCTCCGCCTTCACGCCGGACTATGCGCCGGAGGAGATGTTCGAGATCGCGAGCAAGCTCTACAAGGCGTCGCGCTGATCGCAGGCGAGACGACATCGGGAGGGCGGCTGCGGCCGTCCTCCAGTCGTCGTCGAACAATACGAGGGACGGTGATGCCCTGCTTCAGCGGGAGCAGCGATCTGAGCGGCAGATGCGGCGATGGCTGAAAGCGGCGTGATGCTAGCTCACGCCGTAATGCTGTCGTAGCGTGCTGGTTTCATAGTCATGACGTGTCAGCCCGCGTGACCGCAGGAGCGGCATGACGCCGTCGACGAAGTGCTGCAGCCCTTTCGGGTAGACGTCGCACATGACGTTGAAGCCGTCGGCGGCACCAGCCTCGAACCAGTCCTGCATATGGTCCGCGATGGTGCCCGCGCCGCCGACCACCATATGGTGCGCGGTGCCATGACGGATCGCCTCTGCGACGGTCAGCCGGCGATCGCGCAGCAGACCGAGCGAGGCGTCGCGAAAGCCGCTCGAACCACCGGACGCCGCAGCCTGATCGAGCAGGTCGTCGGGCACCGGCCGATCGAGCGAGAGGCGCGCCGGATCGAGGCCGAACCGGGCAGCGAACCGGGCAAGGCGCCGGGATGGGGGCTCCAGTTCGTCGAGCGTCTGCAAGCGGACGGTTGCGGCGGCGTCGGTGTCGGCAATCACAGTGATCAGGCCGGGCAGCACGGCGACGGCGTCCGGATCCCGCCCGGCCGCCAGGGCACGCGACCGGATGTCGGCTCGGAAGGCGACGGCGGCATCGCGGTCCTGGGCCACGCTGAACACGGCGTCGGCGGAGCGGGCAGCCAGTGCGCGGCCGGCCTCCGAACCGCCCGCCTGGACCAGCAGCGGCCGCGTCTGCGGCGAGCGCGGGAGCTGCAGCGGCCCGCGCACGGTGAAGTGGGGGCCGGCATGCCCGATCGGATGGATGCGCGTGGGATCCGCGAACAGCCCGGCGGCCGGGTCGGTCGGAAACGCGTCCGGTTGCCAGCTGTGCCAGAGCGCGTCCAGCACGGCGGCGAACTCGGCGGCGCGAACGTAGCGCTCGCCGGCGGGCGGCATTGGCAGGCCGTGATTGGCCGCGGCCGCCTCGGCCATGGTGGTCACCAGGTTGAGCCCGATGCGGCCGCCGCTGACGTGGTCGAGCGAGGCGATGGTGCGGGCCAACGCATAGGGGCTGGAGAAGGTGGTGCTGGCGGTCATGATGAAGCCGACATGGCGCGTCGCGGCCGCCATCGCCGGCACCACGGTAACCGGATCGAGCCAACCCCAGCCCGGCGTCTCGGCGATGCCGGCGTTGATCGAGAGCTGGTCGGCCAGAAATACGGCGTCGAACCGGCCCTGCTCGGCCAGGCGCGCCACCTCGATGTGATGCGCCAGCGACAGGCAGGCCCGCGGATCGGCTCCCGCGCTGCGCCACGCCATCGGGTGGGCGCCGGAGGGCAGGAGGTTCACGTTCAGCCGCATCGCACGGCTCACGGCAGAGGTGGCCGGAAGTCCAGCAGGCCGCGCTGGTAGTTCTCCACCACGATCGCGAACGGCACGCCGTCGCGGCGGGCCAGGAGGGCGCGGTTCTCGATCAGCGTTGCGGGGAGGCGCAGCGGTCCGATCGGAGGCGCCCGGGCCGGCGTCCCCCCGGGCGACCAGGACATCCGGCTCGACAGCGTCGTGCGCGTGAAGCCGAGCGGCAGCACCACCCGGCCGAACGGGGTGTCGGTGGTGTCGAGGGTCCGGTTCATGGCCGGCGTCAGCCGTTCGGCGACATACCAGTTGCCGGCCTCCGACAGCGCGTGGCCGTTGCAGTTCAGCCGCACGTGGCGGTAGCGCAGAGCCTGGCTCGGGGCGACCCGCAGCAGCGCCCGCAGCGCGGGTTCGAGCGCCGGCTGGGGGCCGGGCAGGCGATCGGCGACGAGGCGGCCATCCGCGGACAGGCCGTGCGCCATGCACCAGTGGCCCAGCGTGAGCGTGGCACTGGGTTCGGCGACCAGGGCGTGGCGCAGCCCGTCCAGCAAAGCGAAGGCGGTATGGCGATGGGAGGCGTCGTCGGACCAGGCGACGAAGGGCTGGTCGGCAGCATTGGCTGGCGGCAGTGCGGCCAAGGCCGCCGCTGCCAGCCCGGCTCGGAGCGGGCGGCTCCGGCTCAGCGTTCCGGCTCGTCGCCGTCGGTCTCGACCTCGATGTCGGTGCCGATCACGTCGGCATCATCGTCCAGGTCGTCGGTGTCCTCGACCGCGTCCTCGCTCTCGGCCTCCTCCTCGGCAGGCTCGATCTCGCCGTCCTGGTCCTCCGGGTCCGGCGCCGGCTTCTTGGGGCGGCGGTCCTCGGGGGGCAGGTTGCCAACCGGGCGCCGCGTCCGCGGCTGGTCGAGCGGCTGCTCGGTGCCGCATTTGGGGCAGATGGCCGGGACCTTGGTGAGGTCGTAGAAGCGGGCGCTGCAGGAGACGCAGACGCGCTTGGTGCCGAGTTCAGCCTTGGCCATAGTGACCCTGTCTTGAGGACGATGCGTCGCAGGGCGGGGCCCATGCCAGTTCACCATCGGACTGTCAAACCGGCCGCGGGCGAGCCTTGGCCTCCGGTCGAAGCCGGCTCATTGACTCGTGCGGTGCCGGATCGGACACGATCGCGCGCCATGTCCCAGCC
>CALMVO010000042.1 GCA_937873205.1 uncultured Acetobacteraceae bacterium
CCCCCCCCCCCCCCCCCCCCCCCCCCCCCCCCCCCCCCCCCCCCCCCCCCCCCGCGCCCCCCCCCCCCCCCCCCCGGCGCTCCAGATCGTCCACGCCCATGCGCGTGCCGCGGCCGGTCAGCATCGCCCAGCGCCGCAACGCGCCCTGGCGCATCGCCGAGCTGACCACGTCCTCGCCGCCGGAGATCATCTGCATCGCCAGCATCGCCGGCGCGGCGTCGGGCCAGAACCACTGGCCGGCCCAGTACATCGGCGCCAGCGGATCCAGCAGCGCCACGGTCTGCATCAGGATCATCTGCTCGACGCTGTCTTCGACACGATCCCGGTTGGTCTGCAGCGTCTCCTCCAGCCGGCCCGCCGGCAGCGGCTGCTCGAGCGCGCGGCGGAGCCACTGGTCGATGGTGCCGGCCCGCAGCAGGGCCAGCGCCTCCTTGGTCTGGGTGGTGAAGGCCATCGCCAGCATGCGCGCGGTCCAGACTGGCGTCTTGCCAACCATCAGCGGACGTGGCGCCCTGGCCTCCGGGCGCGGCGCCTTGGGCCGCTCGGCGCCGACCCCGGTCTCCGCCAGGGCCGGCAGCGCCGGACGCCCCTCGGGCTCGTCGCACAGCATCGCGCGCAGCAGCGACAGCAGCACCGGCGGCAGCCGCTCGCCGGCGGTCAGCGCCTGGAAGCTACCCAGCTCGAGCTTGCGGCGCACCACCTGCTCCGGGTCGAATTCCCGCATCGGCGGGCGACCGAGCGCCAGCTCCAACAGCAGCACGCCCAGCGCATACACGTCGTCCGCGGAGGTGCCGGCCCCGCGTGCCGCCGGCGCGCAGATCCCCACCGACGGCGGCTCGTATACCACCGACTGGGCGAAGGCAGGCGGCGTCACGCATCCGGGGCCAAGCAGGATGCGGCCGCTCTCGGCCGAGCGGAACAGGTTGTTCGGGCGCACGCCGCGATGGGTCAGCCCCAGCGTCTGCAGGCGGCCGAGCGCCAGGGCCAGCGGCCGCAGATAGATCGCGGCCAGCTCGCCCTCGGTCGGGATCGGGCCGCCGCGGATGCTGTCGCACAGCGGCGGCCCGTTCGGCGCGTCGCAGACGATCCAGTAGTCGCCGGCGCCGGCGCCGTGCGCCACCGGCATCAGCAGGCTGATGCTGTAGGCGTTGAGGAACAACGGCAGGGTCGCCGGCGGCGGCGCGTCGCGGCGCGTCCTGACCGCGAGCAGCGGACGCTGGACGCGATCGGAGCCGCGCTCGGGGCCGTGCTTCCTCTGGTCGACGACGAAGGCGGGCAGACCCGCGAACTCGCCGCAGGCCATGTCCGGCAGGACGGCGTAGCGGCGGTCGATCGTGATCGCGCCGGTGTCCACCGTCTCGTTCTGCCGACCGCGCATCGCTCCAACCGCTCGGGATCACTGCCCGCATCCTGGCAGAGGGCGGTTAAGTGGCGGTTAAGGCGGGGACCTCGGCCGGAAGCCCGCGCTCAGCCTTCGAAGGGATCGCGCACCAGGATGGTGTCGTCGCGCTCGGGGCTCGTCGAGAGCAGCGTCACCGGCGCATCGATCAGCTCCTCGATCCGGCGCACGTACTTGATCGCCTGCGCCGGTAGCTGGGCCCAGGAGCGGGCGCCGCGGGTGCTGCCCTGCCAGCCTTCCATGGCCTCGTAGATCGGCTCGACGCGAGCCTGCGCCGCCGGCGCCGCCGGCAGGTGGCGGATCACGGCGCCGTCCAGCCGGTAGCCGGTGCAGACGCAAATCTCGGGCACGCCGTCCAGCACGTCCAGCTTGGTGAGCGCGAGCCCGTTGATGCCGCCGACGCGGACGGCGCGGCGCACCAGCACGGCGTCGAACCAGCCGCAGCGGCGCGGCCGACCGGTCACGGTGCCGAACTCGTGGCCGCGCCGGCCCAGCCCCTGGCCGATCTCGTCGTGCAGCTCGCTCGGGAACGGGCCGGAGCCCACCCGGGTGGCGTAGGCCTTGGCAATGCCCAGCACGAAGCCGACCGCACCCGGGCCGACGCCGCTGCCGGTGGCGGCGTTGGCGGCCACCGTGTTGCTGCTGGTGACGAACGGGTAGGTGCCGTGATCGACGTCCAGCATGACCGCCTGCGCGCCCTCGAACAGCACCCGGGTGCCGGCGCGCCTGGCCTCGTCGAGCCGCTCCCAGACCGCCTCCACGAAGGGCAGCAGGCGCGGCGCCAGCCCGAGCAGGTAAGACAGCAGCTCCGCCTTGGCGAAGGTCTCGGCGCCGAGCCCGGCCAGCAGGGTGTTGTGGTGCAGCAGGATCTCGTCGAGCTTCCAGTCCAGCGTCTCCGGCTCGGCCAGGTCGCACATCCGGATCGCGCGGCGCGCCACCTTGTCCTCGTAGGCGGGACCGATGCCGCGGCCGGTGGTGCCGATCCTGCGCTCGCCGCGGGCCGCCTCGCGGGCGCGGTCGAGGGCGCCGTGCACCGGCAGGATCAGCGTGGCGTTCTCGGCGATCCGCAGGGTGTCGGGGCCGACGGCCAGGCCCTGCGACCGCACGCGATCGATCTCGCCCAGCAGCGCCTCCGGATCGACCACGACGCCGTTGCCGATGATGCCCATCTTGCCGCGCACCAGCCCGCTCGGCAGCAGCGACAGCTTGTAGGTCTGGTTGCCCACCACCAGCGTATGGCCGGCGTTATGGCCGCCCTGAAACCGGACCACGATCTCGGCCCGGCTCGCCAGCCAGTCGACGATCTTGCCCTTGCCCTCGTCGCCCCACTGGGCGCCGATCACCGTGACGTTGGACATTGCGTGCTCCGGGACGGGTCGGTTCGGGTCATGGCGCGAGGGCCACGGGATCGTCGCCCTGCAGCACGTGCGTGCAACCGAGCCGGCGCGCCTCGCCGGCCGCGTCCGCGGTCGCCGACAGCGCCGCCACGGTGGCGTAGCCGGCGCCGCGCAGACGGCCGGCGGCGGCGCGGTCGGCGCCCGGAGACAGGAACAGGCGCGGCCGCCCCGGCTGGGCGGGGGCGGCGCGCAGCAGCGCCTCGGTGCGGAGTGTCAGGCCGCAAGCCGGCTCGCCGCCGCCACCGACATAGCGGCCGCCACGGCCGAGCTCCTCGTGCCGGCCCGTGGCATAGACCGTCACGCAGACCCCGGTATGGTAGCGCCAGCCGCGGAACTCGATCGGATCCACCGTGAGGCGCAGGCCCGGGCTGGCCCGCTCGATCGCGGCGACCGTGTCCTGCAGGCGGTCGGTCAGCGCGCGCGCCGATCGGGTCAGCGGCGCGGCGCGGAGCGCGGCCAGTGCGCGTGACGCCGGGCCGGCCGACAGCAGCAGCTCGGTCAGCACGCCGGCGAGCCGGCCGCCATGACGCGCTACCGCCGCCGCGTCCTTGCGGTCTAGGGCATGCAGCAGCGGAGCGCGATCCTCCGGCGGCAGGGCGGCCTCCTCGATCAGGGCCGGCGCCAGCGGCGGCAGAGTGAGGTCGAAGCTCACGCGGGCCAGCGCCAGCGCCGCCAGCGCCTCGGCGCCGACCGCGACCATCTCGGCGTCGGCCTCGGGCGAGTCGGGCCCGAACAGTTCCATGCCCGCCTGGCCGACCTGACGATCCGAACTTAGCCCGCCGCCGCCGAGCTGCACGCAGGCCCCGGCATAGGACAGTCGCAGCGGCCGCGGCGCGTTCACCAGCCGGGTGGCGGCGATACGCGCCAGCTGCGGCGTCATGTCCGGGCGCAGCCCCATCATCCGGTGGGTGTCGGGGTCCATCAGCCGGAAGGTCTGCTCGGCCACCGCCGCACCCGCCCCGGCCAGCAGGCTGTCCTCGAACTCCAGCAGCGGCGGCCGCACCCGCTCGTAACCATGCGAGGAGAACACCGCCATCAGCGCCTCGACCGCCAGCGCCTCGGTCTCGGCGTCCGGCGGCAGCAGATCGCGCAGACGGGCGGGCAGCAGCGCCGGGTTGGCGGGGGAGGGGGCGGTCATGCGGGGGTCATAGCATCGCCGGGGCTGAGGAAGGCAAGGGGTCTGCCCTTGACCCGCGGGGGCCGGGGCCCCAGGCCCCTTTACTTAAGAACCGGTTTCCAAAGGCCCTGCCTTTGGCGGGGTCAAGGGGCAGAGCCCCTTGCCTTCGTCAACTCCGCCGCCCAGTCGAACCACGGCAGCACGGCCTCGACGTCGAGGGTTTCGACGGTGGCGCCGCCCCAGAGTCGCAGTCCGGCCGGCGCGTCGCGATAGCTGCCGACGTCGAACGCCACCGCTTCCGATCGCAGCAGTTCCACCATGTGCCGGGCCGCCGCCTGTGGATTGGGAAACCGATCCGCCTTCAGCCGCAGGCAGATCGAGGTGGAGGAGCGGGTCGCCGGGTCCGCGGCCAGGAAGCTGGCCCAGTCGGAAGCGGCTTCCCAGCGCTCGACCGCTTCCAGGTTGGCGCGGCTGCGGGCGATCAGCGCGGACAGGCCGCCGATGCGCTCGGCCCAGCGGAGCCCGTCGAGCGCGTCCTCGACGCAGAGCATCGACGGCGTGTTGATGGTGTCGCCCTCAAAAATGCCCTCCAGCAGCCGAGTGGCGCCGCCAGGCCCGGGTCCGGTCAGCCGGAACAGCTTGGGCAGCGGCCGCGGCGGCGGCTCCCGCTCCAGGCGCTCCACCGCACGGGGCGACAAGGCGAGCATGCCGTGCGCCGCCTCGCCGCCCAGCACCTTCTGCCAGGACCAGGTGACGACATCGAGGCGGTCCCACGGCAGCTCCATCGCAAAGGCGGCAGACGTGGCGTCGCAGATCGCGAGCCCGTCATGGGTGGGCGGGATCGCGTCAGCCCCGGGCATGCGGACCCCAGACGTGGTGCCGTTCCAGGCGAACACGACGTCATGCGACCAGTCGATCGCAGCCAGGTCAGGCAGCGTGCCGTAGTCGGCCTGCAGCACGCGGGCGTCCGGCAGCCGCAGCTGCGTCACAACGTCGTTCGCCCAGGCGGCGGTGAAGCTCTCGAACGACAGCACGTCGACCGGGCGCGGCCCCAGCAGCGACCAGATCGCCATCTCAACCGCGCCGGTGTCGGAGGCCGGCACGATGCCGAGCCGCCAGTCGGCCGGCAGGCCGAGCAGGTCGCGGCTGCGGTCGATCACCTCGCGCAGCCGGGTGCTGCCGTCGGCGGAGCGGTGGCTGCGGCCGAGCAGCGCGCCGGACAGCGCGTCCAGCGTCCAGCCCGGACGCTTGGCGCAGGGACCGGAGGAGAAGCACGGGTTGGCGGGCCGCGTGCGCGGCCGGTCGATCGACATCGTCACCGGATCCGGAAGGGGCTGGTGCGAGAGGGGGGATTCGAACCCCCATGCCTTGCGGCGGTCGATTTTGAGTCGACTACGTCTACCGTTCCGTCACTCTCGCGCGGGCCCTGGTTACCAGGGGAGACGACGGTCCGTAAACTCTCACGCGGCGGCGGGCACGCGGTGGATACCGCACTCGACCTTGGCGCTGCCGGACCAGCGCCCGGCACGCGCGTCCTCGCCGGCGCCGACCGCCCGGGTGCAGACGGCGCAACCGATCGAGCGGTAGCCCTGCGCCACCAGCGGATGCGCCGGCAGCCGGCGGGCGCGGAACTCGGCCTGTAGCCGCCGGCCGTCCCAGTCGGCGATCGGGTTCAGCTTGAGCTGGCCGCGCTCGATCTCGACGAAAGGCAGCGCCGCGCGGGTGGAGGCCTGGTGACGCTTGCGCCCGGTGATCCAGCCGGCGAACGGCGTCAGCGCGTCCGCGAGCGGCTCGACCTTGCGTAGCGCGCAGCAGGCGTCGGGGTCGTAGTACCACAGCTCGCCGGTGGGATCGCGATCCTCCACCCCGCGCCGCGGCGGGACGACGTCGCGAACGTCGAGCAGCCCGAGATGGGCCGCCAGCTCCCGGCGATAGGCCAACGTTTCCGGAAAGTGCTTGCCGGTCTCGAGAAACACGACCGGGATCGTCGGGTCGACCTCGGCAATGACGGCCAGCAGCACCGCGGATTCGGCGCCGAAGGACGACACCGTGGCGATCCGTCCCGGCAGCAGGTCACGCACGGCGCGGCGCAGCATCGTGCGACCGTCGGCACCGGCGCGCTCCAGCGCCGCCAGCTCGGCATAGGCGGAGATCGCGTCCGGTCCGGCCGAGATCGTCTCACGCTGATCCAAGAGGGTAGTCGAGAACACGCCCATGACGCGGTGGAACCCCAGGATGCGGACGGTCATATGATAACGATGGCCGATCGTGGAAGTGTCCTCCCATATCAACAGGGCAGAATTGTGTTTTACGGGCACAGTTCCACGCTAATCATTCGTGGATTAGCGAGGGACAGTAGCGGTGGGCAAGCCGGGTCGAGTCGAGGTCGTCGCCCGCCAGCCCGATCAGCTTCAGCTCGTCGATGTACTGGGCCATCTGCTCGCGCAGGGCGGTGCCGATCGGGTGCACCGCGTGGCCCTCGCTGTGCAGCATCCGCTCGATGCTGGGCAGGTCCATGTCCGGCAGCTCGTCGGCCAGCACGCTGGCGGCCTCGTCGAGGTGATGCGCCACCGTGGTCGCGGCGTCCTCGAAGGCCAGCACCAGCTGTACGGCGAGTGCCGGGTCGGCGCGCAGCACGTCGCCGCGGATGCCCAGCACGCGGCTGACGCGGACGCCGTAGCTGCCGGTCATGCTGCTGGCGACCTGGGCCAGGTGCGCGCTCTCCAGCAGCTGCCAGATCACCGGGTCGTGACCCACCACCGCCTGCACCCGGTGCGACGCAAGCGCCGCCGCCATGTCAGCCGGCGGCATCTGCACCCAGGTGACGTCGCGGTCCGGGTTCATGCCCTTGCGCCGCATCACGATCGAGAAGAACAGCCGGTCGGCGCTGGCGAAGGTGCCCATGCGGGCGTCGGCGATGCCGATCGACGTGCGGTTCAGGTCCTCGATGCGTTTGATCGGCGAGTGGCGATCCACCAGCAGGCGGGCGCTGCCGCTCTGCAGCCCGGCGGCCAGCTGCGCGTCGAGGCCGCCCATCAGCCGCGGCAGCCAGGACAGCGCCGGCGCCACTGCCGCCTCGGCCCCGCCTGGATGCAGCTGGTCGAGCGCCTCCTGGCCCGACGCGGCGCCCGCCGGCACGGTGACGTCCAGGTTGTAGCGCGCGAAGACGCCCAGGCGCTCGGCCACGATCAGCACCGGGTCGTGGGCGGGATGCGGCGTGGCGATGGTCACGCGGCGGTACCGTCCGTCCGGCCGCGTCGCCTTGTCGCGATGCGGGTGGCGGATCTGGTTGCGCGCCACGAGCGCCGTCGTCGCCGCGAGCCCGATGCCCAGGCCGGCCCCGGCGCCGAGCAGCGTGCGGCGGCCGAGGGCCGGTTCCGGGGCGTCGCGGGACGGTGGCGGCTCCCGGGTGTCCGACTCGTCCATCGGCAGGCCCTGCTCCAGTGGGCGGGCGGCCGGCGCGGCCACCCGGATTGCCGCTCCAGGCCCGCCAGCACCCGGTCCGGACCGGGGCCGCGAAGGGCTTTACGGGCCAGCGCGGGCTCCGCTATAGGGTGCGCCGCCGGTCCCGGATAGCTCAGCGGTAGAGCAAGCGACTGTTAATCGCTCGGTCGTAGGTTCGATCCCTACTCCGGGAGCCAGGCGGTCTTGGCAAGCGATGCGGTTGCCGGCAAGAACCCCCCATGAGCGATCCCAGCACCGCCGACCCGCCGGGCGCCGGCCATGACGACTTCGCGCGGCTCGACATCCGGGTCGGCACGGTCACGGACGCGCAGCCGTTCCCCGAAGCACGCAAGCCCGCGATCCGGCTGTGGATCGATTTCGGCCCGCTCGGCGTCAAGCGGTCCTCGGCGCAGGTCACCCGGCACTACAAGCCGGACCAGCTGATCGGCCGCCAGGTCTGCGCGGTGGTCAACCTGGCGCCGCGGCAGATCGGACCGTTCCTGAGCGATGTGCTGACGCTGGGCCTGCCGGACGCCGGCGGCGAGGTGGTGCTGATCCGGCCCGATCACGCGGTCCCGAATGGCGGCCGGCTATACTGATGGCGACCAGCTACGCCACCGTCACCTGGGACCAGCTGCACCGGGACGCACGGCTGCTGGCCGAGCGGCTGATGGAGCGGGGGCCGTTCCGGGGCATCGTCGCCATCACGCGGGGCGGGCTGATCCCGGCCGCGATCATCGGCCGCGAGCTCGACTGCCGGCTGATCGAGAGCATCTCGGTGGTCTCCTACGACCAAGGCGCTGGCGGCGGCCAGGAGGGCGAGGAAAATCGGGGCAGACCCAGGGTGGTGAAGCCGCCGACCGCGGCCGGCGACGGCGAGGGGTTCCTGATCATCGACGACCTGGTGGATTCCGGCGTGACCGCGCAGCTGGTGCGCAGCCTGCTGCCCAAGGCCTATTTCGCCTGTCTCTACGCCAAGCCGTCCGGGCGGCCGGCGACCGACCTTTTCGTGGTCGAGGTGCCGCAGGAGACCTGGATCCTGTTCCCGTGGGACACCGCGCCGCTGTTCGTGCCGCCGCTGGCGCGCAAGGGCGCCGAGGCTGGCTGAGCCCGTGCCCGGCGCCCCGGCGACCGAGGCCGGGAGCCGGCGCCACGACCGGCTCGACGATTGGCCGGTGGCCGAGCAGGTGGAGAGCCTGTGGGAGGGGCAGCTGGCGGCGGTGGCCGCGATCGGGCCAGCGCTCGCCGCCATCGCCGGCGCGGTGGAGGCGGCGCTGCCGCGTCTGCGCGACGGCGGCAGGCTGGCCTATGCCGGCGCCGGCAGCTCCGGGCGGCTGGCGGCGCAGGACGGCGCCGAGCTGGAACCCACCTTCGACTGGCCGCGCGACCGGCTGGTGCTGCTGGTCGCCGGCGGCCCGCGCGCGCTCGTCGAGGCGGTCGAGAACGCCGAGGACGATGCCGACGCCGCGATCGCCGAGATCGTCGTTGCCGGGATCGGCCCGCAGGACGTGCTGATCGGGGTCGCGGCCAGCGGCGGCACGACGTTCACCCTTGCATCGGTGCGTGAGGCCGGGCGGCGCGGCGCGCTGACCATCGGGCTCGCCAACAGCGCGGGCGCGCCGTTGTTGGCGGCGTCGGCGCACCCGATCCTGCTCGCCACCGGTGCCGAGGCGATCGCCGGCTCGACCCGGATGCGGGCCGGCACCGCGCAGAAGGTCGCGCTGAACCTGCTGTCGACGGCGATGATGACCGGGCTCGGCCGCGTGCATGCCGGCCGCATGGTGGACATGCAGGCGCGCAACGCCAAGCTGCGGCGCCGCGCGGTGGCGATGGTCGCCGAGCTGGCCGGCTGCGACGCGGAGGCCGCCGCGGCGGCGCTGGCGGCGACCGGGCAGCGGGTGAAGCCGGCGATCCTGGTGGCGCTGGGACTGCCCGCGGAGGCGGCAGCGGCGGCGCTGGCGGCCAGCGGCGGCAGCCTGCGGCGTGCGCTGGCCCTTCTGGGTCCTGACCCGGCCAAGCTTGCCAGTGCCGGGTGCAACCCATAGGGTCTGGCCGGGTTCGGGGCGTGGCGCAGCCTGGTAGCGCGCGTGTTTTGGGTACACGAGGCCCCCGGTTCGAGTCCGGGCGCCCCGACCAGCGATGGGACAGCGACGATGCGGGCACGGATCTTCCAGCAGCCGAAGAGCTCGATGCAGTCCGGCAACGCGACCACGCACGATTGGCTGCTGGAGTATGGGCAATCGGAGCAGCGCCATGCGGACCCGCTGATGGGCTGGTTCGGCAGCGGCGACACGCGGAGCCAGCTGCACCTGCGGTTCCCGACCAAGGAGGATGCCATCGCTTATGCCGACCGCGAGAGCATCCCCTACGATGTCGAGCTCCCGACCCCGCGGATACGCCGCCCGAAGGCGTATGCGGACAATTTTCGGTTCGATCGCCGGCAGAACTGGACCCACTAGAACATACTTCCGGTCCGGTCCCCGGCGGCCGTACGCGCCCTTAGCTCAGTCGGATAGAGCAACAGCCTTCTAAGCTGTGGGTCGGTGGTTCGAATCCACCAGGGCGCGCCACTCGCCTCGTTGGTCGTCGCTCCGGGGCCACGTCTGCGTCACCCGTCAGAACTCAAGCAGCGTCTCGCGGAGCGTGTCTGTGCTGTAGGCGGTGCGTGCGAGACCGCGCCGCTGCAGGGCCGGCACCAGTCCCTCGGTGATCCCGAGGACGTAGTGCCGCGTCAGTCCGCCGAACGGGTGGGTGATCAGGTAGCCGTCGCCGCCGACCGCCTCCATCGCCTCGCCCATCAGTTCGGCCACGTGGTCCGGCGTGCCGACCAGTTCCAGCGAGCTCGACGTGCCGCTTTCCCGCACCAGCTGGCGGAGCGTCTTGTCGTGTTTCGCCTGGCCGATGCCGGTCTGGGTGAACTTGTCGAGCGCCCCCTGCTCGCCATTGGTGGTCAGCGGCGGCAGCGGCTGGTCCAGATCGAATTGCGAGAGGTCGATGTCCACGAAGGACCCGAACGCGGCGAGTGCCCGCTCGGTGTAGTGCGGCGTCGCCAGCACGCGCTCGTATGAGGTGCGCGCCTCCGCCATCGTGTCGGCGATCATCGGCGCGATCAGGAACAGCACCTTGATGCTGTCCGGATCCCGGCCCTGCCGCTCGGCATGGGCGCGCACGTCGTCGCGGTACGCCTTCATGCCGGCGATGCCGTTGGTGGTGGCGATGATCGAGTCGGCGTGCTTGCCGGCGAACTCGCGGCCGCGCGGCGAGCCGCCCGCCTGGATGAAGGCGGGCCGCCCCTGCGGCGAGCGGACCGTGTTGAGCGGCCCCTCGGAGCGGTAGAACCTCCCCTCGTGATGGACCGGATGCACCTTGCTCGCATCGACATAGGTGTCGGTCGCATGGTCCCGCACGACGGCGTCCGGATCCCAGGAGCCGAGGAGCTTGGTGACCAGATCGACATACTCGTTCGCCATGTCGTAGCGCAGGGCGCGGGGCGGCATCTCGGTCATGCCGAAGTTGCGGGCGGCCGCATCCTCCGTGCTGGTGACGATGTTCCAGCCGAACCGGCCGCCGGTAAGGTGGTCGAGGGTCGCGGCGAGGCGGGCCAGCATGAAGGGCGGGTAGAAGGTGGTCGAGAGCGTGATCACGATCCCCAGATGCTTCGTTTGATGGCCCAGGATCGCGGCGAGCGGCGCCGGATCGTGCTTGGGCGCCATGATGCCGTGCTTCAGGTAGAAGGCGTTGCTGCCGCCATAGACCGACGGGATGCTGAGCGTGTCCTCGATCAGCATGTAGTCGAAGCAGGCCCGCTCCATGGCGCGGGCGAGATCGAGATGGAGGTTGCCGTCCCAGGGCTCGGGCGCCGAGCCGAGCGGCTCGTTCCACGACTGGGCGCCGAAATGCACGAACCAGCCGAGATGAAAGCGCCGGTCGACCATCAGACTTCTCCCAGGGCAGGACCACAGCGCGCCGGCGACGTGCCGTCGCGCGGCTCCCTTGCAAGTTGGCTGCCGCAGGACGGCGGGCCGCCGCACGGCAGGTGATCACGAGGCGCTCCATGTGGCGATCGCCGATGACGATATGGCGCTCCAGCGCCTGGAGCGGCGGGTGATGCCTCTGTTGCTCTAGGCTCCGGACTCACAACCACCAGATGACGAGGGCGGCGAGGCAGACGG
>CALMVO010000043.1 GCA_937873205.1 uncultured Acetobacteraceae bacterium
ACCCCGGCCCCAACGGTTCAGGGGTATGCGACTTGGCCGTGCGCCCGCCGCGGGAGGCGGGCGACGGGGGCGGCGGCTCCAAGCCGAGGTCGAGCGCCTCCAGGCGCTTCAGTTCGTCGCGGAGGCGGGCGGCGGTCTCGAACTCCAGGTCGGCGGCGGCGGCGCGCATGCGGCGCTCGATCTCGGCGATCGAGGATTTCAAGTCCTTCCCGACCATCTCGGTGATGCCGACGTCCTTGATCGGCGCCACGGTCACGTAGTCCTGCTCGAACACCGAGGTCATCGCCTCGCCGATATGGGTGCGCACCGATTGCGGCGTGATGCCGTGCGCGGTGTTCCAGTCGGACTGCCGGGCGCGGCGGCGGTCGGTCTCCTCGATCGCATAGCGCAGGCTGTCGGTCATGATGTCGGCGTAGAGCAGCACGCGGCCGTCGATGTTGCGGGCGGCGCGGCCGATGGTCTGCACCAGCGAGGTGCGGCTGCGCAGGAAGCCCTCCTTGTCGGCGTCGAGGATGGCGACGAGCTGGCATTCCGGGATGTCGAGGCCTTCCCGCAGCAGGTTGATGCCGATCAGCACGTCGAAGGCGCCCAGCCGCAGGTCGCGGATGATCTCGATGCGCTCCAGCGTGTCGACGTCGGAGTGCAGGTAGCGGACCTTGATGCCGGCCTCGGTCATGTACTCGGTGAGGTCCTCGGCCATGCGCTTGGTGAGCGTGGTGACGAGGGTGCGGCCGCCGCGGGCGATGACGATGCGGCACTCGGCGAGCAGGTCGTCGACCTGGCGCTCCACCGGCCGGATTTCGGTGACGGGATCGATCAGCCCGGTGGGGCGGATCACCTGCTCGGCGAAGACGCCCTCGACGCGATCCATCTCCCAGGGGCCGGGCGTGGCGCTGACATGGATGGTCTGCGGGCGGAAGCGCTCCCACTCGTCGAAGCGCAGCGGCCGGTTGTCGAGGCAGGACGGCAGGCGGAAGCCGAACTCGGACAGGATCGATTTGCGCGCGTTGTCGCCGCGCTCCATGCCGCCGATCTGCGGCACGGTGACGTGGCTCTCGTCGACGATGAGGAGCGCATCCTCGGGCAGGTATTCGAACAGGGTCGGCGGCGGCTCGCCGGTGCGGCGGCCCGACAAATAGCGCGAGTAGTTCTCGATGCTCTTGCAGGAGCCGGTGGTCTCGATCATCTCGAGATCGAAGGTGCAGCGCTGCTGCAGGCGCTCGGCTTCCAGGAGCTTGCCCTGCGCGGTGAAGTCGACGAGGCGCTGGCGGAGCTCCTCCTTGATCAGCACGACGGCCTGGTTGAGCGTCGGGCGCGGCGTCACGTAGTGGCTGTTGGCATAGATGTGGACCTCTTCCAGGTCCGCGGTCTTCTCGCCGGTGAGGGGGTCGAACTCGACGATGCTCTCGATCTCGTCGCCGAACAGGGACATGCGCCAGGCGCGGTCCTCGTTCTGCACCGGGAACACGTCGACGGTCTCGCCCCGCACGCGGAAGGTGCCGCGAGCAAAGCCGGCATCGTTGCGGCGGTACTGCTGCTCGACCAGCGCCTTCACCAGCGTGTCGCGGGCGATGGCGCCGCCGACCTGCATCTTGACCACCATGCGCGAGTAGGTCTCGACCGAGCCGATGCCGTAGATGCAGGAGACGGAGGCGACGATGATGACGTCGTTGCGCTCCAGCACCGCCTGCGTCGCCGCATGGCGCATGCGGTCGATCTGCTCGTTGATGGCGCTGTCCTTCTCGATGTAGGTATCGGACCGCGGCACGTAGGCTTCGGGCTGGTAGTAGTCGTAGTAGCTGACGAAGTACTCCACGGCGTTGTCCGGGAAGAACTGCTTCATCTCGCCGTAGAGCTGGGCGGCCAGCGTCTTGTTCGGCGCCAGGATCAGGGTCGGCTTCTGCACGGCCTCGATCACCTTGGCCATGGTGAAGGTCTTGCCCGAGCCAGTGACGCCGAGCAGCACCTGGTCGCGCTCGCCGGCCTCGATGCCGGCCACCAGCTCACGGATCGCGGTCGGCTGGTCGCCGGCCGGCTCGTAGGGCGAGACGACGGTGAGGCGCCGCTTCTTGGGTCGGGCGGCCTGGCGGTCGGGGACGAAGTTGGCCGAGGCCGCCGACGGCGTGTTGTCGCGCACGGGCTTGGACGTGGGCTTGCGGGCGGGCTTCTGCAGCGTCGTCGACATCGGCCCAAAATGGCGACGGGGCCCGGTCGCGGCAAGGAGATTCCAGCCGGAACAGGACAGGAACCCGGCTCCGCGCCCGGCGCTGTCGTCGCGATGGACATGGCACCCGACGCGACGACGACGGACCCGCGGGACAAGGTGCTGGAGATCCACCACCGCCTGTGCCGGGTGTACGGCTGCCCGATCGGCTACTTCCACGGGCACGATCCGATGAGCGAGCTGGTCAGCTCGCTGCTGTCGCACCGCACGCGCAACGCCGACAGCGGCGCCGCCTTCGAGGCGCTGCGGGCGCGGTTCCCGGACTGGTCGGGGGTGGCGGCGGCGCCGGTGGCCGAGGTGCAGGCGGCGATCTCACGCGCCACGTGGCCGGAGCAGAAGGCGCCGCGCATCCTGGCGATCCTGCAGGCGATCCTGGCCGAACGCGGCGAGCTGTCGCTCGACTTCCTGGGGGAGATGCCGGTGGAGGCGGCGCGCGCCTGGCTGGAGCGGCTGCCCGGGATCGGGCCGAAGACCAGCGCCGCCGTGCTGAGCTTCAGCACGCTGCGGCGGGCGGCGCTGCCGGTGGATAGCCATCACCACAGGGTGGCGATCCGCACCGGGCTGATCCCGGCCACGCTGGCGGTCGGCCCGTCGCATCGGGTGCTGGCCGCGCAGCTCCCACCGGACTGGGACGCGCAGCGGCTCTACGACAACCACGAGGTGCTGATGCTGCACGGGCAGCGCTGCTGCTCGTACCTGGCGCCGGCCTGCGGACGCTGCCCGCTGCTCGACCTGTGTCCGTCCGGACAGGAACGGCGGGAGCATCCGGCGGCGACGCCCCGGTCCTGATCGTCCGATTGGCCGTTCAGGACCGGGGCGGTCGGGGCCAGCGCGTCTCCGACCTGTTCATCATGGTCAGGACGAGCTCCGGTGCCAGTCGCGCCATGACCTGCGCCAGGCGCGAGACGCCGAAGACGATCTCGGTCCTGTTCGCCAGCAGCCCGGCATGGATCAGCGCGGCGGCCCTGTCGGCCGTCATCTTGCGGCCGGCGTAGTCGGCGGCCATCGGGGTGTCGATCGGTGGCGGCACCACCTCGACCACGCGCACCCCGGTGTCGCGCAGGGCAAACCGCAGCGTGCGCGTGAGCGCCCGCAGGCCGGTCTTGGTCGCGCTGTAGGAGGCGGCCCTGGCGCTCGGCGAGAACACGTAGCCCGTCGTCACGTTGACCACAGTCGCTCGCCGCGCGCGGCGCATCAGCGGCAGCAGCATGGCCGTCAGCGCCGCCGGCGCCACGAGGTTGGTCGCCAGGTCGGCCTCGAGGGCGGCCGTGATGCCGGCGTCGGTGGGGTCGCACAGCGACATCCTCGCCGCGTTGTTGACCAGGACGTTGAGGCCCGGGAAGTCAGTGCCGATCGTCGCCGCCAGAGCCTCGCGATCCGCCGGGTCCGACACGTCCGCGCGGATCGCCACCAGCCCCGGCAGCGAGGCCCGCGCGGCCGCCAGCCGGTCCTCGTCGCGGCCACAGACGATCACCGTGTTGCCGACGATCAGCCGTCGGGCCAGTGCCAGGCCGATGCCGCCGGCACCGCCCGTGATCAGCACCGTGTTGCCGTGAGCGTCCATGCGGTTCGGTCCGATCGGCGAGGTCAGGGAGCCCGGCGGTCGTCGAGCCATCCGGCGATGTTGGCGACGCAATCGCCGTAGAAGGTGCGATAGAGGCTCTCGGTGACGTAGCCGAGATGCGGGGTGGCCAGCACGTTGGGCAGCGTGCGGAACGGGTGGTCGGCCGGCAGCGGCTCGGTGTCGTAGACGTCCACGGCAAGCCCGGCGATGCGGCGTGCACGGAGAGCCTCCAGCAGCGCCGCCTCGTCGACGATCGGGCCGCGCGAGGTGTTGACCAGCCAGGCGGTCGGACGCATCGCCACGATCGATCCGGCGTCCACCACGCCGCGGGTGCGGTCGCTGAGGACGGTATGGATGCTGAGGATGTCGGCGCCGGCGAACAGCTCCCGCTTGGAGACGGCGGTGGCGCCGAACGGGTCGGCCTTCTCCTGGGTCAGGTTCTGGCTCCAGGCGATGACCTCCATGCCGAAGGCGCGGCCGATGCGGGCGACCTCGCCGCCGATACGGCCGAGGCCGAGCAGGCCGAGCGTGGCGCCGCGCAGGTCGCTGCCGACGCCGCGCTGCCAGCCGCCGGCGCGCACCGAGGCGGCCTCGGCGACCAGGTGACGCCGCGTCGCCAGGATCAGCGCCCAGGTCATCTCGATGGTGGGGGCCGAGGAATAGCCGGTGTGCCGGATCTCGATGCCGCGCGCCTGGGCGGCGGCGACGTCGATGGCGGCATTGGTCGAACCGGTGGAGGCGATCAGCTTCAGGTTCGGCAGCCGATCGAGCAGGCTGCGCCGCAGGGGGGTGCGCTCGCGCATGATGCAGAGCACCTCGAACGGTGCCAGGCGCTCGGCGAGGCGATCCTCGTCGTCGAGATGGTCGAAGAAGACGGTGATCTCGGCGTCGGCCCGAAGCCGGGACCAGTCCGCCATCTCGAGGGCGACGGACTGGTAGTCGTCGAGGATGGCGATGCGCATGAGCCGAACTCCCGTCCCGACGCGGTTCGCCCGGGGCCGCCCGTCAGCACGGGAACGGCGCCGACCGAGGGTGCATCATGGTCGGCCCGTTGGCGCGGCGCCTCAAGGCCGGATGATGCGGCCTTGGGGGATCGGGGGAACGGTCCTGCCTAGAGCATCATTCGATCGAACGGACTCGTTCGATCGGATAAAGATGCTCGTCAAAACAACAAGCTAGAGGATGATCCGTGAGCCTAAGCGATCGGATCATCCTCTAGGTCCGAAGGTCGGGTTCGGGCATCATGCGCTCGAGCACGCGGTCGCGGCGGACCGCGACGTGCCACGCCGTCGCACCTAAATGCAACACGATCAGCGCATAGACCAGCCATTGTCCCGTCACGACGTGGAACCACAGCGCCACGCTGGTCAGCTGCTTGTCCGGTCCGGGCGCCGGGATCGTGAACAGGTCGAAGTAGGTGGTGGAGTGGCCCTTGAAGGCGGAGAACAGATACCCGCTGATCGGCATGCCGATCAGCACCAGGTAGAGTAGCCAGTGCGACACGCGCGCGGCGAGCGCCTCCCACCGTGCCAGGTGAGCCGGCAGCGGTGGCGCCGGATGGGCCGCGCGCCAGGCCAGCCGGAACGCGACCAGCGCCAGGATCGTCAGCCCGACCGACTTGTGCAGCGTGTAGATCCATTCCCGCGACGGCGCGTCGTGCGGCATGTTGACCATGACCCAGGCGAGCGGCAGCACGGAGAACATCAGGATCGCCGTGACCCAATGCAGCGCCTGCGCGGTCAGGGTGTAGCGTCGCCCGACGGCAGCCGGCCGGACATCGGAGAGGACGACTGAGGATGTCGCGGTGCTCATCGGTCTTCCCTTCTGAGGCTGTTCGTGTGGATGCGAGACAGGGACGTCAGAAGAAGATGACGCCGCCGAGCTGGAGATTTAGGTCGCTTCCGGTCAGGTGCGTGTAGGTCACGCTGGTCGGGTTACTGATGAAGCTGATGCCGGCGTTGAGGTTGACGCCTGGCAGCACATGGGCACTGTAGTTCATGCTGAGCGATTCGGTATTGCGGTGCGTCAGCTGGTGCTGCAGGTGGGCGGTATCGATCAGATAGCTGCTGAACACGTTATTGGTAAAGACGAGGCTGGTCAGGTCCCGCGGACGCCCGGGGATCAGCCCGAACCCGTAGACGCGGCCCTCGTAGTACTGGGTGAACCGGTTCAACGCGGGGGGCGTGTACTCGACGGTGAACCCGGCATAGAGACCCTGGCTGGCGTTGCGGCCATACGGCCTGCTCTGCCAGAGCTGGCGGTCGCCGAACAGGAACAGCGCGTAGTCGTGGTCGGCGCGTTGTCCGGTATGGGAGTAGTTCTGGTAGTTGCTGGAGCTGTAGGTGGCCGCCGCACGGATCCAGGCCTGCGGCACGCCGGGCGAGGCGTCGATGCGGTAGCCGGACTCGTTGATCACGAAGACGCCGGAGTTCGGCAGGCCGAACCGCAGACCCCCGCTGTCCTCGTGGTTCTCGACGATCACACCGTCCGGGCTGAGGGCACGCTCCACGCCGATCTTGTCGTAGAAGCGGTCGGGCAGGTTGACCTTCACGTTGATGCCCGGGGTCGGGTAGATGGTGGTGGTCTCGCCCGCCTCGACCTGGATGGTCCCGTTGGGGCCGAACACGCCGCCAGCGAGGCTGCCGCCGACATAGGTGCCCAGGAACTCGAGGCTGTTGGCGATGTAGCCGATCTTCAGCTCGATCATCTTGTGCAGGAAGGTCTGGTAGTACGTCGCCAACGACAGGCTGAAGTTGTTGGGGCCGAGGTTGGTCCAGGTGGTTTTCACAAAGGTCGCACCCAGCACGATCTGACCATCGGGGATGCCGTAGCGGCTCAGGTCGTAGGTCACGTAGAGGTAGTTCGACGTGAAACCGGTCGGCAGCTGGCCTGAATAGAGCTGGTTCTGCCGGCCGCCGACGGGGAGACCGTGCCGGAGAAGGTTATCGGCGAAGTAGGAGTTGGTGAAGCCGAAGTAGCCGATCCCGAGATCGGCCAGATCCTTCCTGATGCCGAAGAGGTCGGGGTCGATCGTGTCGGCGGCACCCGGGAGCGGGATGTTCCAACCCTTCAGCTTCAGGTCGTCGACCTCGGCGTAGGGTGATGTCGATGGCGTACTGGCTTGGGAAGACGGCACGACGGAGACGGCCGGTGTCGCGGTCTGGGCATGGGCCTGGCCGATGTCGCCGGCGAACACGAGCGATCCGACCCCGGCAACCATCAGGCCGCACGATCCCAGTGACGAAAACGCTCTACAGCGTCTGCGGAGAGTCTGTCTGTGCAGCATGAAGATTCCTCCATTTATTTTTTTATTTGAAGCAAGGCACGATCGGTGCTCGCACGGCACGTTTCCCTTCAGCGACCGGGTCCGCTGCGCTCCGCCGTCGGATTCTCGACGATGCGAGTTGGCCGTTCCCGAACATTTTCCGGACCAGCGACCATGAACGATGCGCGCGACATCGAACCGTTTCGGGGTCGCCGGGGCAAGTCCTCCGCCTGACCGTTCGAGGAAGGACCAACTCGCGCGCCACCGTCGAAGGCAGAGCGATCCTAGACGGAAACGTCGGCTCGCATCAACCGGAGCATCATGATGACGAGTGCGCGGCACCCGGGCAGTCGGATGCCACAACGCCGGCGGGCGTACGATCGCTATTCTACGGTAACGGACTTCGCCAGGTTGCGCGGCTGGTCGACATCGGTGCCCTTCAGCAGCGCCACCTCGTAGGCCAGCATCTGCACCGCGATGCTGTGCAGGATCGGCGCGGTGAAGTCGTGCGAGTCGGGCAGCACGATCAGGTGCTCGGCCAGCCGGCCCATGCGCGCCGCCCCGGCCGCGTCGGTGAACACCACCAAGCGGCCGCCGCGGGCGCGCGCCTCCTGCAGGTTGGACGCGGTCTTCTCGAACAGCCGGCCGGACGGGACGCTGGCGACGATCGGCACGCTGCGGTCGATCAGGGCGATCGGGCCATGCTTCATCTCGCCGGCGGCGTAGGCCTCGGCGTGGATGTAGCTGATCTCCTTCAGCTTCAAGGCGCCCTCCAGCGCCACCGCGACGTGGGCGCCGCGGCCTAGATAGAGCACGTCGCGAGCCTCGGCGACCATCGCGGCGGCGGCCTGGATCGCCGGCCCCAGCGCGAACAATTCGGCGGCACGCCCGGGCAGGTCGAGCAGGGCGGCGACCAGCGCCTCCTCGCGGGCGTCCGAGATGGTGCCGCGCGCGCGGCCGGTGGCGATGGCCAGGCACGCCAGCACCGAGAGCTGCGCGGTGAACGCCTTGGTGCTGGCGACGCAGATCTCCGGCCCGGCGACGGTGTCGAGCACCATGTCGCTCTCGCGCGCCATCGTGCTCTCGGCGACGTTCAGCACCGACAGGATATGCTGGCCGCCGGCGCGCAGGCTGTGGAGTGCCGCCAGCGTGTCGGCGGTCTCGCCGGACTGGCTGATCAGCAGCCCGAGCCCGCCCGGGGCCAGCGGCGGCTCGCGGTAGCGCAGCTCGCTGGCGACGTCGGCGTCGACCGGGATGCGGGCCTCGGACTCCAGCCACCAGCGGCCGATCAGCCCGGCATAGAACGCAGAGCCGCAGGCGGTGATGGTGATGCGCGGGATGCGCGCCAGGTCGAACGGCAGCTCGGGCAGCACCACGCGGCGGGTGGCGGCGTCGATCATGCGCTGCAGCGTCTGGCCGATCACCAGCGGATGCTCGCGCAGCTCCTTCTCCATGTAGTGCCGGTAGCCGTCCTTGCCGATCGCGTTGCCGGGCAGCGCGCTAGTGGTGATCTCGACCGGCACCTGGCGGCCGGCGGCGTCGAACACCTCCGCGCCGCCGCGCGAGAGCACCGCCCAGTCGCCGTCGCGCAGGTAGGCGATGCGCCGGGTCAGCGGCGCCAGGGCGAGGCTGTCGGAGCCCAGGAACATCTCGTCGTCGCCGTAGCCGATCGCGAGCGGGGCGCCGTGGCGGGCGCCGATCATCAGCTCGGGGTGGCCGGCGAAGATCATCGCCAGCGCGTAGGCGCCGTGCAGGCGGGACAGGCAGGCGTGGGCGGCCTCGCGGGGCGACATGCCGCGCTTCAGGTTGAGGTCGACCAGCTGGGCGACGGTCTCGGTGTCGGTCTCGGTGTCGAAGCACTGCCCGGCGGCCTCGAGCTCGGCGCGCAGCTCGGCGTGGTTCTCGATGATGCCGTTATGCACCACCGACACGCGCTCGGTGCCGTGCGGGTGCGCGTTGCCCTCGGTGGGCGCGCCGTGCGTGGCCCAGCGGGTGTGGCCGATGCCGGTGAGGCCGTCGAGCGGCCGGCGCTCCAGCACCGAGCCCAGGCGGTCGAGCTTGCCCTGGGCGCGGCGGCGGTCGATGTGGCCGCCGACCAGGGTGGCGATGCCGGCGGAGTCGTAGCCGCGATATTCGAGCCGGCGCAGGGCGTCGAACAGCAGCGGCGTCGCCTCGCGGGTGCCGACGACGCCGACGATGCCGCACATCAGACCGTCTCCCGGGTGGCGGCGCGCTTCAGGCGGGCACGCAGCACGGCGCCGCCGCCGGGCTTGGTGTCCTGGCGGGCGCGGCCGAAGGCGAGTGCCTCGGCCGGCACCGCCTCGGTGACGACGCTGCCGGCGGCGACGAAGGCGCCGTCGCCGAGCTCGACCGGGGCGACCAGCGTGGTGTTGGAGCCGACGAACACGCCCTCGCCGATGCGGGTGCGATGCTTGGCGGCGCCGTCGTAGTTGCAGGTAATGGTGCCGGCACCGACGTTGCTGCCGGCACCGATGCTGGCGTCGCCGAGATAGGCGAGGTGATTGGCCTTGGCGCCCGGCCCGAGGTCGGTCGCCTTCAGCTCGACGAAGTTGCCGACGTGGGCGGCCTCGCCGACCACGGTGCCGGGGCGCAGCCGGG
Organism: uncultured Acetobacteraceae bacterium; assembly: GCA_937873205.1. Lineage (GTDB taxonomy): Bacteria > Pseudomonadota > Alphaproteobacteria > Acetobacterales > Acetobacteraceae > Lichenicola. The sequence continues at coordinate 9,673 of CALMVO010000043.1, forward strand.
CATACGGGCCGATCAGCGCCCGCGCGCCGACGACCGCACCCTCCAGGTGGCTGAAGGCGCGGATCTCGGCGCCGACGCCAACAATGACGCCAGGCCCGAACACCACGTGGGGATGCACGGTGACGTCGGGTCCGAGCACGGTGTCCGCGGACAGGAACACCGTCTCCGGGGCGATCAGGGTGGCGCCGTCCGCCATCGCCGCCTGGCGCAGGCGGTGCTGGATCTCGGCCTCGGCCAGGGCCAGCTCGGCGCGGGAGTTGATGCCGCGCAGCTCGGCCTCCGGCGCCTCGACGGCGCGGACGACGGCGCCCTCGGCGGCGGCGAGCGCCACGATGTCGGTCAGGTAGTATTCGCCGGCGGCATTGTCGTTGCGGACCCGTTCCAGCCAGCCGGCGAGCCGACCGGCCTCGGCGCAGAGCGCGCCGGCGTTGCACAGGCCGATCGCGCGCTCGGCCGGCGTCGCGTCGGCGGACTCGACGATGCGCCGCACGATCTCGCCGCCCGGCCCGTCCGGCGCCGTCACCAGACGGCCGTAGCGGGCCGGGTCGGTCGGGCGCATCGCCAGCAGGGCGAGGTCGGTGCCGGGGCTGCGGCGGGCCTCGAGCAGGCGCCGCAGCGTCGCCGGGGTGACCAGCGGGTTGTCGGCGTAGAGCACCGCGACGTCGCCGTCGCCAAACAGCGGCACGGCCTGGCGCGCGGCGTGCGCGGTGCCGAGCCGCTGCCGCTGGATCACCACCGGCCATGGGGAGACGGCCTGCTCCAGTGCCGGCATGTCGGGACCGGCCACCACCACGCAGCCGGAGAACACCGCGGCGCAGCTGTCGAGCAGGTGGCGCAGCATCGGACGGCCAGCGAGCGGATGCAGCGCCTTGGGCAGCGCCGACTTCATGCGGGTGCCGAGGCCGGCGGCAAGCAAGATGGCGGTGGCGTCGACGGGTAGGGACATCATCACTGGCGGTAGCTGTCCCGGCGGATGGATGTCAAACCCCGGGATCGCCTCGGCGTGATCAACTCCCGTGTCGGAATACTGCATGACCCAGAGCTTCCGGGATGCCCTCGCCGTCCCGCTCGTGCCGCCTCTGCTGGTGCTGGATCTGGACGGCACGCTGGTCGACAGCGTGGACGGGCTGATGGCGGCGGCCAACCGGATGCTGGATCGCCACGAGCTGCGGCGGATCTACGCCGACGAGCTGCGGCCGATGATCGGCGACGGCCTACAAGCGCTGGCGCAGCGCATCCTGCTGAGCCGGCGGGCGAAGCCCGACGATCGGGCGGTGAGCGCGTATATCGCCGATTATTCGGCGCGCGCGGACGAGTCCGCGCGGCTGTTCCCGGGCATCGAGGCGCTGCTGCACGACGCCGCGGCAGCAGGCTGGCGGCTCGCGGTCTGCACCAACAAGCCGGCGGCGCCGGCGCGGCTGATGCTCGACACACTCGGCATCGGCGGCCTGTTCGCGGCGATCGGCGGCGGCGACAGCTTTCCGTCCCGCAAGCCGGACCCGGCGCACCTGCTCGGCACCGTGGCGCTGGCCCGCGGGCTGCGGCAGCGCGCGGTGCTGGTCGGCGACCACCGCAACGACGTCGCCGCGGCGCGCGGCGCCGGCCTGCCGGCGATCTTTGCCGGCTGGGGGTATGGCAGCCCGGACATGCGGCAGGGCGCGGCCGCGATCGCCGAGGAGCCCGCAACGGTGCTGGAGATCGCAAGACGGCTGGTTGGTTGACGGACGGCCCGGGGCATGCCCCTGGACCCCGCTGGGGCCGGCGGCCCCAGACCCGCGGCCTCTATCGGTGCGCGCTCACCAGCAGCACGGTCAGGACGCCCAGATGCGGATGCTCGAAGGTGATTCGCACCGGCAGCAGCGGGGCGTCCGGCAGCACCCTCTGCAGCCAGGCAGTGCCGGTCTGCGGCTGCCGCATCCGCGCCTCGTCGGCGTTGTGCAGGAAGCCGCCGAGCTGCAGCCCGACGAAGTCGCAGCGGAGCGCCGTGCCCGCATAGGCGGACTCGTCGTTCGGCGGCATCGGCTGCGGCCCGACCGTGCGCGCGGTCAGGCGGGACAGCCGGGCGCCGTCGAAGATCCGGGTGCTGCCGTCGCAGCCGCCGGTGGCCTGCACCGTGCGCACCAGCTCGACGATGGCGCTCAGGCTGTCGATCGAATGGTCGGTGGCGGCGGCCGGGATCGGCTCCCGGTCGGGATCGACCGGCGTCAGCGTCTCGACCCGCGGCTCGCCGTCGGCATAGGCGATGCGGGTGGCGCGGTCGGCGCCGCGCGAGACTCCGCTGCTGGCGAAGTCGACCGGGATCGCGCGGTCGCCGTCGAAGCGGCCGCTGGCGACGCTGGTGGTGTCGCTGTGCACCAGCATGCCGATCATGCCGGTCGTCTGGTTGTGCAGGCTGATCGCGTAGCCCGACGGCGTCAGCGTGATCGCGACGGCGACGTTCATCACGTGGAAGCTGTGGCTGTAGAGCACGTAGTCCAGATGGATCGGGGCCCCAGGCGCGGGCGCGGGCGCCGGCGCCGATGTCGGAGCCGCGACCGCGGCCGCACGGGCGGTGGCCGGGCCGGTGAGCCAGAGGCCCCAGAACCCGCAGAGGCCGAGAACAGCCGGGAGGATGCGGGCATGCATCGCCGGATGGTGGCGGCAGCCGGGGCGGCGTGCAATCCCCGACGGCCCTTGCCGTCGGCTCCGCTGGCGCGGATCTTGCTGCCATCGCACCACCTGCCGCCGCGGAGCCTGCCCGATGCATCATCCCGACAGACCAGCCCAGGACCGGCGGCCGTGAGCCGGCAGTGCATCCGCGCGGCCGTGCTGGCGGCGGCACTGGCTGCACCGGCGCTGGCCGGACCGGCGCTCGCGGTCGCGGCCCCGTCCGGCGCCGAGCCCTACGCGCAGAACTGCTCGGTCTGCCATCAGGCGAACGCCGGCGGCCTGGCGGGACAGTTCCCGCCGCTCCGGGGCCGGGTCGACAAGATCGCGGCGACGGTGGAGGGGCGGCATTACCTCGCCGACGTGCTGATCCACGGCATGGCGGGGTCGATCGACGTCGATGGGGACAGCTATGTCGGCTACATGCCGGCCTTCGCGCGGCTTCCCGACGATCAGATCGCGAGCATCCTGAACTGGGTGTCGTCGCTCGGCGACAGCAAGCCGGTGCCGCTCATCGCGGCTTCGGACCTGGCGGCGTCACGAACCCGGACGCTGACCGCGGCGGGCGTGCTGGCGGAACGGACGGCGCTGAACGCGCAGCATCCGCTGCCGTGAGGATGCCACGTCATGCCGGCTGCTCCTGGTGCAGGAACTGCAGCCGGGCCAGGCGGGCATAGAGGCCGCTCTCCGCGATCAGCGCCTCGTGGGTACCGGTGGCGACGATGCGGCCGGCATCCATCACCACGATGCGGTCGGCCCGGCGCACCGTCGCCAGGCGGTGCGCCACGACGATCGTGGTGCGGCCGCGCGATACCGTCGCCAGCGCCGCCTGCACCGCCTGCTCGGACTCCGCGTCGAGCGCGCTCGTGGCCTCGTCGAGCAGCAGCACCGCGGGGTCGCGCAGGATCGCGCGCGCGATGGCCACGCGCTGGCGCTGTCCGCCGGACAGGCGGATGCCCTTCTCGCCGAGCGGGGTCTCGTAGCCCTGCGGCAGCTCGCCCAGGAAGTCGGCGTGCGCGGCGTGCGCGGCGGCGCGCACCGCGTCGTCTTCGGCTTCGGGACGGCCGTAGCGGATGTTTTCCAGCGCCGTGGTGCCGAAGATCACCGGGTCCTGCGGCACGATGCCGACATGCCGGCGCAGGTCGGCGACGTCGAGATCGCGCAGGTCGAGCCCGTCCAGCCGGATGGTGCCCGCGTCCGGATCATAGAAGCGCAGCAGCAGCTGCAGCACGGTGGTCTTGCCGGCGCCGGACGGTCCCACCAGCGCCACCGTCTCGCCGGCGGCGACGTCGAGCGAGAGCGACGCCAACGCCGCGTGGTCCGGGCGTGCCGGATAGCGGAACGTCACCGCGTCGAACGTGAGCTGCCCGGCCGGATGCGCCGGCAGCCCAGCCGGTAGCGGCGAGGGGCGCGCGGCCGGCATGGGCGGGGCGTCGTCGCGCAGCAGGTCGTACAGCCGCTCGGCGGCGCCGGCGGCGCGCTGCATCTCGCCCCACAGCTCGCTCATCTGGGCCCCCGAGCTGGCCAGCAGCACGGCATAGAAAACGAACGCCGACAGGTCGCCGCCGCTGAGCCGGCCGGCGATCACGTCGCGGCCACCGATCCACAGGCTGAACACGATGGCGCCGAAGCCGAGCAGGATCACCACCGTGATCAGCGTCGCCCGGGTGCGGATGCGGGCCACGGCGGCGGCGACCGAGCGGTCGAGCTGGCCGTCGAACAGCGCGCGGTCGACTGGCTCGTGCGTGAAGGCCTGCACGGTGCGCAGCGCGTTGAAGGTCTCCTCCGCGTAGGCGCCGAGGTCGGCGACGCGGTCCTGCGCCAGCCGCGACAGCCGGCGCTCGCGGCGGCCGAACAGCACCGCCGGCAGCACCACCAGCGGCACCACCAGCAGCACGATGCCGGCCAGCTTCGGGCTGGTCACCAACAGCATCGCCAGCGACCCCAGCAGCAGCAGCGCGCTGCGCAGCCACTGCGAGATCGCCGAGCCGACCAGCGTCTGCAGCACCGAGACGTCGGCGGTGAGCCGGGTCAGCAGGTCGCCGGTGCGGGTGGTCTCGAGTGCCGTGGGGGTCAGCGCCAGCACGCGGGCGAAGACGTCGCGGCGCAGGTCGGCGGCGACGCGCTCGCCGAGCCACGAGACCAGGCTGTAGCGGGCGAAGGTGGCCGCCGCCAGCGCCGCCACCACGACGACCATGGCCAGCGCGGCGCGGTCGAGCTGCGCCAGGCTGCCGCTGGCGAAGCCGTGGTCGATCAGCCGCCGCACCCCCTGCCCCAGCGCCAGCACCAGCCCGGCCGCCATCAGCAGCGCCAGCGAGGCGCCGGCGACCCGCGGCGCATACGGGCGCAGGTAGGGCAGCATCAGCGCAAGTGAGCCGAGCCGGCGAACCGGCGTGCGATCGGTCATCGGGTCGCGGGGAGAGATGTCAGGGGACGGGAGCGCATCCTGGCGAGGATGGTCCAGGCGGCATGATCGCAACAGGAGATTCGGCGCGGACCCAAGATCCCCTGAAGGCGACGTCCGGGAACGGCCAGATCGTTCATCCAGCACGTCCAGTGGCGAACCGGATCTTCACCAGACCCATGACGTGCACCGCCGGTCATCCGACCGACGCGGCGATCACCGATCCCACCGCGCGCAGCACGGCTTCCTGCCGCTGACCCTCCGTCCGAGCACGTCGTGATAGACGGCCACGATCAGGGACGCGCAGCCCGGCCGACGGCGCGACCGGCGCCTGATCTTCGAACCGCCGGCTTCGGCGCAACATCGCGCAAGCCCTTGACGATCGCCGCCCGGATCCGTCGCCATCATGTTCAAGCACTTCCCACCCCGAACTCAGGGTGAGCGGGAAGATTGTGCGGAGGCGTGATACGCGGCTGGAGCACGTGATTAATGAAGCTGCCTCAGTGGGATGGATTGCGATTTGGAAGTGCCATATCGGCCGCTCAGCTCAACGCGCATCGTCGCGTCCCGGCCCGCAGGAATCACTCCATGCCGTCCACGTCCCAGATCATCTACCAGCCCTACCTCGCCGGCTCCCGCGGCGCGCTGAAGGCGGGCACCGCCGTCGCCTGTCGCTCGGCCGAGGACGGCCTGCGCCGGGCGGAGCGGGCGCTCGAGAACGGCTCGATCCTGGGCGCGCGGATCGTGCGGATGACGCACGACGACGATGCCGGCGAGTTCGGCGACCCGGAGTATCTCGGCGAGGTCGGCCGCGTGCCCGACGTCGATTAGGCGTCTGGTCGACCGCCGTCGAGTTGCTTTTGGAGAACAAGAGATTGTGCAACCTGTATGCGCTGATCAAGGGCCAGCAGGCCATCCGGGAGCTCACGCAGGCGATGACGGATCATACCGGCAACTTGCCGTCGCTGCCCGGGATCTACCCGGACTACATGGCGCCGGTCGTCCGCAATCATCCTGGTGGACGGGAGCTGACGATGGCGCGCTGGGGCATGCCCTCGCCGGCCTTCGCGCTGGAGGGCCGCCGGAGCGGTCCCGGGGTCACGAACGTGCGCAACGCGACCTCGCCGCACTGGCGCCGCTGGCTCGGCATCGAGCACCGCTGCGTAGTGCCGTTCACCAGCTTCGCCGAGCACCAAGTGCTGCCGGACGGAAGCCGGCCGCCGATCTGGTTCGCCCTCGACGAGAGCCAGCCGCTCGCCTGCTTCGCCGGCATCTGGACGAGCTGGACCTCGGTGCGCAAGATCAGGGAGGGCGAGACGACGAACGACCTGTTCGCCTTCCTGACGACCGAGCCGAGCGAGCCGGTCCGGACGCATCATCCGAAGGCGATGCCGGTGATCCTGACGACGCACGCCGAGATCGATCGGTGGATGACCGCACCGACCCCGGAAGCTCTGGGCCTTCAGGGGCCGCTTCCGGACGGCGACCTGATCGTCGTGCGATCCGGGACGGGAAGCGATGAGGGAGGCAACGACGGTTGATCCGAGATGCCTTCTCGTTCGTTACGGTCGCCCATGCGGACGACGCATGGTTGCTTCGCCTGCAGGCGCGCTCGATGCGCCTCCATCTCGCACCGGCGCTGGCCGGTGAGATCGTGGTCGTGGAGAACTTCGGGCCCAACCCGCCCGTCGCCTGGCGCGACCGGCTGTATGCCGACTACGGTCATCTCGCCGACCGCGTGCGCTTCGTACCCTCCGGGGTTCTGGGTCCGATGCCGCCCGCGTCAGGCTGGTGGACGCAGCAGGCGTTGAAGCTCCTGGTGTCCCGCACCGTCGTGTGCCGGCGCTACGTGGTCCTGGATGCCAAGAACCACCTCGTGCGTCCGCTGCGTCGGGCCTTCCTCGAGGGCATCGACGGCCGCATGCTCGCGCGGCGATACGATTACCGCCGGCACCCGCTGCGCCACTTTCTGGAGCGGACGCTGTCGTTCTGCGGTCTGCCGGCCGAACCGCATGTCGGCTGGTTCATGCAGGCCGGCACGTCCTTCACCATCGATCGCGCCGATGCAGGGGCGGTAATCGACTTCCTCGAGGCCGCAACGGGGAAGCGGTTCGCCGAGGCCCTTATCGAAGGGAGGATCACCGAGTTCTTCCTGCTGGCGGCCTGCCTGTTGCGAAGCGGCGCGCTGGAGGACCGGTATGATTTCACTCAGGTCGCTTGTCCGGTGGTCTGGGACGGAATGGCCCTGCTGTCGGCCATCCGGGAAACGGAGGAAAGCCGCGCTCCGATCTTCGCCGTTCATCGGCGCGTGATCCCGACGCTGGACGATGCCTCGCGCGAGATCCTGGGCCGGTTCTGGACGCAACGCGGCCTGTTCGACTCGACGGCGGAGGCGGTTGCCGACCTGGTCCGAGGAAGAGCCGCGATCTTGACGGAGGCGATGGAGACGGATCATCCCCTCCCGCGATCAGTCACTCCCGCATGACCCGCTGCCGCTGTATCGGCGGGCTCGGATGATCGCTCCTATACCAAGGCTCTGAGAGTGTGACTTGTGGGGGATTCCCAGACTGAGGTTGATCTGATTCGATACGGCGACCTTGGACGTTGCCATGCCGATTGCGGTCCGAACCGACTTCACTGCGGCTCAGGTGCGGGCTGCCGCCCGAAGGACGAAAGACGGTCCGCAGGCGCGGCGTCTTCTGGCATTGGCGACGATCCATGACGGTGGCACCCGCAGCGAGGCGGCACGGATCGGCGGCGTGACGCTGCAGATCATGCGGGACTGGTTGCTCAAGTTCAACGCCGACGGTCCTGCGGGCCTGCTCGACCGTAAGGCGCCTGGCCAGTCGCCCAGGCTCGATGCCACGCATCGGGCCGCCCTTGCCGCCCAGATTGAGAGCGGGCCCATCCCTGCGATCCACGGCGTCGTGCGATGGCGGGTTATCGATCTGCGCCAGTGGTTGTTCGAAGAGCACAAGGTGAGCGTCGCCAAGCAGACGCTCAGCCGGGAGCTGCGGAAGATGGGCTACCGCAAGCTGTCGGCGCGTCCGCGTCATCATGCCCAGGCAAGGCGCTATGGATGCTTTTTAAAAAAGCTTTCCCGCCCGCCTCGACGAGATCGCGCGCGACAAGGGCATCAGCTCGTCCGACATAGAGGTTTGGTTTGGCGACGAAGCCAGAGTTGGCCAGAAGAATAAGATCACTGGCGCTGGGCCAGGCTTGGCATCTCACGCCCAAGCTGGTCGTCCCGGACAACATCACGATCGTCCCATTGCCAGCCAGATGTCTTGAGCTGAACCCACAGGAGAACGTCTGGCAGTTCATGCGCGACAACTGGCTGTCGAACCGGGTGTTCACCTCCTACGACAACATCGTCGACCACCGCTGCTACGCCTGGAACAAGCTCGTCGAACAGCCATGGACCGTCATGTCCATCGGCACCCGGGATTGGGCATAGCGGTCATGGTCAGGGAGTCTTGGTATGATGAGCCAAAACGGATTGCATGCAGATCCGCAGCCTCACCTTGGCCAGCAAGATGGTAATCACCGGGCGGATATTGATCTGATGCGCGGCTTGATCGACCACATCACGCTACACCCGGAGACGGACGGCTACCGCATGGAGGTGCGCGGTAAGTTGGCGGCCATTTTTGGCCTGGCGGGTTCCGGATCTGCAAACGACAAAGGCCCCAGCGTTTCCGCTGACGCCCTGGGTGTGCGGGTCAAGTTGGTTGCGGGGACAGGATTTGAACCTGTGACCTTCAGGTTATGAGCCTGAC
>CALMVO010000044.1 GCA_937873205.1 uncultured Acetobacteraceae bacterium
GAAGGTTGCGGCTGGCGGCGGCCCGGTGCGATCCCGGTTCCTGATCCGACCCTATCGCGTCTCCGCCCGGGGTCCCACCCGTATCGAGGCTCGATCCGCGGCGGCCGCCGTGCGTCCAGCATCGCCCAACACCAGGACGACGCTGATATGTTCTCTTTTCGTTCTTGACTTGCCCAGAGCCGCCGCCTAGCGTCCGAGGTGGCCACCGACCCTGGTCGCGGAGGGATTCCAGCATGTTGCAGCAGCTGCCGCACGCATCCGGCCAGCCGCCGCCGACGCGGAAGGGGCGCGGCGTCTCCGGCAATGTCGGCAACCGGTTCGAGATGCTGGCGACACAACCCTGCGATGATGGCTGGGACAGCATCGCGGACGAGCAGCTGGCGCCGCCGACGGTCGCCACCACGCTGACGCGCGACCGCAGCCGGACCGTCATCGCCCGTAACGATAGCCCAGACCTCGGCTTCGACCGGTCGATCAACCCATATCGCGGCTGCGAGCATGGCTGCGTCTATTGCTATGCCCGGCCGAGCCACGCCTTCCTGGGCTATTCGCCCGGCCTCGACTTCGAGACCAGGCTGACCTTCAAGCCGGACATCGCCGAACTGCTCGAGGACGAGCTTCACCGCCCCGGCTATGTCCCGCGGACGATAGCACTCGGCTCCAATACCGATCCCTATCAGCCGGTCGAGCGGACGCTGCGCCTCACCCGTCAGGTGCTGGAGGTGCTGGAGCGCTTCGGCCATCCGGTCAGCATCGTCACCAAGTCGGCCGGCGTGGTGCGCGACCTCGACATCCTCGGGCGCATGGCCGGCCGCGGGCTGGCGCGGGTGTGGCTGTCGGTCACCACGCTCGACCCGGAGCTGGCACGGCGCATGGAGCCGCGCGCGGCGACGGCGGAGCGCCGGCTGGCCAGCCTCGGCCGCCTGGCGGAGGCTGGCGTGCCGGCGGGCGTGCTGGCCGCGCCGATGATCCCCGGCCTCAACGACGCCGAGCTGGAGCGCATCCTGGCCGCCGCCGCCGCGGCAGGGGCGCAGGGGGCGGCCTACACGCTGCTGCGGCTGCCGCTCGAGCTCCGGGAGATGATGGAGACGTGGCTGCATCAGCATTATCCCCGGCGAGCGGCCCGCATCCTCGCCCTCATACGCGACACGCGTGAAGGCAAGCTTAACGACAGCCGCTTCGGCCAGCGCTTCAGCGGGCAGGGGCCCTATGCGGACATGCTGGCGCAGCGGTTCCGGCGGGCCGCGGCACAGCATGGGCTCGGTCGGTTGGCGCCGCTGCAGACGGAGCATTTCGGGGTGCCGACTCAGACGCGGCATGGACAGATGGCGCTGTTCTGAAGGCGGAGTTTTAACCCCTCTACCCTACGGGAGGCGCGGTCTCTGGACTCCTTGTCCGAAAATCGGCCCCATTTCGCGCATGGAACTTCGCGGCCGGTCGATCCTGGGGACCTTCATCCACGCGCCGGCGCTGGGCGAGGTGGCGGTGCTCCGCGAGGCGCTGGTCGAGATCGACGGGCACGGTGTCGTCGCCGCGATGCATGCGCGCTCGGCGTTGTCCTGGAGAGATGCCGTCGACGATGCGGCGGCATCCGGGCGGCTTTGGCGTCCGGACGGCATCCTGCTGCCGGGCTTCGTCGACCTGCACGTCCACGCACCGCAATACCGCCAGCTCGGCCAGGCGCTCGACCTGCCGCTGCAGGACTGGCTGCAGCGCTATACTTTCCCCCTCGAGGCCCGCTATTCCGATCTCGGCCATGCGGCTCCGATCTACGATGCGCTGGTCGGTGACCTGCTGGCCGGCGGCACCACCACGGCGGTCTATCACGGCACCATCCACACGCCGGCGACGCGCCTGCTGGCCGAGATCTGCGTGGCCCGCCGACAGCGGGCGCTGGTCGGCCGGGTGGCGATGGACCATCCGGAGCTCTGCCCGCCCTCCTACCGCGATCCCGATGCCGCGGCGGCGTTGGACGGCACACGGGCCCTGATCGCGGCGGTGCGCGCGCTGCCCGGCAATGACGGGCTGGTCCGGCCTCTGGTGACGCCGCGGTTCGTGCCGGCCTGCACCGACGCGCTGCTGGCGGGGCTGGGCGCGCTGGCCCGGGACGAAGGCTGCGCGGTGCAGACGCACTGCTCCGAGAGCGACTGGGCGCACCGCCACGTGCTGGACCGGTTCGGTCGCAGCGACGCGCAGGTGCTGGACGGCTTTGGCCTGCTCACGCCGGGGACCGTGCTGGCGCACGGCAACTTCCTGTCCGACGGCGACATGGCGCTGCTGGCGGGGTGCGGCGCCGGCATCGCGCACTGCGCGCTCTCCAACGCCTACTTCGCCGGAGCGGTGTTCCCGCTGCGGGCGGCATTGGCGCGCGGCGTCCGGGTCGGGCTCGGCACCGACATCGCCGGCGGTCCCAGCGCCTCGATGTTCGAGGCAGCGCGCGCTGCGGTGGCCTCGTCGCGCATGCTGGAGACCGGGGTCGAACCGGCGCTGCCGGCCGACCGGCGCGGGCGGCCGGGCTCTCGGATCGGCATCGGCGAGGCGTTCCATCTGGCCACCGCGGGCGGCGCCGACCTGCTGGGGCTGCCGGTCGGCCGCTTCGCGCCGGGCCAGGCCTTCGACGCCATGCTGATCGATCCGGCCGCGCCGGGCGGTACCGTCCGGCTCTGGGGCGGCGAGAGCGACCCGGACCTGCTGGCGACGCTGCTCTATGGCGCGTCGCGGGCCAATATCGTCTCGGTCTGGACCGGGGGCTGCCCCGCCGATCGAAGGGTCGGCTGAGGCAGCAGCAGGTTGAGCAGGATCGCGGAGCCGGCGCCGACCGCGGTCGATGAGCCGAGCAGCTCGCGGACCAGCAGCGGCCAGCTGGCGAGCAGGCCGGCCGGCAGCAGGACCGTGCCGAGCCCGAGCAGGATCGGCAGGCCGGCCACCATCATGCCGCGCTCGTCGAAGCCGGTGCCGCCAGGACCCGACGCCGCCAGGATGCGCAGCCCGCTCATCAGGATCACCACGCACAGCACCCCGAACAGGCCGCCGATCACCGGCGCCGGCACGCAGGCGATACAGGCGGCGAGCTTGCCGCACAGACCGCAGCCGACCAGGACGAGGGCGGCGGCCAGGAACACGCGCCGGCTGGCGACGCCGGTCAATGCGATCAGCCCGCCATTGGCGGAGTAACCGGTGACCGGCACGCTGCACAGCAGTGCCGACAGCAGGCAGCCGAGCCCCTCGCCGAGGGCGCCGCGATCGGCGTCGCGACGGACGAACGGCCGGTCGGTGATGGCGGCCACGACCAGCCAGGTGCCGGTGGTCTCAGCCAGCACCACGACATAGACCAGCAGCATGGTGAGCACGGTCGGCAGCGAGACGTGCAGCGTCACGTCGAGGCCGGCCAGCGAGGGCCGCTGCAGCCAGTGCGCATGCCCCACCGGCGACAGGTCGAGCCGTCGCAGCGCCAGTGCCAGCAGGCTGCCGCCCACCAGCGCCACCAGCACCGACGAGGCGCGGAGTGCTGCACCGTGACGGCCGAGCGCGGTGCCGGCCATGCTGGTCGCGACCAGCAGCGCACCCGACGCCAGCGCCAGCAGCAGGTTGCCATCCAGCCGGTCCGGCGGTCCGGACAGCACGTCGCCCTGCAGCCCGATTGGGATCAGGGTGATGCCCACCACGACGATGACGGCGCCGCCGACCAGCGGCGGCACCAGCCGATCGATCACGCGGTGGAACAGCCGCAGCGGCCAGCCCAGCACCGCCAGCAGCACCGCACCCGGGATCAGCGCCGCAAACGCGGTGCCGAGGCCGGCGATGCCGCCGCCATGGTCGGCGGCAATCGCGATCACCGCGCCGACCGGGACGTAGGACGGCCCCTGCATCACCGGCATGCGCAGGCAGAGCTGCGCCTGTATCAGGCTGGCGAGGCCGGCGGCGAGGAAGCCGGCGGCGATCAGGGTGGCGAGCTCGCCGGCGGACAGGCCGAGCGCGGTGCCGATCAGGAACGGCACCACATACACGTCCATCGACAGCGCATGCTGCAGGCCGAGCACGACCGCCGACGGCCAGGCCGGGTCGCCGGCACGCGGTCCTGCGCGCGCGGAAGGGATGGGGACCAGGGTCAGACGCTGCCGGCCTGGGCCAGCGCGCACGCGCTGCCGTCGCCGGTCTCCACCTGCAAGGTCGCGTGGCCGATGCCGAAGCGCCGCGCCAGCGTCGCCGCCGTCTGCCGCAGCAGGTCGTCGTCGGGCGGCAGGCCGGGGCGGACCAGGTGTGCGGTGAGCGCGGTCTCGGTGGTGCTCATGCCCCAGATGTGCAGGTCGTGCAGGTCCGCGACGCCGGGCAGCGCGCGCAGGAACTGCTCCACTTGCTCGTGATCGATCCCGGCCGGCACCGCGTCCAGCGCCAGCTCGAGCGATCGCCGCAGCAGCGACCAGGTGCCGGCGACGATCGCCGCCGCGACCAGGAGCCCGAGCAGGGGATCGATGCGCGACCACCCGGTGAGCAGGATCAGCAGCCCGCCTGCCACCACGACCGCGGCGGTGGCGGCGTCGACGGCCATGTGCAGCACGATGCCCCGGATGTTGAGATCGTGGCGGCGGCCGGACGCGAACAGCAGCGCGGTGGCGCCGTTCACCAGGATGCCGACGGCCGCGACGATCATCATCAGGCGGCCGGCGGCCGGGTCCGGATGCAGCAGCCGGCGGACCGCCTCCCAGGCGATGCCGCCGGTGAGCAGCAGCAGCAGCACGGCGTTGAACAGCGCCGACAGGATCGACGAGCGCCGCAGCCCGTAGGTGAAGCGCGCCGTCGGACGGCGCCGGCCAAGCCAAGTGGCGAGCCAGGCGGCCCCCATCCCGAGCACGTCGCCGAGGTTGTGGCCGGCATCGGCGATCAGGGCCAGCGACCCCGCGACCGCCCCGCAAGCGGCCTCGCCGCCGACGAAGGCGAGGTTCAACGCCATGCCGATCGCGAACGCAGCGCCGAAGCTGGCTGGGGCGTGCACATGGCCGGCATGCCCATGGGCGTGATCAGGCATCCCGTGGCCCTCCGGCCGGCATCGTGGCGTGCGCTTGCATGGGCCGGATGCTAGGCCGATATCGGCCGTCCCGTCATCGGCCGCGTCCACCTGGTCCCGTCATGCTGCGTCTTACCGAACTCAAGCTGCCGCTCGACCATGTGCCGGACGCGCTGCCGGCGGCGGCGGCGGCGCGCCTGGGCGTGGCGCAGGCCGACATCCTCTCGCACGCGGTGTTCCGGCGCGGCTATGACGCCCGCCGGCGCGGCGGCGTCAGCCTGGTCTATAGCCTGGATGTCGCCGTGCGCGACGAGGCGGCGGTGCTGAACCGGCACGAGGCCGACGGCCAGGTGCAGCCGGCGCCCGACATGCGCTATCGCATGGTGGTCGAGGACGGCGTGGCGCGCGCGTCGCGGCCGGACTACCGCCGCCCGGTGGTGATCGGTGCCGGGCCATGCGGGCTGCTGGCTGCCCTGGTGCTGGCGCAGATGGGGCTGCGGCCGCTGATTCTGGAGCGCGGCCGCGCGGTCCGCGAGCGCACCGTCGATACCTTCGCGCTGTGGCGCCGCTCCGAGCTGCGGCCCGAGAGCAACGTGCAGTTCGGCGAGGGCGGGGCCGGCACCTTCTCCGACGGCAAGCTCTATAGCCAGGCCAGCGACCGCCAGCATTACGGCCGCAAGGTGCTGCACGAGTTCGTCCGTGCCGGCGCGCCCGAGGAGATCCTGGTGGTGTCGAAGCCGCATGTGGGCACCTTCCGGCTGGTGACGATGGTCGAGAGCATCCGCGCGCAGATCGAGGCGCTGGGCGGCGAATACCGCTTCGGTGCCCGCGTCACCGGCTTCGAGGTGGGGAACAGCCGCGACGGCAATCGCCGGATCGAGGCGGTGACGCTCGCCGACGGCGGTATCGTCGAGGCGCGCCACGTCGTGCTGGCGATCGGCCACAGCGCCCGCGACACCTTCGAGGCGTTGCTGGCGGCAGGCGTGTCGATGCAGGCCAAGCCGCTCTCGATCGGGGTGCGCATCGAGCATCCGCAGTCGCTGATCGACCGCGCCCGCTTCGGCGACAACGCCGGCCATCCGAAGCTGGGGGCGGCCGACTACAAGCTGGTGCACCATGCCGCCAACGGCCGCGGCGTCTACAGCTTCTGCATGTGCCCGGGGGGCACCGTCGTCGCCGCGACCTCGGAGCCGGGGCGGGTGGTGACCAACGGCATGAGCCAGTACTCGCGCAACGAGCGCAACGCCAATGCCGGCCTCGTGGTCGGGCTGACGCCGGCCGACTTCGCGCCGTTCGGCGACGGGCCGCTGGCCGGCGTCGCGTTCCAGCGCCACTGGGAGTCGCGCGCGTTCGAGGCCGGCGGCGGGCAGTATCGCGCGCCGGCGCAGCGGGTCGGCGACCTGCTCGCCGGCCGCGCCTCGACGATGCTTGGCGACGTGGTGCCCTCCTACACGCCGGGCGTGACGCCCACCGACCTCGCGCACTGCCTACCGGACTACGCGCTCCCGGCGATCCGCGAGGCGCTGCCGCGCTTCGGCCGGCAGATCCGTGGCTTCGACATGGCGGACGCGGTGATGACGGGAGTCGAGACCCGCACCTCGTCGCCGGTCCGCATCACTCGCGGCGCCGACCTGCAGAGCCTGAACACGCGCGGGCTGTATCCGGCCGGCGAGGGGTGCGGCTATGCGGGCGGGATCATGACGGCCGGCATCGACGGCATCCGTGTCGCCGAGGCGCTGGCGCTTGATCTGGCAGGCTGACGCTGCTCGCGCTGCTGGCGCAAGCAGCCTTCGCCTAATCTCCTGGCCCGGCGCCGGAACCCACCAGAACCCGGGGGAACGCGATGGGATAGGCTCGACGGGCATGGTGGATGCTGGCGACCGGTCTTGCCAGCATCAGGGTCGTATCATCGCCCTCTGGAGCCGACATCGCACGACCTACCGGTGCCATGAGTCGCAAGGGTCCGCAGATCTCGCGCAGCGGGGAAAGAACCTCCGCAGGGACCTGGATGAGGCGGTCGGCACACGCCCTCTGGGAGGGTTCAGCGGCACCGACATGAGCGATGTCGTGCTTCCCTTCATCCCGCCCGGCACGACGTTCGCCGACGCGGAGGCGATCCTGCGGAACGCGAGCTTCACCGTTCATCCCTATCCTGATCCAGCGACGGCAAATGATCAGGACAGGAGCGAGGATTGGTATGCGGTTATCGCGAGCATCCCGTTCTTCAGGAAGCGCTTCCTTCTGCGAACCAACCTCTACGTCTCGCTCTTTCCGAGATCGCCAGGTGATTATTCCAAGGTTGTGAAGGTCATCGCTACGGTCCTTGTCACCGGGCCATAAGGCCGTCGTTCCAACCTCCGTCCTGGCAGGGGTTTGAACGGGCTCACCGCCGGCCGCCGATACTCCCAAATTGGGTCCAGCGTCGGCGGGGCGATGATCATCGCGGCATTGGCCTCGAACAGCAGCAGCCGGCCGTCGGCGGCCACCGCGAAATCGACGCCGGCGTAGTCGAGGTCGAGCACCGTTGCGATCGTGTGCAGGGCCGACATCGCGATCGGGCCCAGCACCCCGGGCATGTCGGCCAGGAACCGGGCCTCCTCTGCCCGGTGCGCCGGGTCGGTCATGCCGGCGGTGAAGTCGTGCACCTTCCAGTTCGCGGAGATCGCAAGGTGCAGCGGCAGGATCTCGGCCCCGATCAGCATCGCGCGATACTTGCGGAACAGACCGTCCGCACTGGCCGCTTCGAGGGCCTGGATCGCCAGCAGCCGCTCGCCCGGCAGCGCGGCCAGGACCGCCGGCAGAGCCGTCGCCCGGTCGATCCACACGAAGTGCTGCCCGGTATGGTGCCCCAGGCTGCGCAGCAGGAACGGCGGTACGAGCCCGATGGGCCCCCCGTCCGCGAACGCCGTGCGCGGCAGCGACAGGGTACGCGGCGCTACCACCCCGGGGCAAGCCAGCCAGCCGGCGCATGATCTCAAGGCGCGTCGTCCGCGCGATCCGCAGTGGCGGGTTGAGCACCGGCCGGGTGGTGCCGGAAAGCAGCCGTTCGGCGGCGGTCAGCGCCTCGGCGCAGCGGTCCGCGTCGCCGATGGCGTTGAACACCACGTCGTGCGGCGGCAGCGGCGCGGCCGGATCGGATACTCGGCGACCAGGGTGTGGGTGAGGAACAGCCGGTCGTCGAGGATCGGCCGGGTCGGCAGGTTGCCGCCGCGGGCCGAGACCAGCTGCAGGACCACCACCGGCGGCGCCGCCCCGCGATAGGGCGCGGTGCTGAGCGGCCGGCGGCGTAGCCCAGCGCGCGGTGATGGGCCGCCAGGGCCTCGTCGACCCCGTCCAGCAGGATCGCCAGGCCCTGATGCGCCTCCGGATGCGACCGGTCGAGCGCCAGCGCCGCCTCGTCGTGCCGCCGCGCCGCCGCAGGCTGGTCGGCGCGGCGGAATAGGGCGGCCAGGTTCACCCGCGCCGCCGGATCGTCCGGACGGGTCTCGACGGCCCGGCCGAACACGGTCGGCGCGGCGCTGGTGTAGCCGGTCGCGGCGAGCGGGTGCCCTAGGCTCCGGACTCACAACCACCAGATGACGAGGGCGGCGAGGCAGACGGC
>CALMVO010000045.1 GCA_937873205.1 uncultured Acetobacteraceae bacterium
GGGGCCCCGGGGCGCCGCGGGTGGGGGGGTGGGGGGGGGGCCCCGGGGGGGCGCCGATCCCGTGGGCTGGGCTCGCGGTGACGCTGCTGGTGGTCTGGCGCCATCGCGGCAACATCCGCCGGCTGGCCGCGGGCACCGAGCCGCGCATCGGAGCCCAGGCGATATGAGCCCGGACCGGGCAGCCCTGGTGGCGACGCTGCGGCTGGTGCGGACCGAGCGGGTCGGGCCGGCCAGCTTCCGCACCCTGCTGCGGCGTTTCGGCACCGCCGATGCCGCGCTCGACGCGCTGCCTGGGCTGGCGCGCGCCGGCGGACGCGAGGGCGGCCTCGTGCCGGCGCGGACCGCCACCATCGAGGCCGAGATCGACGGGGTGGAGCGGCTCGGCGGCCGCTACCTCGTGCTGGGCACGCCCGACTATCCGCCGCTGCTGGCGCAGCTCGCCGACGCGCCGCCGGTGCTGGCCGTGCTGGGCGACCCGAGGCTGCTGCATCGGCGGGCGGTGGCGATCGTCGGCGCCCGCAACGCCTCGTCGGCGGGGCTCCGTATCGCCGAGGCGCTGGCGGCCGAGCTCGGGGGCGCCGGGCTGCTGGTGGTCTCGGGGCTGGCGCGCGGCATCGACGGCGCCGCCCACCTGGGGGCGATGCATGTCGGGCCGACGGTGGCGGCGATCGCCGGCGGGCTCGACCACCCCTACCCGCCCGAGCACGCCAGCCTGCAGGAGCGCATCGCCGCCACCGGCTGCGTGGTGGCCGAAGCCCCACTCGGCACTACGCCGCAGGCGCGGCATTTCCCGCGCCGCAACCGCATCATCGTGGGACTCTCGCTCGGCTGCGTGGTGGTGGAGGCCGCACCCAAGTCCGGCAGCCTGATCTCGGCCGGGCTGGCGCTCGACTATGGCCGCGAGCTGTTTGCGGTGCCGGGCTCGCCGCTCGACCCGCGCTCGCGCGGCTCCAACGACCTGCTGCGCCAGCGCCACGCGCATCTGGTCGAGAACGCCGACGACGTGCTGCGTGAGCTGCCCGAGCTGCCGGCGGGGTTGGGCCCGACGGGCTTCGCCGAGCCCGGTTCCGGCTGGGGCTCGGATGCGCCGGAGGACTGGCAGCAGTTGGGCAGCGTGCGCGCGACGCTGCTGCGGCTGCTGAGCCACACCCCCACGCCGGTTGACGATCTGGTGCGCCGCTGCCAGTTCTCGGTCGCCGCCGTACTGGCAGTGCTGACGGAACTGGAGCTTGCCGGCCGCGTGGAATCCCTGCCCGGGAACCGCGTTGGGTTGCTCGCGGACAGCTACCGGCCGCACTGACAGCGCGATCCGACAGCAGACCGGCGGCACCGGAGTGTTCATGACCCCAGGGTGCCCATGACCGATGTCGTCGTGGTCGAGTCGCCCGCAAAGGCGAAGACGATCAACAAGTACCTGGGCGACGGCTTCACCGTGCTGGCCTCGTTCGGCCACGTGCGCGACCTGCCGCCCAAGGACGGCAGCGTGCGGCCGGACGAGAACTTCGCGATGGACTGGGAGGCGGACGAGCGCGGCAACCGCCAGATCAGCGCCATCGCCAAGGCGTTGAAGGGCGCCCGCACTCTCTACCTCGCCACCGACCCGGACCGCGAGGGCGAGGCGATCAGCTGGCACGTCCGCGCCATGCTGGAGGAGCGCCACCTGCTGCGCGGCATCGACGTGCAGCGCGTCACCTTCAACGAGATCACCAAGGGCGCGGTCAACACCGCGATGAAGCGGCCGCGCCAGCTCGACATGCCGCTGATCGAGGCCTACCTGGCCCGGCGGGCGCTGGATTACCTGGTCGGCTTCACGCTCTCACCGGTGCTGTGGCGCAAGCTGCCGGGCAGCCGCTCGGCCGGCCGGGTGCAGTCGGTGGCGCTGCGGCTGATCTGCGAGCGCGAGAGCGAGATCGAGCGGTTCCGGCCGCGCGAGTACTGGTCGGTGCAGGCGCAGATGACCACGCCGGCCGGGGCGCCCTTCACCGCCCGGCTGACCCACCTGGACGGCAGGAAGCTCGACCAGTTCGACCTCGGCGACGAGGCCCGCGCCATGGCGGCCAAGGCGGCGGTCGAGGCCGGGCAGTTCGGGGTGAAGTCGGTCGAGCGTCGCAAGGTCAAGCGCAACCCGCCCGCCCCCTTCACCACCTCGACGCTGCAGCAGGAGGCCAGCCGCAAGCTGGGGATGGGGGCGCAGGCCACCATGCGGGCGGCGCAGCAGCTCTACGAGGGCATCGAGCTGGGCGGAGAGACGATCGGCCTCATCACCTACATGCGGACCGACGGCGTGCAGATGGCGCGGGAAGCCATCGACGCCATCCGCGGCCATATCGGCGAGGCGTTTGGCCGCGACTACCTGCCCGGTCTGGCGCGGGAGTACTCGACCAAGGCCAAGAACGCGCAGGAGGCGCACGAGGCGGTGCGGCCGACCGACGTCGCCCGCACGCCGGCCGACATGGGCCGCTACCTTGGCGACGAACAGCGCCGGCTCTACGAGCTGATCTGGAAGCGCGCGGTCGCCAGCCAGATGCAGTCGGCCGAGCTGGACCAGGTCATCGTCGAGATCGCCGAGCCGTCCGCGAAGACCCGGCTGCGCGCCACCGGCTCGATCGTGGCCTTCGACGGCTACCTCAGGCTCTACGCCGAGGGCCGCGACGACGCCGCCGGTGCCGACGCCGACGAGGACAGCCGCATGCTGCCGCCGATGCGTGAGGCCGATCCGCTGAAGCGCGGCGCGGTGGCCGCCGACCAGCATTTCACCCAGCCGCCGCCGCGGTTCTCGGAGGCCAGCCTGGTCAAGCGCATGGAGGAGATCGGCATCGGCCGGCCCTCCACCTACGCCTCGATCCTGAGCGTGCTGCGCGACCGCGACTACGTGCGGATGGAGGCCAAGCGCTTCGTGCCGGAGGATCGCGGCCGGCTGGTGACGGCGTTCCTGACCAGCTTCTTCGAGCGCTACGTCGACCCGCAGTTCACCGCCGGGCTCGAGGAGCAGCTCGACGACATCTCCGACGGCCGCGCCGACTGGCGCGCGGTAATGCGCAGCTTCTGGGACGCGTTCAGCCACACCGTGGCGCAGACCCGCGACCTCAAGATCTCCGACGTCATCGACGCGCTCGACGCCGACCTGGCGCCGCACTTCTTCCCCGAGCCCGCCGCCGGCGGCGACCCGCGGCTCTGCACCGCCTGCGGCACCGGCCGGCTGGGCCTCAAGCTCGGCCGCTACGGCAGCTTCATCGGCTGCTCGAACTACCCGGCCTGCCAGTACACGCGGCGGCTGGTGGTCGACGCCAAGGATGGCGAGGGCGGCGAGACGCTGAAGGACGGCGTCCGCGTTCTCGGCACGCATCCCGAGACGTCGGAGGAGATCACGGTCAAGCGCGGGCCGTGGGGCCTCTACGTGCAGCAGGGCGAGCCCGATCCCGCCGACAAGAAGGCCAAGCCGCGGCGCACCACCCTGCCGCGCGGCTTCGAGGGCGACAGCGTGACGCTGGAGCAGGCGGTGGGGCTGCTGTCGCTGCCGCGGCTGGTCGGGCTGCATCCCGAGCTCGGCGAGCCGATCGAGGCAGGCGTCGGCCGCTTCGGGCCGTACGTGAAGATGGGGGCGATCTTCGCCTCCCTGGAGAAGGACGACGACATTCTCGAGGTCGGCATGAACCGGGCGATGGACGTGCTCGGCAAGAAGCTGGCCTCGGTGCGCACGCTGGGCGCGCACCCGAAGGACCGCGAGCCGGTGCTGGTCCGCAAGGGCCGCTTCGGGCCCTACGTGCAGCACGGCCAGATGGTGGCCAACCTGCCGCGCGACAGCCTGATGGATACCTTCACGCTGGAGGAGGCGGTGCCGCTGCTGGCCGAGCGCGGCAAGGTGCTGAAGCCGAAGGGCAAGAAGGTGGTGGCGAAGGCCAAACCGGCGCGCCGGCCCGCAAAGGCGGAGGCGGCACCGCCCGCCACGTCGGTCAAGCCGGCCGCGAAGCGGGCATCGGCGCCTCCGGTGAAGAAGCCGGCATCGAAGACGGTGGCCAAGGTCGCCGCCAGGTCCACCACCGCCGCGTCCAAGAAGCGGGCCTGATGCCGAGCCGGCTGCCGGCCGGCCCGCCGGACCAGCCGGACCAGCCGCGCGCGGAGGGTGGACTACCCTCGCCCGAGGCGGTGCGCCGTTTCGTCGCCGAGTCCCCCGGGCCGGTCGGCAAGCGCGAGGTGGCGCGCGCCTTCAAGCTTGGGCCGGAGCACCGCGTCGCGTTGCGCGACCTGCTGCGGCGGCTGGAGCGCGACGGCAACCTCGACAATGTGGGCGGCAGGCGGCCGGTCGCCGGCGGGCGGCTTCCGGAGTCCATGGTGGTGCAGGTGACCGGCACCGACTCCGGCGGCGACGCGGTGGCGCGGCCGGCGAACTGGACCGGACCCGGTGCGGCGCCCGCCATCGTCATGCATCCGGAACAGAAGGGCCGGCCGGCGCTGGCCCCTGGGCAGCGCGTGCTGGCGCGGCTGCGGCCGATCGGCGGCGGCCGCTACGAGGGCCGCACGCTGCGCCGGATCGAGGCGCAGCCCGGCCGTGTGCTGGGGGTGTTCCGGCCGTCGGCGCCGTCCGAGGCGCCCTACCGGCGCGGCCAGCTGGTCGAGGCCGGGCGGGTGGTGCCCACCGACCGGCGCGAGAAGGCCGAGTGGAGCGTGCCGATGGGCGAGACCGGCGGCGCCCTGGCGGACGAGCTGGTGCTGGCCGAGCCGCTGCCGCATGCCGGACAGGGGCTGAAGCCGGTGCGGGTGCTGGAGCGGCTGGGCGGCATGGGCGAGGCCCGGTCGGTGAGCATGGTCTGCCTGGTCGCGCACGACATCCCGCAGGTCTTCCCGGAAGCGGCACTCGCCGAGGCGGAGGCCGCCGCCGAGGTCGGGCCGGCCGGCCGCACCGACCTCCGTCACCTGCCGCTGGTGACGATCGACGGCGAGGATGCGCGCGACTTCGACGACGCGGTGTCCGCCGAGCCCGATCCGGAGGGCGGCTGGCGGCTGCTGGTGGCGATCGCCGACGTGGCGCACTACGTCCGCGCCGGCTCGGCGCTGGACCGCGAGGCGCGGTCGCGCGGCAACTCGGTCTACTTCCCCGACCGCGTGGTGCCCATGCTCCCGGAGGCGCTGTCGAACGGCTTGTGCTCGCTGAAGGCCGGCGAGCCGCGCGGCTGCCTGTTCGTCGAGATGCGGATCGACGCCGGCGGCGCCAAGCGCTCGCACCGCTTCGGCCGCGGGCTGATGCGCAGCGCTGCCCGGCTCACCTATGACCAGCTGCAGGATGCCGCCGAGGCCGGCGACGCCGGTGAAGCACTCGGCCTGCCCACGGGGCTGCTCGACAGCCTCTACGGCTCCTACGCGGCACTGCTGTCGGCGCGCGTCCGGCGCGGCACCCTCGACCTCGACCTGCCGGAGCGCCGCGTGACGCTGACGCCGGAGGGACGGGTGGCGGCGATCACGCCGCGGCCGCGGCGGGACAGCCACCGGCTGATCGAGGCGTTCATGGTGCTGGCCAACGTCGCCGCGGCGCAGGAGCTGGAGCGGCTGGGCCAGCCCTGCATGTACCGCGTGCACGCGCCGCCGGCGCCCGAGCGGCTGGACGCGCTGCGGGACTTCCTGGCGACTCTGGACATCGCGCTGAAACCGGCCGGCGAGATCCGCCCGGCCGACCTGGACCGCGTGCTGGCCGAGGTCGCCGGCAGCGAGCGGGCGGAGCAGGTCAACGAGATGGTGCTGCGGGCGCAGTCGCAGGCCGAGTACAGCCCCGACAATATCGGGCATTTCGGGCTGGCGCTCGGCCAGTACGCGCACTTCACCAGCCCGATCCGGCGCTATGCCGACCTTCTGGTGCACCGCGCCCTGATCGCCGGGCTAGGACTTGGTCCGGACGGGCTGCGGCCGGTGGCGGCGGCGGACTTCGCCGACACCGGCGCCCACGTTACCGCCACCGAACGCCGGGCGGCGCTGGCCGAGCGCGACGCGGTCGACCGTTACATCGCTGCACACATGGCGGACAAAATCGGCGCCGGCTTTGCCGCGCGTATTTCCGGCGTGACCCGGTTCGGGCTTTTCGTCACAGTGCTGGACAGCGGCGCCACCGGGCTGGTGCCGATCTCCTCCCTCAACGCCCCCTCCCCCGCCGCCGAGGCGCCCGAGTTCTGGATGCATGACGTGGCAGCACAGGCGCTGGTCGGCCAGCGGAGCCGCGGCCTCTACCGCCTGACCGCACGGGTCGAGGTGAGGCTGGTCGAGGCGGCGCCGCTGACCGGCGGGCTGCTGTTCGCGATGCTGAGCCCGCCCGAGCCGCCGGCGGGCGTGTCCGGTCACGGCCAGGCGTCCGGAGTCCGGGGACGCGGCAAGCCGGTTCCGTGAGGCCGACGCTCCGGCGCTGCCACGGCCCGGCGCGCCGCCCGCCCGCACGTTCGGCAGCCCCTTCGGCAAAGGCATCCCGATGGTCGCGCCGCCGCCGGCTGCTGCTCTGCCTGCTGCTGGTCTGCCTGCTGCTGTCGGCGCGGCCGGATCAGGTTCGGGCGCAGCCGACCGGGACGCAGCCGGCGCTGGACCAGTCGATGGTCGGCGGCGTGATCGAGACCGCGCTGGCCGTGCTGGAGCCGCGGACGCTGGAGCCGCACAGCGCGCAGCAGCTCACGGTCTGGGGCCTGGGCGGCATCACGGCGATCGACCCGGCGCTGACCGTCGACGCCCAGGCCGAGGCCGCCACGGCGCCGGTGCGGCTGGCGACGCCGCAGGGCGTGCTGTTCACCGCCAGCCCACCCGCCCCCGGCGACCGCGCCGGCTGGGCGCGGCTCGCGGTGGCGATGACCGCCTCGGCCTGGACCGCCTCGGCGGCGATGCGCGACGCCGGCCAGCAGGCGGTGATCCAGAGCTTCTTCGACGAGCTGTTCAACCATCTGGACCCCTATTCCCGCTACGTGGCGCCGGCGCCGGCCGAGACCGAGCGCGCCGCCCGCAGCGGCGGCACCGCGGGGGCCGGCGTCACGCTGGAGGCGCTGGGGCACGGGCTGGCGATCGCGTCGGTGAACGCCAACGGGCCGGCTTGGGCGGGCGGCATCACCGTCGGCATGCGGCTGCTGTCGATCGACGGTCGGACGGTGCGGGGCATGGAGCCGGACGCGGCGGCGGCGCTGCTGCAGGGCGATGCCGGCAGCGTCGTGACCCTGACGCTGGCCCCGTCCGGCGGGCGCCGGTCGGTGAGCTACGCGCTGACCCGCGCCGCGGTGCCGCCGGAGACGGTGTTCGCCTTCAGCAACGGCGACATCGTGGTGCTGCGGGTGACCGGCTTCTCCGCCGACACCGCGCAGGAGATCAGCCAGTTCCTCGAGGAGGCGATGAACCCGGACGCGGACGAGCCGCCGACCGGCCGCCACGGGCGAACGGCAGGTCGGCGTACCCCCCTGCGCGGCCTCATCTTCGACCTGCGCGGCAACCGTGGCGGGCTGCTGCAGCAGGCGGTGACCGCGGTGGCGCTGGTGCTGGACCACGGCGTCGCCGTGACCACGGTCGGCCGTGACCCGCAGGCCAACCACGTCTGGGCGGTGCAGGGCGGCGACCTCACCGACGGCGTGCCGATCGTCGTGCTGGTGGACGGGCGCACCGCCAGTGCGGCCGAGATCATGGCGGCGGCCCTGTCCGACCATCGCCGCGCGGTGGTGGTGGGCAGCGCCACGCTGGGCAAGGGGCTGGTGCAGACCATCGCCCAACTGCCCGACGGCGGCGAGCTGTTCGTGACCTGGAGCCGGGTGCTGGCACCGCTGGGCTGGCCGCTGCAGGGGCTGGGCGTCATCCCCGAGGTCTGCACCAGCCTCGGCCAGTCGAGCCTCGACCGGCAGCTGCAGGACCTGGCCGCCGGCGTGTTCGACGAACGCCGCGCGGTGATCGACAGCCGCGACGCGCGGGCGCCGCTGCCGGTGGCGCGCATCCTGGAGCTGCGCCAGGCCTGCCCGGCCGCGATCGGCAGCGATGGCGACCTCGACGCCGCGCGCTCGCTGCTGGAGACGCCGGGCTCGTATCAGGCGGCCCTGGTGCCGGAGGCGGCGGAGTGACGGTACCCGGGCATTTCGAAGAAGGCCAGGGGCCTTGCCCCTGGACCCCACCGGGGCCGCGGGCCCCGGACCCCGATCTGTCACGGGGTTTGCGGCCCATGGCCCCGACGGGTCCAGCGCGTCACGCGATGGCGTGCTCGGCAGGACTCCCTGGCCTTCCCCGGGTCGCACGGTGATCGAGCCCCGCCTCAAGGCCGGCATCTGGGCCAGCGCCGCGCTGCGCCGGGCGCACCAGCTGGGCCGGTCCGGAATGGTGCTGCGGCGGGGTGATGCCGATGCCGGCGGCATCCTGGTCGTGCTGCGCGAGCGCGGCGGCACCATGGTGGTGCTGAGCCAGACCCGGACGGCAGGCGGCGAGAGCGCCTGGATCCGCGGCACCGGCGCCGCCCCCGTCGATCAGGACGCCGTCGATGCCTACGTCGCCCGACAGGTGGCGCGCGACCCCGATCTCTGGGTACTGGAGATCGACGGTCCGGACCTCGTGCCGCCGTTCGAGGCCCTCATTCTCTAGACCCGACATCAGGAGTGGAAACGATCACCGACATCGCCGCCGCACGCCCAGCGCGTGCCAACACCGCCCGCGCCCAGGCGGCCCTGCACCAGATCTTCGCCCGCAGCCGCACCGTGCGGCGGCTGACCGTGGGCACGCTCGCCCGCATCGAGCTGGCGATCCTGGGCGGCCACAAGCAGAAGCCCGTGATGCAGGTGATCCGCCGCGTGCGCGCCGAGCGGGAAAGCCTGCTCAGCGGCAACGAGGCCTTCATGATCCACTCGCTGGCCCGCACGCAGCGCGCCGTCGGCGGCACCATGGCCGAGGTGGGCGTGTTCCAGGGCTGCTCCGCCAAGCTGATCAGCCTCGGCGGCCGGCCCGAGCGGCTGCACCTGTTCGACACCTTTGAAGGCCTGCCGCAGCCCGACCAGGCCGAGCGGAAATCGATGGGCCAGGGCCACTACGCCGCGTCACTGGAGGCGGTGCAGGCGTACCTGTCGGACCAGCCGAACCTCGTGTTCCACAAGGGCCTGTTCACCGGCGTGGACACCGGCTGCGAGGACGAACGCTTCTCGCTGGTGCACCTGGACGTGGACCTGAAGGAGGGCACGCTGGCCTGCCTCGAATTCTTCTACCCGCGGATGCTGCCGGGCGGCATCATCGTCAGCCACGACTACTCCTATCTGGCCGGCGTCCGCGAGGCGTTCGACGAGTATCTCGCCGGGCGGCCGGAGCGCGTGGTCGAGCTGCCGACCTCACAGGCGATGCTGATCAAGCGCTGAACGGAAGATCAATGTCCGCCGTAGGACGCGGGACCGCCGGCGTTGCCCCTGATCGACGGGTCGTTGGTGCCGCCGTTGCCGTTGGCGCCGGTGTCGGTGCCGGACAGCAGGCTGCCCGTCGAGGCCTCGGCCTGATGGTGCGCGGATGGGGTGTAGGTGTTGTCGCAGCCGGCGAGAGCCAGCAGGCAGACGGCGATCGCGGCGCCGGCGGTGGATGTCCTGATCACGCGTATCCCCTCTTCGAACGCCCGCCTGACCATACCGCCTCGCGGACCGCGCGCAACGGGGCTCCACGCGGCGGCGGCGGATGACGACGAGCGAGTCACCGCCATCGGGGGCGCCCCGACCGGGTGACGCGGCGGCGGCAGGCGCCATCCGGTGCTTCGAGGCCGGCGACTTTCCGAGCGCGGCGCGGCTGCTGCTCCCGCTGCTGGAACGTTATCCCGCGGACGCCGTGTTGCAGCGGCTCTGCGGCATGGCGCTGGTCCGCGCCGGCCGAGCCATGGACGGGCTGCCGCATCTCGCCCAGTCGCGGGACCTGGCGCCGGCCGAGGCCTTGGGAGCGCTCTGGCACGGCATCGGTCTACAGGCGGCCGGCCGCCATGCCGAGGCCGCCGCCGCGCTGGAGGCGGCGAGCCGGCTGGCCCCGGCCGATCCGGCGCCGCGGATCCACCTGTCGCGGACCCTGCTGACGTTGCGGCGGCCGCGAGAGGCGGTCGACGCCGCGCGGCGGGCGGTGTCGCTGGCCCCGCGGCTGCTCGACGCCGAGCACGCGCTGCGCCTGGCGGAGCTGGCCGCGCTGCAGGCCGCCGGCGATGCGGCGCCCGCCCTGCTGGCGGAGGCCTGGCTGGCGTTCGGCCGCATCTGCCTGCGGCTGGACAAGGTCATGGAGGCGCAGACCGCGTTCCACGAGGCGCTGGCCCTGCGACCGCTGCATGGCGAGGCGGGGGCCGAGCTGGCGCTGGTCGAGCATCTGTGCGGTCAACCGCTGGCAGCGACCGCGCGCCTGCGCGCCATCGTGGACCGCGATCCGGGCTGCCTCCGAGGCCGTCTAAATCTGGCAAGCAGGCTGCTGCTCGACGGCGACGCGGCGCCGGCACTGGAGCTGCTGGACGGGCCTCCGCCGCCGCCGGGCCCGATGCGGTCGCATTGGCATGCGCATCGGGCGCAGGCACTAGTGGCGCTCGATAACCCGGAGCAAGCCCATCGCGAGATCGCGCAGGCCGAGCAGCCTCCGCTGCCGGAGCTCGGGCTGACGCTGACCTGGCAGCGCTTCGTGCTGGCGCGGCGCGAGGGCGCTCCGCAGGCAGCGGCCTTAACCGACCGCGTCGGTCGGCTGGCGGATATACGGGAGGCCGGCACCCTGGAGCAGCGCATCGACGCGCACTTTGACCTCGCCGATCTGCAGCGAGCCGATGGCAACCACACCGCCGCGTTCGCGCATTGGAGCCGCGGGCATGCGCTGCTGCGCGCGGCGCAGCCCTTCTCGCGAGAGGCGCACCGCGCCCAACTCGACGCCATCCTGCGCGGCTACGGTGCGGAACGGCTGGCCCAGGGACCTCGCTCGGCGCTGCATGATCCGGCGCCGGTGTTCATCGTCGGGCTGCCGCGCACCGGCACCACGCTGCTGGAGCAGATCCTGAGCGCGCATCCGATGGTGCACGGCGCCGGCGAGCGGATGGCGGTGCGTGAAACGCTGGTGCGGCTGACCGGCACCTGGACCGCCGATGTCGCGACGAGCCGCGCCGCCGCACTCGACGCGGCGACGCTGACGGCGGCATCCCGCGACTACCTGGCGGAGCTGCACGCGCTGGCGCCGGATGCGGCCCGCGTGGTGGACAAGATGCCGGACAATGTCTTCCAGCTCGGCCTCATCGCGACGCTGCTGCCGGGTGCACGGATCGTCTGCTGCACGCGCGACCTGCGCGATGTCGGCGCCTCGATCTTCGGGCACCGCTTCATCGGCCACCACCCCTACGCGCACGACCTGGGCGACCTCGGCTGGTACATGGCCACTCATGGTCGCCTGCTGGAGCATTGGCAGGCGAGCCTGCCGCCCTCGATGATGCTGCTCCTCGACCACGGCGATTGGCTGGCGGATTTCGACGCCACCCTGCGCCGCGTGCTGGAGTTCCTGGGCCTGCCCTACGATCCGGCCTGCGAGCGCTTCCATGAACAGGATCGCCGCATCGGCAGCGCCAGCCGCGCGCAGGTGCGCCGGCCGATCAACGCGGCCGGGGTCGGCCGCTGGCGCGACTACGCCGCACAGCTGGCGCCGATGCTGCGCGAGCTGCCGGCGGAAGCTTGATGCGAGCGAGGGGCCGGGGGCCCCCAGGTGGCGCGGGCCGCGCGCCCGGGGGGCCGGCTTGGGCCGAATACCCGT
>CALMVO010000046.1 GCA_937873205.1 uncultured Acetobacteraceae bacterium
GCGAACGGCAGCCCGGCCGCCGCCGCCGCCCGCGCCACCGCGCCGCTCTCCATGTCGAGGGCGATGCAGCCGGACGACCGGCGCAGTGCCGCCTTCTCGGCCGGTGCCGCGACCAGCCGGTCGCTGTGCAGTAGCGGGCCGGAGGCGCCGTCGCCGAGCCAGCCGCGCAGCGCAGGGTCGGTGGGGTGGCGCCGCGCGCCCTCCACCACCTCGGCCGGCAGTAGCAGCCGGCCGGCTTCCAGCGTCGGGTCAAGCCCGGCGGCCAGCCCGAAGCTCAGCAGGTGCGTGACGCCGGCGGTCACCAGCTCGGATGCGGCGCGGGCCGCGCCGGCGGCGGTGGCGCCGCTAATCGCCGTCAGGCCCAGGTTCCGGCGGCGCAGCAGCCGGACTTCCGTCTGGAGCCCCACTACGATTCCCAGGATCACAGGCAAGGCCAGGGGCGCTGCCCCTGGACCCCGCTGGGGCCGCGGGCCCCAGGCCCCATTTCTTTGAGAATGGAGTCCAAAGGCTCCGCCTCTGGTGGAGTCCAGGGGCGAAGCCCTTGGCCTTCCTCAGAACCCATGCTGGACGCGGTCGCCGTTGCTGCGGCCGAGCGCCCGGTAGCGGGCCAGCGCCATCAGCGGGAAGAACAGCCGGTAGCCGTGGTACCGCAGGTAGAACACGCGCGGGAAGCCGACGGCGTTGTAGGGCAGCTCCTGCCACTCGCCCCCCGCGTCCTGGGTCCGCGTCAGGTGGTCGATGCCGCGTGCCACTGCTGGATGATTCCGCTGGCCGGCCGCCATCAGTCCGAGCAGGGCCCAGCCGGTCTGTGACGGCAGGCTCTCGTGATAGGTGCCGGGCGTCGCGTCCTCGAAGCTGGCGCAGTCCTCGCCCCAGCCACCGTCCGGGCGCTGCACCGAGAGAAGCCAGTCAACCGCCCGCGCGATCATCGGGTCGTCGTGCGGCAGGCCGGCGGCGTTCAGCGCGCAGAGCACCGACCAGGTGCCGTAGATGTAGTTGGTGCCCCAGCGTCCGAACCAGCTGCCGTCCGCTTCCTGCTCGCGGCGCAGGAAGTCGATCCCGTGCTCGATCACCGGCCGGTCGGCGGCATCGCCGAGCTGGGCCAGGAACGACACGCAGCGCGCGGTGACGTCGGCGGTCGGCGGGTCCAGCAGCGCGCCGTGGTCGGCGAACGGGATGTGGTTCAGCAGGTCGAGGTCGTTGTCGATGTCGAACGCGCCCCAGCCGCCGTTCCGGCTCTGCATGCCGACGATCCAGGCCCGCGCGCGCTCCAGCGCCCGGGCGTTGCCGGCGGGGTCGTGGCGGTGCAGCAGCATGCCGACCACGGCGGTGTCGTCGACGTCCGGATAATGCGGGTTCTCGTACTGGAACGCCCAGCCGCCGGGTGCCAGGCCCGGGTTGCGTACCGCCCAGTCGCCCTTCACGTCCAGCACCTGGCGGGGGCGCAGCCAGGCGGCGGCCTGATCGAGCCGGGCCGCCGTCGCGTCCGAATGAGCCCCCGGCACGGCGGCGGCGGCTTCCGCCAGCGCCAGGCCGGCGAGCCCGGTGTCCCAGATCGGCGACACGCAGGGCTGGCAGAACGCCTCGTCCTCCGGGCCGTCGCCGCGATCGACCAGCAGCCGGCGCACGCTCTCCCACGCCGTAGCGGCGCGGGGATCGTCCGCCGGCACGCCGAGCGCGTCGAACATCATCACGCTGTTGGCCATCGCCGGGTAGATCGCGCCGAGCCCGTCCAGCCCGTTCAGCCGCGGCTCGACGAAGCGGCGGGCGGCCGCGATCGCATGCCGGCGCAGCGGGCCCGGCACCAGCCGCTCGAGCGGCCGCAGCGTGGCGTCGATCCGCTTGAACACCGGCCCCCAGGGCGAACGGTAAGGGCCGCGGATCCAGTCCCGCACCCGCTCCGGGTCGGCGCGGAACAGCTCGCGCACGCCGATGCGATGCGGGTTGCGCGCCACCGGACGGAGTGCCGCCAACACCAGCAGCGGCGTCATCACCGTGCGCGACCAGTAAGACGTGTTCCAGATGTTGAAGAAGAACCAGCGCGGCAGCAGCATGATCTCGACCGGCATGCAGGGGGTGCCGCGCCACGGGATCTGGCCGAACAGGGCGAGCTGGAAGCGGGTGAACACGTTGGCGCGCTCGGCGCCGCCGGCGGCCAGGATCGCGCTCCGGGCGCGCGCCATGTGCGGCGCGTCCACGTCGTCGCCGATCGCCTTCAGCGCGAAATACGCCTTCACGGTGGCCGACAGGTCGAAGCGACCGCCATGGTAGAGCGGCCAGCCGCCATGCTCGCCCTGGATGCGGCGGAGATAGAGGCCGAGCCGCCGCTGCAGGCCCATGTCGATGCGGTCGAGGTAGTGCTCGAGCAGGATGTACTCGGCCGGGATGGTGGCGTCGGCCTCGAGGTCGAACAGCCAGTGCCCGTCGGGACGCTGGCGCGTGGCCAGCGCCGATTGCGCGCGCTCGATGGCGGCGGTCAGCTGCTCGTCGGACGGCGTTGACCTGTCGTGCCGGCTGTCCGTGCGCTCCTGCAGGGCGTTCAGCATGGGGCGCGCCCATTCGGGGCTCCGGCCGATCGGTGGCCGGAGCGGACGGGGATCTCGGTCATCCAGCGCTCGCTCGGGTCAGGGACGGCGGCGGGTTCCGGCGCCCGCTTCCTCGGCGGCGGGCCGCGGCAGGCGCGGCCCGATCGGAAAGCAGGATCCTGGCCGCCGCCAGGCCCGATCTCATTGCACCTTCGATGGTGGCCGGCAACCCGTTGGCGACCCAGTCCCCGGCCAGCAGCAGGTTCGGCACCGCGGTGCGGCATTCCGGCCGCAGCCGATCCTGCGCCGGCGTGGCAGCGAAGGTGGCCCGCTTCTCGCGCACCACGCGGCATGGCGGCGGCGCCTCGGGCAGCGGGACGCCGCCGGCGAGCCACGGCGAGACCACCGCGCGCACCTCGCCCCAGACCGTGGCGGCGAGCTCGTCCTGGCTGCGATCGGCCAGGTGGTTGGCGGCGCTCACCGTCACCGACAGGATGCCGGGCTTGGCGAACACCCACTCCGCCACGCCGCCTACCACGCCGACGAAGCGGGCCCGGGCGAGGTCGCCGGTGAGCCGGTCCAGCACGTCGACGCGGTAGTGCAGGTTGAGGATGCTCTCGAAGCGGTCCGGCACGCGCAGGTCGGGCAGCGCCGCCCCGGCCAGCTCGCGCACGCCCTGCGCCGGCACCGCCAGGATCACCTGGTCGTCGGCGCCGACGCTCGCGTCGCCACCGGGCAGCGTCAGCCGGTCGACGCGGCCGTCCGCCATGCCGAGCGAGGTCACGCGGCAGCCGGTGCGGATCGTGGCCCCCAGCGCCCGCAGCCGCGCCAGCGCCGGGTCGACCAGGCTCTCCGACAGCCCGTCGCGCGGGAACCACGGCACGCAGGCGGCCCCGCCCCGGGCCATGCTCTCGCGCATGACGTTGCCCATCAGCCGGGCGCTGGCCTCCTCGGGCCGCGTGTTCAGCACCGAGACCGCCAGCGGGATCATCAGCCGCTCGGCCAGCGCCCCCGGCGCCATGCAGTCGGCGATGGTGGTCTCGGGTCCGGCGCGCAGCAGCCGCAGCAGGGCGCCCAGCTCCCGCAGCCGCATCCCCGGTACCCGGCGGCGGCGGTCCAGCACCCACCACGGCACGCGGCCGCGCGACAGGCTGACGGTCCAGCCCTGGCCCGCCTCCAGGTCATGGAACGGGAAGATTGGCGCGCCCGGCCCGACCAGCGTGTCGCGGGCGCCGATGCGGTCCAGAAAGTCGAACACGGTGCGATTGGCCGACAGCAGCAGGTGGTTGCCGTTGTCGAGTCGGCACCCGAGCTGCCGGTCCTCGTAGGAGCGGGCGCGGCCGCCGCAGGCGGGCCCGGCCTCGTAGAGCGTCACGGGGCGTCCGGCCTCGGCCAACTCGAGCGCCGCGGAGAGGCCGGCCAGACCGCCGCCGACGATGTGGACGGTCAAGGAAGGCCAGGGGCGTCGTGCGGAGCACGCTGACGCGTGACGCCCTTGGCCTGTTCCTGCCTCATGCCGGCAGCAGGACGCGCGCCGCGACCAGCAGCTTGCGCCATCGCGGCACCGACACCCGTCGCGCCGGCTCGCGCCAGTCCTCCGCCACCAGGGTCGACAGGACCGCCGCGTAGCCGGCCGCCATCAGCTGGGCCGGCCGCATCGCACGGCGGTCGCAGCGCGTCATCGCCGTGCGCGCATCCCCGAAGTGCCGGCGCGCCTGCACGGCCAGCGTCCGGCACGCCGCCGGCAGGTGCGGCGAGACCAGCGCCGCCTCCGGATCGTGCGGCACGCCGGCCTGGTCCAGCAGCTCGGCCGGCAGGTAGAGCCGCCCGCGCCCGGCATCCTCGCCGATGTCGCGCAGCACGTTGGTGAACTGCAGCGCCCGGCCGAGATGGTGCGCGACCAGGTCGGCCGCCTCCGACGAGTCGCCGAACGCGCGCACCGACAGCCGGCCCACCGCCGACGCCGCCCGGTCGCAGTAGAGGTCGAAGGTCGCGAAGTCGGGCGCCACGATGACCTCCTCCGCATCCATCTGCATGCCGTCGATCACCGCGGCGAAGTCGGTCTCGCGCAGGTGGTAGCGGACGATCGCCGCCTGCAGCACGCGGTCCAGCGCGTCGTTGACGCAGCCCTCGTAGAGCCCGGCGATGCGGCCCCGCCACTCCATCAGCCGCGGCAGCTTGTCGGCGAACGGGCCCTCCTCGTCGGCGACGTCGTCCACCAGGCGGCAGAAGGCGTAGATCGCGAACATCGCGTAGCGCCGGTCCGGCGGCAGCGACCGCATGCCGCGGCCAAACGAGGTGCCCGACCGCCGCACCACCGCCTCGACGTGGTCGAGGTCGGACCGTGCGCAGCCGAGCGGGGTCTCATTCGGTCGCCCGGCCGGGGCCTCAGACGACATGGCGCAGCGCCGCCAGCACGCTCGTGACCACGTCGAGGCGCGACAGCTTCACCCGCGCCGCCAGCGGGTCCTGGCGCCGTAGCCGGCGGGCCAGGCGATGCGCCAGCCCGACGATCACCGCCGCCTCCAGCCGCATGCGGCGGTCCGCGATCAGCCCGGGCAGCGTCGCCGCGATCCGGTTCAGCCGGTCGACCTCGTCCAGCGCCTGGTCCAGCACCCGCCGCAGGCCCGCGCTGGCGTGGTCGCGGCGCACGGCCTCCACGGTCTCGCCCGCCGCCGCCAGCCAATCCTCCGGCAGGTAGCAGCGCCCGAGGCCCAGGAGGTCGTCCCGGCAGTCCTGCAGGTGGTTCAGCACCTGCAGCGACGTGCAGAGCGCGTCCGAGGCGGGGTGGGTGGCGGTGCCCTCGCCGTGCAGGTCGAGCAGGTAGAGCCCGACCGGATTGGCGGAGTAGCGGCAGTAGCCGGCGAGCTCGGACCAGCTCGCGTAGCGGTACTGCACGGCGTCCTGCCGGAACGCCACGATGAGGTCGGTGCCGCGCGCCGGCGTGACGCCGGTCTCGGCCAAGCTGTCCCGCAGCCGGACCGCCGTCGCGGCTTCGGCGCCGTCCGCAGGGCCGGGGACGTCGGGCGAACGCCGGTCGAGCAGCAGCGCCTCCATCGCGTCGAGCCGGGCGATCTTCCGCTCCGGCGACAGCACCGCGTTGTCGGCGATGTCGTCGATCGCGCGGGCGAAGGCGTAGTAGGCGTGAACGTGCGGCCGCAGCGCGCGGGCGATCAGCACCGATCCGACGGGGAAGTTCTCGTCCGCCCGGCCTTTGCCGGACGAGACATCTGGTGCTGCGAGGGGCGGGATCGCGTTCATGCGGTTCCGATGTCCTTGTCCCCGTCGCGATAGGCGCGATCCTTCCAGACCACGCCGCGGCCGCGGTGGTGGTCGAGGGCCGAGCCGATCGTGGCCAGGGTGTAGAACAGGGCGATCCCGGGCAGCAACAGCGCCCAGGCAGGCGACAGCCGGAAGCGGCGCAGCGTCGGCAGGAACGACGCCGTCGAGATCGCCCACGCGGCGGCTCCGACCCAGCGCGCCGGCCCATGCCCGGCGAGCAGGCAGCAGAGCGGCGCCAGCCACACCAGCCCCATGCCGAGGACGGTGCCGAGCAGCATCGCCGGCGAATAGCGGAGCTGCACGTAGGCGGTGCGCGCCACCATCCGCCACACGTCGGCTGGGCCCGGATAGGGTCGGATCGAGCGCGCCAGCATCGAGTGGCCGAGCCAGATGCGGCCGCCGGCCCGCTTGACGCGTTGAGCCAAGGTGACGTCGTCGATCAGCGCGCCCCGCAGGCTCTCAATGCCGCCGATCCGCGCCAGCATCTCGCGGCGGATCAGCACCGTGCCGCCGGCCGCCGCAGCGGTGGCGCTGGCCGGATCGTTCACCCGCGCGAACGGGTAAAGCATCTGGAAGAAGAACACGAAGGCCGGCACCAGCGCCCGCTCCGCCGGGCTCTCGCAGTTCAGCTCGACCATCTCCGACACCATGTCGAGCCGATCCCCGACCGCCTTGCCGACCAGCGTCGCGACGTGCGCCGGGTCGTGCGTGATGTCGGCGTCGCACAGCAGCAGGTAGCCGTCCTCGCCCGGCGCCAGGCGGCGGGCCTCCGCCACCCCCTGCGCCACCGCCCACAGCTTGCCGCTCCAGCCCGGCGGCCGCGGCGCGCCCTCCAGCACCACCAGCCGGTCGTCCCGCAGCCCGCGCGCGATCCGGCCGGTGCCGTCGCCGCTGCGGTCGTCGAGCAGCACGATGCGCAGCGGCCCGCCATAGTTTTGCGCCAGCAGCGAGGCGAGGCAGGCGCCAATCGACCCGGCCTCGTCGCGGGCCGGGACCACCACGTCCACGCGGGGCCAGTCGGCGCCCGGCGAGCCCGGTCGCAGCACCGGCCCGGCCTGCCAGAAGCGGCCGTGCAGCAGAAGAAGGCCGAGCCATATCAACAGCGTCGCGATCGACAGGACCAGCATCAGCAAGGAAGGCCAGGGCTCTGCCCAGGACCCGCTGGGGCCGCGGGCCCCAGGCCCCGGTTTTCTAAGAAAGAGATTTCAGCGGCTCCGCCTTTGACGGGGTTCAACGGGCGGCGGTCCTTGCCTTGAGCATCCCCTGCGCACGAAACCAGCCGATCGCGTCGGCGACCGCGTCTCGCGCCGGACGCGGTGCGTAGTCCAGCTCGCGGCGCGCCTTCTCGGACGAGAAGTACATCTTCTTGCGCGACATCGCGAGCATCTCCCGGGTCACCCGCGGCGGGATGCCGAAACCCCGCGCCAGCGCCTCCGACGCCACCGCGACCGGCCACAGCACGCGCTGGCCGAGCTCGATCCGGGGCGCCCGCACGCCGGCGATCTCCGACACCAGCGCGAACACCTCCCGTAGCGACATGTCCTCGCCGCCCAGGATGTAGCGCTCGCCGATCCGGCCGCGCTCGAACGCCAGCAGGTGGCCGGCGGCGACGTCGTCCACGTGCACCAGGTTGAGGCCGGTGCCGACATAGGCCGGCATGCGGCCTGCGGCGGCGTCGCGGATCATCACCCCGGTGGGGGTGGGCTTCACGTCGCGCGGCCCCACCGGCGTCGACGGGTTCACGATGACCGCCGGCAGCCCTCGCTCCCGCACCAGCGCCAGCACCGCCTGCTCGGCCCGGTATTTCGAGCGCTTGTAGGTGCCGACGATGGCGTCCTCGTGCACCGGCGTGGTCTCGTCGGCCACGCTGCCGTCGCCGACCAGGCCGAGGGCGGCCACCGATGAGCAGTAGACGATCCGACGGACGCCCGCCGCCTGCGCCGCCAGCATCAGCGCCCGAGTGCCCTCGACGTTGGCGCGCATCATCGCGTCCGGCTCCGGCACCCAGAGCCGGTAGTCGGCGGCGACGTGGAACAGCGCGTCGCACCCGGACAGCGCGGCGGCGAAGCCTTCGGGCCGGGTGAGGTCGCCCTCGACGAGCTCGGCCTCCATCCCGTCAAGGTTGCGGCGGTCGCCGCCCGGGCGCACCAGCAGGCGAAGCGCATGGCCGCGCTCGCGCAGCACCCGTGCCACCGCCGAGCCGACGAAGCCGGTGGCGCCGGTGACCAGGACGGGCGCCAGGGGGGCCGAAACAGCGGACATCGGACGGCGGTCTCCCGGTGGGTGGGTGCCGCAGATGTGCCCGCAGAGGCGGGCGCGGTCAAAGTCCCGAGGCTGGCCGCGAACCATCCGGCCGGTGTAGATCCGGTCCCGAGGGCGTCCCGCCCGACGTGCCGGAAGGACCGCCTGCCTGAAGACGGTCTCGATCCTGCTGGCGGTGCTGGGGCTGGTGCTGATCACCGGTTTCACCGCCTGGCTCGGCGCCGGCGCCGAGCTGCACGCGATGCTGTCGGCGGGCTGGCCTGGCTTCGCCGCCCTGGTCGCGGCGCAGCTCGTCACCGACCTGCTGCTGGCCTGCGCCTGGTGCCTCGCCTGTCCGGGGCTCGGGCTCGGCCGGCTCTATCGCGCCCGCCTGGTGCGCGAGGCGGCGACCACCTGCCTGCCGTTCTCGCAGGTCGGCGGCATCCTGATCGCGGTCCGCGCCACCTGCGCCGCGGCCACCGCGCACCGCCGCGCCGTGCTCTGGCCGGAGGCCGCGGCGGCCAACGTCGTCGACATCACCACCGAGGTGCTGGGTCAGATCCTGTTCGTGCTGCTGGGCCTGCTGTTCCTGCTCGACCACCATCCGGGCAGCAGCCTCGCCGGCCCGGTGGCGCTGGGCATGGCGCTGATGGGCGCCGCCATGGCCGCCTTCATCTGGGTGCAGCGCAGCGCGTCCGGCGTGTTCCGGCGCGTGACCGGGCTGCTCGGCCACCATATCGCCGGCCAGTGGAGCGGCGCGATGCGCTCCGGCATCGACACGCTGCAGGAGCGGCTGAACCGCCTCTACGAGCAGCCGGGGCGGATCGCTGCGGCGTCCCTGGTGCACCTGCTGGCCTGGCTCGCCGGCGCCGCCTGGGTCTGGCTCGCCTACCGGCTGCTCGGCGCGCCGATCCGGGTCGGCGAGGCGGTCGCCGGCGGCATCCTGTCGGTGTCGTTCCTGGTGCCGGCGGCGCTCGGCGTGCAGGAGGCGGCCTATGTCGCGTTGGGCAGCCTGTTCGGGCTGGACCCACATGTGTCGTTCGGGCTGTCGCTGCTGCGGCGCGGGCGCGACCTCGCGATCGGCATCCCGGTGCTGCTGGTCTGGCAGGCGACCGAGCTCCGCCGCCTGCGCCGGCACCTCTCCAGAAACGCGGGTCTGGGGCAGCTCGCCCCAGCGGGTCCAGGGCGTCATGCGACAGCGTCTCCGCACGTCACGCCCGGGCCTTCCTGACGCTGCTGGCGCCCCCGAACCGGTTCGGCTATGGCGCCCATGATGACCGCACCCCTCTTCGAGCGCCTGGCCATCGTCGGGCTCGGGCTGATCGGCAGCTCGCTCGCCCGCCGCGTGCGGCAGGACGGGTGTGCGGGCGAGCTGGTCGCCTACGATGCCAGCCCGGCGGTCCGGGCGCGGGTGGCCGAGCTCGGCATTGCCGACCGGGTGGCGGAGACCGGGGCCGACGCGGTGCGGGACGCCGACTGCGTGGTGCTGTGCGTGCCGGTCGGCGCCATGGGTAGTACGGCGGCGGACCTGCTGCCGCACATGAAGCCAGGCGCCATCCTGAGCGACGTCGGCTCGACCAAGCAGTCGGTCATCGAGACGATCCGGCCGCTGCTGCCCGACGGCATCGCCTTCGTGCCGGCGCACCCGCTGGCCGGCACGGAGTATTCGGGGCCCGATTCCGGGTTCCCGACGCTGTTCGAGGGACGCTGGACGCTGCTCACCCCGCCGGAGGACGGCGACCCGGACGCGACGGCGCAGGTCGCGGCACTCTGGCGGTCCTGCGGCGCCATGACCCGCGAGATGGACCCTGCCCATCACGACCGGGTGCTGGCGATCGTCAGCCACCTGCCGCACCTGCTCGCCTTCACCATCTGCGGCACCGCCGACGATCTCGAGGGCGAGAGCCGCAGCGAGGTGCTGCAGTTCGCGGCCAGCGGCTTTCGCGACTTCACCCGCATCGCCGCGTCGGATCCGGTCATGTGGCGCGACGTGTTCCTGAACAACCGCGAGGCGTTGCTGGAGATGCTGGCGCGCTTCACCGAGGACGCGCAGGCGATGGCGCGCGCGATCCGCTGGGGCGACGAGGATTTCATCGTCGACCGGATCGAGCGTGGCCGCCGCATCCGGCGCAGCCTGATCGAGATCAGGCAGGCCTGACACGGCCTGCACGACGGAGACTCACAACCAGACGAACATGCCGGCCAGCGCCGAGACCGGCACCAGCGCCAGCACGAAGCGCATCGCGACGCCGGCGGCCGGGGTGACCCGCTGCAGGTCGGCGAGAATGGCGTCGCGGGCGGTGCGAGTCGGGCGCGCGGGCGGCCGCGCCGGCCGTGCGGAGGCATGGCCGCGGAAGCCGTGGAATGCGCTCTGGCCCGAGATCGCCGTCATGGTGGTCATCGTGGTGGTTCCTTCCTATCCGGCCGGGATGGCCTGACGGAAGGGATTGCATTGGCCATGCCACCCGTGGCGGTTCAATAAGATATTGATATTGCTCGCCTTCCAAAGCAGATGATCTTCACGGTTTATCACGTGTTTGCCTGGATGACCAAAGACGTAAGGATTACCGTAAGAATTGGCCGATCTCACCAGATCAGTCGGACGCCTGGCTGATCAGTCGCTCGATCGGGTTCCAGACGATGGCCACCTGCGGCACCGAGGCTCCGCCTACGCGGGTGGTGGAGCGCAGCGCCGGGCGGCCGCCGAGGCGCTCGTAGAACCAGCGGCTCGGATTTGCCGCCAGCACCCACAGGAACAGCGATCGGCAGGAGCGCGCGCGCAGCGCCCGCGCCGCTTTCTGCATCAGCGAGCGGCCGACCCCCTGCTCGCGCCAGTCGTCGAGCACGTAGAGGGTCTCGATCTCGCCGTCGCCCGGGGCCCCGGGCGGCCGGCGCGATCCCGTCGCGAACCCGACCACCGTCCCGCCGCCGCGCGCGACCAGGACGAGGGCGCCATGCCGGATCGCCTGCTCGTAGTGCCAGGCGATCCGAGGCCCTGACAGCCCGGTCAGCGTGTGGTCCGGCAGCATGCCGGGATAGGCCGTGCGCCAGACCTCGACGTGCACGCGGGCGATGTCGGCCGCATCGGCGGGGTCGGCACGGTCGACCGTCACCGGGACCATGTCGGGCTCGTCGGGGTCCACGCTCCTCGATATCGGTCCGGAGCGGGGAGGGCAACCGACGGCAGGACGCGTGCCGGTTCCATCGGCCTGAGCGATCGGCCTATTCGGTCTTCCTTATTGGACGTTGTTTCCGCACTGCACCATGTTCACAACCATTGATAACAGGCTCTGCACGCCAGCCGGCGTCGAGGCCGTGCCCATGGAGAATTTGATGCTCACAGTCGGTGACATGTTTCCGTCGTTCAAGCTGACGGCCGTCAAGGGCGGGCCGCAGGGCCTCGACCTCAAGAGCGCCTTCACCGAGATCACCGACACGACCGAGACCGGCAAGTGGAAGCTGGTGTTCTTCTGGCCGAAGGACTTCACCTTCGTCTGCCCGACCGAGATCGTGGCGTTCGGCAAGCTGAACGGGGAGTTCGCCGACCGCGACACCGTCGTCTACGGCGTGTCGACCGACAGCGAGTTCGTCCACCTGAACTGGCGCCTGCATCACGATGAGCTCCGGACGCTGGAGATCCCGATGCTCGCCGACATCAAGCGCGAGCTGGCCGAGGCGGCCGGCGTGCTGTCGCAGGCCGAAGGGGTGGCGCTGCGCGCGACCTTCCTGGTCGACCCCGAAGGCATCATCCGCTACGCCGCGGTCAACGACCTCTCGGTCGGCCGCAATCCGCAGGAGGTGCTCCGGGTGCTGGACGCGCTGCAGAGCGACGAGCTCTGCCCCTGCAACTGGGCCAAGGGCGAAGAGCACCTCAAGGCCGCCTGAACCCGTCGCCGGAGCGATCGCGACCGGATCGCTCCGGGATCCAATGGCCCGTCCGTCCACCGGGATGGGCGGGCCGCCGCGCTCCAGGGCGCCGCGCACTTGTCCAAGGACTCCATGATGTCGATCGAGGCGCTCAAGGCCCGCATCCCCGACTACGCCAAGGACCTGCGGCTCAACCTGGGCTCTCTGGCCAGCGAGACGCTGCTGACGCCGCAGCAGTTGGCTGGGACGTTCGTCGTCTCCGCGCTCGCCTCCCGCAACGCCGCGGTGATCGAGGCGATCACCGCCGAGTTCACACCGAGGCTGAGCGCCGACGCCCTGACCGCCGCCAAGGCCGCCGCGGCGATCATGGGCATGAACAACGTCTACTATCGCTTCGTGCACATGATCGGCGGCGACTACGGCAACCTGCCGGCCCGCCTGCGCATGAACGTCATCGGCAAGCCGGGCGTCGACAAGGTCGATTTCGAGCTGTGGTCGCTCGCGGTCTCCGCCATCAACGGCTGCGGCATGTGCGTCGAGAGCCACGAGAAGACGGTCCGCAGTCACGGGCTGACCACCGAGCAGGTGCAGGCGGCGGTCCGAATCGCGGCAGTCGTGCATGCCGTCGCTGTCACGATCGAGGGCGAGGGCGCGCTGCAGGTCGGGGCCACCGCCCGCGCCGCCTGAAGCTCGGGGACGGCATCGACCCGGAGCCTGTCTGAGGGTTGGGTGTGTCGAGTGAGAGGGCTCGGCCGCTGCAGCGGCCGGGCACACCCGGCGTGCCCTTCGAGAACCGGAGCAGAGCGGCCTCCTGGCCGCGAGCGACAACAAGCATGGATAGGCGTGTCGGATCGCCGGCACAGCGCAGTCTCGGACATGCTTCTAGGTTCAGGACCCATTAAATGCTTGTTCAGGCTGAGGAGGGCTGATTTACCAGGTTGCCTAGGGGGCATAAAGATGGGTGATCTGGCTTTCGCAAACGCAGAGGTGCCGGATCGAGCCCACTCCCACCACATATTTGGAAGGTCAGCGCCCGCAGGTTGGAATTGGCACGATCGGTTGCATGACGAGCTTCACGCCGTCCGGGACGTAGTCGGTGAGAAGGTGGAGAGGCGTCTTCGGGGACAGTGCTTCGGGCGGGGCCGTCCAACCGTCGTATTGGATCGAGAAGAGCGAGCCGCCCCGGCGGGGAGGCTTGATCCTGGCTTGCAGGTCGTAGTTCCGGCACGTGTTGCCCGGATAATCGGGTGCTGGACTGCCCTCAGTCGGTGATGTCGCGCCTGCCAGGATATCGTCATAGGCGATAGGTCGGCGCTGCGAGAGGCGAATGACGCCGATCCACTCGGAGCATTCACCCATCCCGCACCACACTGACCGCGCCATGAAGAGCGGATCGCCCCCGAACTGATGCACTTCCGCTCCAGCGTTCGCTGGCTGACCTCCAACCCCGGAATACAAGACCTCCGGCCACAGCTGGTCCAGCTTCCAATGGCCTACCGTCTTCTCGAGGTAAGAGACTGCGATCTCTCCCCCTACGGAATGTCCCCCCTTACGGTCGATCCCATAGCAGATCAGAGCGTATTTCTGACGGCCCAGGAAGACGAGATGTTCTGGCTGAAAATTAAGAATGACTGTTTTGGTAGTGATCAACTTCGGTGGTTCGGATGTATCGTAGATCTGTGGATCCATCGATCGAGTTAGCGGCGCATGCTGACCGAAAGTAGCTAGGAAGGCCGCGTTGAGGTCCGCGTCCTCCGCACACAGCCCGTGATTGGGAGGAACCAGCATGATGCCGAGGACAACGGCAGGGATAAGCGAGCGAAAACGCATATGACCCTCTGGCAGGCTGCGAAAACATTCTCGGCTCAGGACTCATTGATTAAGCCAAAACAGGACGGTGGCGGCCAGACAAATGGCTGACATGTAGGTGTGGGCGCAACGGTCATAGCGGGTGGCGATCCGCCGCCAGTCCTCGAGGCGACCAAACATGTTTTCGACCTTGCGGCGCTGGCGGTAGAGCGTGCGGCAGTAGGGGTGCTGGACCCGGCGGTTCTTGCGTGGCGGGATGCAGGATTTGATGCGGCGGGCGAGCAGGGCGTTGCGGAAGCCGTCGCCGTCGTAGCCGCGATCGCCGATCAGTTCGCCTGCCCCGGGCAGCGCATCCAGCATCAAGGCGGCGCCCTTGTGGTCCCTCATCTGCCCCTCCGACAACAGCAACACGACAGGACGACCCTTGCCATCGCAGACAGCATGCAGCTTGGAGTTCAGGCCGCTCTTGGTGCGCCCGATACGGCGGGGAACAGCCCCTTTTTGAGCAGGCTGGCCGCGGTGCGGTGGGCTTTGAGGTGGGTGCTATCGATCATCAGCCGGTCGGGCTCGCCCGCGCGGTCCGCCAGACCGGCGAAGATGCGGTTGAACACGCCAAGGCGGCTCCAGCGGATGAACCGGTTGTAGAACGTCTTATGTGGACCATAGTTGGCCGGTGCATCACGCCAGCGCAGACCATTGCGGATGACGTGCAGGATGCCGCTGACGACGCGCTGGTCGTCGACCCGCGGCACGCCGTGCGACAGCGGAAGTAGGGTTGGATCCGGCGCACCTGCGCCTGCGACAGCCAGAACAGGTCACTCATGGCAGCACCCCCGACCGCTAGGGGATCATACAGCTGGATCAACCGCTAGAGCCTAATTAATAGTTCCTGAGCCTAGAGGTTGCTGATCCAGTGCCGGTCCTCGTCGGTAAGCTGGAGCTCCTGTGCGATCCGTCTGTCGAGCCTCACGAGCAGGATCGACGCGGCCAGGACGGCGAGTGTCGTGATGCTCGCCGCGATCATCCACCCGGCCATCGCGGCGCTATCCGCAATGCTGGTGCAGGTAACGCGCCGGATCGACGCCGCCGATATCAAGGACCCGTGGCCCGAACGTGTCGCCGGCGAGGTCGTCGCTGACGTCGCCGACCCGGAAAATGGCGCCGGTGCGGCCGGTGAAGACCTGCCCGGTCACCCGTACGAAATCGTCGCAGCAGGCGATAACCCGGTCCGCGCCGGGATGAGCCGCCGGTGAGACGATGGGCG
Source organism: uncultured Acetobacteraceae bacterium (assembly GCA_937873205.1). GTDB lineage: Bacteria > Pseudomonadota > Alphaproteobacteria > Acetobacterales > Acetobacteraceae > Lichenicola. Next base: position 14,989 of record CALMVO010000046.1, read on the forward strand.
CCGCCTGCGAGCCGGCGCCGGTGAGGAGGCCGATCGTGACGAGGCTCGATTGCAGCCAGCCCATGGCGTTCCCTCCCTGCGGGGTCGATCCCGCACGGTCGCACGGGACCGGTTAAGGAAGCGTCAAGCGCCTGTCGCGGGCGTCGGCCGGAGCGATGTCGGCGGCCCGAGCAGGACCAAGGCTTCAGGGCGGATCATCGCGGGCGCTCGCCCGGGATCGACCACGAGGCATCGCGTTCGATGCGTCTGGCGCATGCCCGTCGGCCGGCCCAGCTCCAACCTGACGCCGAACCGATGAAGGATGTCGTGCCCATGCCTCCCACCTTGTCCGATGCGACCGCCCCCGCGATCCTGATCATCGGCGCATCCCGGGGCCTCGGTCACGCCATGGCCGCCGAGTTCCTGCACAAGGGCTGGCGCGTCGTCGGCACGGTCCGGGCCGGATCGGGCCGGACCAGGCTGCACGACCTGGCGCCGGCTTCCGACGGCCGGTTGGAGATCGAGAGCCTCGACATCGACGATCCGGACCAGATTGCGGCACTCTGGGGCCGGCTATCCGGCCGCCTGTTCGACATCCTGTTCGTGAACGCGGGCACCACCGCCCGGGACGAGCACGTGAAGGTCGGGGAGGTCGCCACCGGCGAGTTCGTGCGCGTCATGGTCACGAACGCGCTGAGCCCGATGCGCGTCATTGAGGCCCTGCAGGATTCTGTTCCCGCCGCGGGCATGATCGGCGTCATGTCGTCCGGGCAGGGTAGCCTCGCCAACAACGTGACCGGGATGCGGGAGGTCTATCGGGGCAGCAAGGCGGCCCTGAACATGTTCATGCGCAGCTTCGCGGTCCGGCCGTCCAGCGCGTCGCGGGCAATGGTGCTGATGGCGCCGGGCTGGGTCCGCACCGAGCTGGGCGGACCGGACGCGCGTCTTTCTATCGAGGAGAGCGTGCCGAGCCTGGTGGCCGTGCTGCTCGCGACGCGCAACAATCCCGGCCTGCACTACCTCGACTATCTGGGCCGGATCGTTCCCTGGTAAGGCGGGCGTCGCCGGTGTGACGGTCGGGGAGCTCGGGCGCCATGACGGCATCCCCATCGTCCCGGAGAGTGTCGGACATGTCGTGCGGCGCTGGCATCGACGAGGTCCTGGTGCGTCGGCAGGGCGGACTCGGCCGCCTCACCCTGAACCGGCCGCGGGCGATCAACGCGCTGACGCTCGGCATGATCCGGGCGATCGGCACGGCGCTGGAGGCCTGGGAGGTGGAGCCTGCGGTGCTGGCCGTGCTGATCGACGGCGCCGGGCCGCGCGGCCTGTGCGCCGGCGGCGACATCCGGTTCCTCCACGACAGCGTCCGGGCTGGCACGCCGGAGCAGGCGGACGGCTTCCTGCACGCCGAATACCGGTTGAACGCCCGCATCGCGCGATTCCCGAAGCCGTATCTGGCGCTGATGGACGGGCTGGTGATGGGCGGCGGCGTCGGCATCTCGGCGCATGGGTCGGTGCGCCTCGTGACCGAGCGCACCCGGCTGGCGATGCCGGAGGTCGGCATCGGCTTCGTGCCGGACGTCGGCAGCACCCACCTGCTGTCCGCGGCCCCCGGCGAGCTCGGCGCCCATGCGGCGCTGACCGGCGAGGCGATGGGCGCCGCCGACGCCATGCTGTGCGGCCTGGCCGATCGTCACGTCGCCTCGGAGCGGCTGCCGGCATTGGTCGCGGCGCTGGCCGCATGCGGCGATGCGGCGGCGCTGGCGGACTGCGTCGAGGCGCACACCAGCGCGCCGGCGCCTGGCCGGTATGACGCGGGCGCCGGCTGGATCGATTCGTGCTGCCGCCACGACGATGTCGGCGCCATCCTGGCGGCGCTGCGGGCGCATCCGGAGGTGGCGGCGCAGGCGGCCGCGGCGCGGATCGCCGGGAACTGCCCGACGTCGGTCGCCGTGACGCTGCGGGCGCTGCGCGCGGCCCGGGCCGATGGCCGGCTGGAGCCCTGCCTGGAGCGGGAATACCGGCTCGGCACCGCGCTGATCCGCCGTCCCGACTTCGCCGAGGGCGTGCGCGCCGCGGTGATCGACAAGGACCGCCACCCGACCTGGCAGCCGGCGGCGGACATCGACGCGCTGTTCGGCCACGAGCCGCCGCAGGCGCTGTCGTTCGGGTAGTGGCTCGGCCTTGGCCTCAGCCCCGCCCGCGATAGCCCGGCACGTCCTGCGCCGGCACCCAGACGCCCTCGGGGGGTGCGCCGGTCTGCCAGAACACGTCGATCGGCATGCCGCCGCGCGGATACCAGTAGGCGCCGATGCGCAGCCAGGCCGGCGCCAGCAGTCCGACCAGCGTGGTGGCGATCCGCACCGAGCAGTCCTCGTGGAAGGCGCCGTGGTTGCGGAAGCTGGTGAGGTAGAGCTTCAGCGACTTGCTCTCGACGATCCAGCCGGCGGGCACATAGTCGATCACCAGGTGCGCGAAGTCGGGCTGCGCCGTCACCGGGCACAGCGAGGTGAACTCGGGTGCCGTGAAGCGCACCAGATACTGCCGCTCTGGATGCGGCGCTGGCACCCGCTCCAGGATCGCCTGCTCCGGTCCCGGCGGCTGTGCGCTGGGGCGGCCGAGCTGGGTCAGGCCGGCGGTGGCGTCGTCGCTCATGGTCCCCTCCGCGTCACGCGATGCTCATGTCGGCTCGGCGCCACCAGCACGAAGCGGGCGGCCGCGGCGTCGGCAGCAGCTCGAGCGTGCTGCCCGTCACGCTCACCGCGTTGGTCGGCGTCTCCTCCAGTTGCAGGGCGGCGCAGCGCAGCGGGCTGTCGTCGTCCTCCAGCAGGGCGTCGAGCTTGGCCATCAGCAGGCAGGCCAGGAGCTCGGTGGTGGGATCGCCCGGCGTCACCACGATCCGCTCGGCGCGGGCCGGCTCGTGGGCGCGGAACCAGTCCAGTAGCGGGTCGGTCTCCGAGAGCTGCAGCGCGTGGTCGAGGCGCTCGTCGACGAAGCGGTGCCAGCGCGCCTTGGCCCGCTCGAACGGCACCAGCATGTTGGCCGCCCCGTCCAGCGGCCTCGGGCGCAGCGGCCGCAGCCGCACCGTGACCAGTTCATTGTGGCCATGCGGCAGCGCGCACGCCTCGGCGGCGCCGGAGATCAGCCGGTGCCCCATCGAGAAGCGGCGCGTGAACAGCAGCTCAAGCATGGGCGCCGTCCTGGTCGCGGGGCCGGTAGCGGGCCCAGCCGTCGCGGCGCAGCGCGCAGGCCGGGCAGGTGCCGCAGCCGTAGCCCCAGTCGTGGCGATGCGTGCGGTCGCCCAGGTAGCAGCTGTGGCTCTCGTCGCGGATCAGCCCGACCAGCGCCGGACCGCCCAGCCGCTCGGCCAGGCGCCAGGTGTCCGCCTTGTCCAGCCACATCAGCGGCGTGTGCAGCACGTGGCGGGCATCCAGCCCGAGGTTGATCGCCACCTGCAGCGCCTTGATGGTGTCGTCGCGACAGTCCGGGTAGCCGGAGTAGTCGGTCTCGCACATGCCGCCGACGAGGTGGCGGAGCGTCCGGCGCGTCGACAGGGCGGCGGCGAAGGTCAGGAACAGCAGGTTGCGGCCCGGCACGAAGGTGTTGGGCAGGCCGCCGGCGCCGAGCGTGATCTCGGCCTCCCGGGTCAGGGCGGTGTCCGAGATCTGCCCCAGCGCGTCCAGCGCCAGCGTGTGGTCCGGCCCGAGCCGCGCCGACCAGCCGGCATCCAGCGCGGCCATGCCGTCCCGCAGCGCCGCCCGGCACGACAGCTCGACCAGGTGGCGCTGGCCGTAGGCGAAGCCGAGCGTCTCCACCCGGGCGAAGCGGTCGAGCGCCCAGGCCAGGCAGGTGGCGGAATCCTGGCCGCCGGACAGCAGCACCAGCGCACCCTCGGTGGCCTGCATGTCAGGCGATCCCGATCAGCTTGTGAGTTTGCAGGCTGAGCCGCCAGCGCGGATGCGCCAGGCAGTAGGCGACGGCGGCGCCGGTGTTGGCGGCCTGGTCCGGCCCGTCCATCGGCTGCAGCCAGAAATGGCGGAAGTCGAGCCCCTGCAGCGCGTCCGGGTCGAGCCCGGGCTGCGGGAACACCAGCTTGAGCTCGGCGCCGGATCGCTGCACCAGCGCCGTCCCCGCCTTCGGGCTGACGCAGACCCAGTCGATCGCCGCGGGTGCGGCCAGCGTGCCGTTGGTCTCGACCGCGGCCTCGAAGCCGTGCGCGTGCACCGCGTCCAGCAGAGCGGCGTCGAGCTGCAGCAGCGGCTCGCCGCCGGTGAACACCACGTAGCGGTGGAGCCGGCCACCCGGCCAGTGCCCCGCGATCGCGTCGGCCAACATCGCCGCATCGGCGAAGCGGCCGCCGCCGGGGCCGTCCACGCCGACGAAATCGGTGTCGCAGAACCGGCAGGCGGCGTCCGCGCGGTCGGCCTCGCGCCCGGACCACAGGTTGCAGCCTGCGAATCGGCAGAACACCGACGCGCGCCCCGTCTGCGCGCCCTCGCCCTGGAGGGTCGCGAACATCTCCTTCACCGCATAGGCCATGCGCGGTGATGTCGGCCGGCGCGCCGGTTTGCGCAAGGATCTCGCGCGATCGGCGCCGCCTAGGCCGCCGAAACCGGCACCCGGTGCCAGGCGGTGCTGAGGTAGCCCTTGAAGTTCCAGACGTCGCCCGTGGCCGCCGGCTGGGTCTGACCGGCGTCGTCCCAGGCCCGCACCGCCAGCTCGTGCGGGCCCGCCGCCAGCTCCAGGGTCGCGGACCAGAAGGTCCAGCTCCAGGGTGCCGCGACATCGTGCTCGAGTACGGCCTGCTGCCAGTGGCGGCCGCCGTCGGCGGACACGTCGACGCGCACGATCGCCCGGGCGCCGGCGACCGCATAGCCGCGCACCGGCGTCGGGCCGGCGGACAGCCGGGCATTCAGCGCCGGCTCGCAAATCGCCGAGGTGAGCGGCATCTCGTTGATGACGATGCCGCGCTCCCAGTCGACCGTTTCCTCGGTGGCGTCGGCCGGCAGCAATTTGTAGTCGCGCGCCTGCATGTGGTTGTCGGACGGCCGGTCCTGCACCGTGACCGCGCCCAGCCATTTCGGGCTGCGCACGCCGGCATAGCCCGGCACCACCAGGCGCAGCGGGTGGCCGTGTTCCGGCGCCAGCGGATCGCCGTTCATCTCGAAGGCGAGCAGCACCTCCGGCGACCGCGCCTTGGCCAGCGGGATCGAGACGCCATAGCGGAACCGCCCCTCGCCCGGCATCTCGATCTCATCGCAGGCCTCGAAGGCCACGTGCAGTCCCGCATCGGTCGAGGCTCCGGCCACCTCCAGCACGTCGGCCAGGGCCACCCCGGTCCAGGTCGCGTTGCCGATGGCGCCGGGCGCCCACGGATCGCCACTGGTCGGCCGCACCGCCTGCATGTCGGCACGGCGATTGCCGGCGCATTGCAGCACCGCGGTCACCGTGCGTGCTGGAAACCGATCGCGCAGTTCATCCAGCGACAGCAGCAGCGGCGTCGTCACCCGGCCGCCGACGCGCAGCCGGTGCGTGCCCGCGTCCAGCGCCGGGATGGTGCCATGGCTGCGGATGTAGAAATCCTCGCGGGCGGTCATGCCCGTCCGCCGCAGCCGGGCCAGCGGCGGCTCGGCGTTGAGCGGCATCCTGGAATGGACCAGCAGGTCGGGTCCGATGCCGGGGGGACTGGACATGGGCGTTCCTCGATCGTCCCCGTCCCAACGCCCGGGCCCTGGCCGGGATCGGGCCGAGCCCACGCAGAATGCCCGCTCCTGCGGCTGCGCTGGGCGGCGATGGAGGCGCTGTCCGCGGAGGGCGGCTCGATCGAGCGGTCGCGCGTCCTGCTGGCCTCGGTGCGGCCACGGCTCGCCGGTCTCGGGACCAGGGCGAGCGAGTCGCGGGTGTGGCTGCTGGAGGCTGACGCCGCTGCCGACACGGTGGAGAACCGGATGCTGCCGGCACGCCGGAAGATCGCGGCGGCGGCGGTGCTGGCGGACTCCATGCCGGACCGGATCGACGCCGAGACCCGGCTGCTGCTGCACGAGCGCCTGGCGATCGCCGAGGCCAGGCTTGGCGACTGGGATGCCGCCGACCGCGAGGCGACGGGGCTGCAGCGGCAGGCCGACGCTCTGCAGGGGCCCGACCATCCCGACATGCTGCTGATCCGGCTGATGCAAGCGCGATCGCTGCTGGTCCGCGGCCGGTTCGCCCAGGCGCTGGCGCGGTTCGACCTGCTGTATCCGAAGCTCGTGGCGACCTTCGGGCCGGACCATCGCCAGACGCTGATCGCGCTGATGGTGCGAGCGCAGGCGGAGGTCTATCTCGGCCACGACGAGGACGGCATCCGCGACGAAATGACGGTGTACCGGACGGCCTTGGGCCAGTCGGGCGAGCACGGGTATTTCGCGATCGGACCGCTCAGCGACGCGGGAGGCGCTGTGCCGGAGCGGACACGCGGTCGACGGCCTCGCCAACCTCACCCGCGCGCAGGCGCTGGCCACCAACACCTACGGCGTGGGCAGCGGCCTGGCACAGTTCGTGTCGCAGAACATGGCTTTCTGCCTGGTGCAGATGAAACGCTACGGCGCGGCGGCGGCGCGGCTCGACCATCTCGATCAGCGGAGGTCCGCCAGCGCCGACGTGCTGCCCGACGATGCCGCCCGCGCCCGCGCGTTGCTGACCCAGCCGCGGTCGGTATTCTCCCAGCCAGGGGCCGATCCGTATCAGGCGAGCTGGTCGCTGCAGCCGGGCGCTGAAGGCCAGGGGCTCCGCCAAAGGCTCGCCTTTGGAAACCACTTATAAAAACGGGTTCCAAGGGCCCCGGCCCTTGGCGGGTCCAGGGCAGAGCCCTGGCCTTCCTTCGAACCCATTAAAAACTTGATACGGTTTCGTTTCAACCAGTTACGCGCTTGAGGAATCCTTCACTGGCCCCGACGCGGGTTCCCGTGCGGCTGTCGCGACGGCGCCGGCCTCGGCGTCGCCGCGGCCAGCGCGCTGTTCAACTACGCCTACCAGGACGTGACCTATGCGATCACCGTCGACATCCAGCTGGCCGAGCGGCCGCTGCACGCGGCGCACGTGTATCAGCACACCCATACCCATCATGGCCACGGCAACGCCAGCACCCAGGTGGCGCTGACCGACTCCACCGCGCAGACCTATGGCATCGCCGCCTCCGGCAGCGGCAACTCGAGCGAGCGCGACCAGGATGCCGAGGAGGATGCCGACTTCAAGAAGTACAACGTCCGCGACGTGGCCTATGCCGACAAGGTCAACCTCAAGATCGCCGAGGCGATCCCGCCGCTGGAGCAGCATCTGGCCTCGTCGTTCGCCAACTTGTTCGATTAAGGGCGTAAGCGGCCGGACGGCACTTCCCGGTCCGGGGCATGGCCAGGGGCATGGATCGTGCAAGGCCCGGGGCGGAACCTGGAGAGCCGCCGCGTGATCCATCGCGCCATCGCCTGCGTCCTCGCGGCACTGCTGTGGCCGGGATCCCCGGTGCACGCGCAGGCCGCGGCCGACGCGGGCGCGCCGATTGAGGTGAGGGCGGTCGTGGTCGCCAACTTCGAGAACGGCGCCGATACCGGCGAGTACCAGGACTGGGTCGAGCGCGAGCATCTCGACGAGAGGGTGCCGGTGCGCGGCGCGCCCGACGTCGTGCGCCGGAACCGGGACGGGCTCTACGGTCTGGTGCTGCGCCACGGCGTGACGGATCTCACCGCCTTCGTGCTCGATCGTCGCTTCGACCTGCGGCACGCCTACTGGCTGTTCACCGGCATCTCCGGCGTCGATCCGCGCGCGGCCTCGGTCAGCAGCGCCGCCTGGGCCCGTTGGGTGGTCGATGGCGACGAGGCGCGCGAGATCGACGACCGCACCATCCCCCGCGGCTGGCCTTACGGGCTGTGGCCGATCGGCGCCGCGCGGCCGAACCAGCTGCCCCATGACCCCAACCATTTCGGCTCCGTCACCGACGTGGCGCAGCTGGCCCAGGCCTACCCGCTCAACCGGCGGCTGGCGGACTGGGCGTTCGCGATGAGCCGCACCGTCCCGTTGGCGGACACTTCGGCGCTGGCGGCGGCGCGCGCCAGGTTCGTGGGCTTCCCGAACGCGCAGCGTCCGCCCTTCGTGCTGATGGGCGAGACACTGGGGGCGCTGCGCTACTGGCACGGCGCGGCCCCGACCCGCTGGGCCGAGGACTGGGTGCGGCTCTGGACCGGCGGCCGCGGCCGCTTCGTGATGACCAACATGGAAAGTCAGACCTACCAGAAGGCGATGCGGGTGCTGGCGGCGCAGGGCTTCGTCGATGCCGGCCGCATCATGGTGCTGCGCACCGCCAGCAACCCGTCCGAACCGCCGCCCGGGGTGGATCAGCTCGCCTCGATCGGCGACGAGGCGCCGGGACAGGTGGAAGCGTTCGACAGCAACCAGCGCGTCGGCGCGCCGGTGCTGCACGAGCTGCTGGCGCATTGGGACCGCTATCGCGATCACGTCCCGGGGGGCTAGGGCATCTGGCGGATGCCCGGCGGCGGCCCCGGGTTGCAGACGGGCCCGGATGTCCGTAGCACCGGACCGCTGCATGAGGGAACGCCGCGCATGGATCGGGACGAGCTCGTCGCCTGGGCGCTCGGCCATGGCTGGCAGATGATCGCTGACCGTCCGTGCCTCACGAGGCCGCCCAGGACCAAGGGAGCGCCCACGGAGGCGATCGTGCGGATGGTCCTGCTGGCGACGGTGGTCAACATCGAGGTCAAGAAGCCGGCCGGCAAGTGGGAGAAGGTGGCGGGTGCCGCCTATGGCGACGTGGTGGCCGACCCCGACGGCGACGCGCCGACCGGGCTCGACTTCGAGAAGATCCCAAGCTTCCGCAAGCTGATGCAGGACAACAGGGACCGCCAGGTGTTCGCGGGCTTCGGCACCCCGAAGCGCTGAGCCGCCGATGACGCTGGCCGACCTGCGCGCCGGCCGGCTCGCCGGCGCTACCAGCCTGCGGCTGCGCGGCCTGGACTCGTTCCCGCGCGAGATCCTGGGCCTCGCCGACACGCTGGAGGTGCTGGACCTCAGCGACAACGCGATCGCCGCCCTGCCCGACGATTTCGGCCGGCTGCGCCGGCTGCGGGTGCTGTTTTGCTCCAACACCCGATTCGAGCGGCTGCCCCCCGTGCTGGGCGACTGCCCGGCGCTGAGCCAGGTCGGCTTCCGCGGCGCCGGCCTGCGGGAGGTGCCGGCGGAGGCGCTGCCGCCGCGGCTGCGCTGGCTGACGCTGACCGGCAACCGCATCGAGGCGTTGCCCGACGAGTTGGGGCGGCGGCCGAGCCTGCAGAAGCTGATGCTGTCGGGCAACCGGCTGCACGCGTTGCCGGACAGCCTGGAGGGCGCGCCGGCGCTGGAGCTGCTGCGGCTGTCGGCGAACCGGCTGGAGGCGCTTCCGGGCTGGATCGGCACGCTGCCGGCGCTGGCCTGGCTGGCCTGGGCCGGCAACTCGTTGGGTCCGCCGCCGCCCGTCGGAGCCGCGGGACCGGCCGGGGTGGATTGGTCCGAGCTGCGGCTGGGACCCCTGCTCGGCAAGGGCGCGTCCGGGCATGTTCATCGGGCCGATTGGGGCGGTCGGGCGGTGGCGGTCAAGCTGTTCCGGGACGCGATGACCAGCGACGGGCTGCCGGAGCACGAGATCGCCGCCTGCCTCGCCGCCGGAACGCATCCGCACCTGCTGGGCGGGCTCGGCGTGGCGCACGGCCATCCCGGTCGCGTGCCCGCCCTGCTGCTAACGCTGCTGCCCGACGGCTGGGCCCCGCTGGCTGGACCTCCTAGCCTCGAGAGCTGTAGCCGCGACGTCTATGCGCCGGGGCCGCAGCTCGCGGACGCGGCGGTACTGCGGCTGGCCAGCGGCATGGCGGGCGCGGTGGCGCACCTGCACGCGCAGGGGCTGCTGCACGGCGACCTCTACGCGCATAACGTCCTGTGGGATGGGCGTGACGGCCAGGCGGTGCTGAGCGATTTCGGCGGCGCGTCGTTCCTGCAACCGGATGCCGGCGTGGAGCCGGCGGCGCTGCGGCGGATTGAGACCCGGGCCTGGGGGCTGCTGCTCGGCGAGCTGCTGGAACGCAGCGATGCCGCGGCGGACCGGCCGGCCCTGCGCGCGCTGCAGCTGGACTGCGTGCAGCCGGTGGTGGGTGCCCGGCCGGAGATGGCCGAAATCGCTGCGGCGCTGGCGGGGGTTCGGCCATGACCGCGCTGGACGACCGGGTGCGGACGCACTACCGGTGGCGGCACGCGCTCCAAGACGCGACACCGGAGACCCGCATGCGCCTCAACTCCCTCGCCATCCTGGTGCTGCCGCTGGCGGCGGCGGCCTGCGGGCATTCCGACGCCAAGTCCACGCCGACGCTCTCGGTCACCTGCGACGGCACGCTGCGGCTGGCGGGTGCCGCGAGCATCGATGTCGCCACCGTAGGCGGCGGCACGCTGCTGAGCTTCCCCGACCCGGCCAATCCCGGCCACATCGGCAGCCTGCCGCTGTCGCCCGGCACGCCTTGCACCATCGCCCCTGTGGTCGACAAGCCCGTCAGCGACAAGCCGTCGGCCGGCTGAGCGCAGCACCGCCGGACGTCGTCCGTGCCGCCGACGCCGCAGCCGAATGCGCTGTCCGGCGGCGGTCCGGACCGGCTGGGCGCGGTGTTCTGGGGGCTGGTGCTGCTGACCGGGCTCGTCGCCGGGCTCGGCGCCGGGCTGCTGATGGTGCTGCTGCGGACGGTCGAGACGCTCGCCTGGGGCCCGGGTCCGGGCGACTTCCTGCAGCGCGTGCAGCATGCGACGGGCCTGCGCTGCGTCCTGGTTCTGCTGGCGGCGGGGCTGATCGTCGGCGCCATGCGCTGGCTGCTGCGACGTCGCACCGGCGGCCACGGCGGCGAGCTCGCCGCCGCGCGCTGGTTCCCTGCCGGGCGGCTGGCGCCGGGCCGCACGCTGGCGAGCGCCGTCGTCTCGATCGTCGTCGTCGGCATGGGAGCGGCGCTGGGCCGGGAGACGGCGCCCAAGCAGGTCGGCGCGCTGGCCGGCAGCCTGCTGTCCGGCTGGGGCCGGCTGCCGCCGCCGCAGCGCCGGCTGCTGGTGGCCTGCGGCGCCGGGGCCGGCATCGGCGCGGTCTACAACGTGCCGTTCGGCGGCGCCGTGTTCGCGCTCGAGGTGCTGCTCGGCACGCTGTCGCTGGAGCTGGTGGCGCCGGCGCTGGCGACTGCGCTGATCGCCACCGCGACCTCCTGGCTGCTGCTGCCGGACCGCGCCACCTACACGATCCCGTACACGCCGCTCTCCGTCGCCATCATCGCCTGGGCGCTGCTGGTCGGGCCGGTGATCGGGCTCGCGGCGGTGCTCTACGTGCGGCTGATCTGTGCCGCCGACGCACACCGGCCGAAGGGGCGGCGGATCGGCGGCGCGCGGCTGGTGCTGGCGCCGCTGCTGGTGTTTTCCGCCCTGGGGCTGTGCGCGATCCGGTATCCTGGGCTGCTCGGCAACGGCAGGGACCTGGTGCAGCAGGCGCTGCTGGACCAGCTCGGGCTCGCGGCGCTGCTGCCGCTGTTCGTGCTGCGGGGGTTGGCGACGGTGGCCTGCCTCGGCAGCGGCGCGCCGGGCGGGCTGTTCACGCCGACGCTGGCCTGCGGCGCTCTGCTCGGCGGAGCGCTGGGCCGGCTCGGCGTCGCGCTGGCGCCCGGGCTCTCCTGCGGCGCCTGCGCGCTGGTGGGGGCCACCGCGCTGCTGGCGGCGGCGACGCAGGGTCCGCTCTCCTCGATCGTCCTGGTGCTGGAGCTCACCCAGCGCATCGATGACGGGTTGGTGCCGATCCTGCTCGCGGTGGCCGGCGCGGTGGTGGTGGCGCGGCGCCTCGAGGCGCGTTCGATCTATTCCGGGCGGGTCCATCAGGGCCTGGCCCGGGGCGAGGCGGCGGACGGGGAGGTGACGCTGTCCTCGGCCGCTTCGTACGCCACGATGCTGCGGACGCTGCTGGCTCATCCCGGCCGGCGTCTGCGAGTCGTCGACGAGGACGGACGGGCGGTCGGCCTGGTGTCGGCGGCGGACGCCGTCGAGCCGGGGGGCCCCCAGGGGCCGGCCCGGGGCGTAGCGCAGTAAAGGGGGGGGGGGGGGGGGGGCGCCGCCCCCGCC
>CALMVO010000047.1 GCA_937873205.1 uncultured Acetobacteraceae bacterium
GGCGGTCAGGAGGGCGGGGGCGAAGATAGCTTCCGCTTCGTGCTGAGCCGCGACGAGTTCCTGGACGTGTTCTTCGACGACCTGGAGCTGCCCGACCTGGTCAAGCGCCAGATCGCCACGACCGACGCCACGAGCGTCAGCCGCGCAGGGCTCAGCAGCGACGGCTCGCCGTCGCAGCTCGATCTCGGCCGCACCATGCGGCACTCGATGGCGCGCCGCATCGGGTTGAAGCGGCCGAAGCCGGAAGCGGTGACCGAGCTCGAGCTGCGCATCGAGGCCTTGGAGCAGGACGGCTCGGACGCCGACGCGGAGGCGCTGCTGGCGCTGAAGTCGGAGCTCGCGGTGGCGCTGCGCCGCATGGGCCGGGTGCCGTGGATCGATCCGGTCGACCTGCGCTACCGCCGGTACAACGTCACCCCGCTTCCCTCGACCCGCGCAGTGATGTTCTGCCTGATGGACGTGTCGGGCTCGATGACCGAGCGCATGAAGGACCTCGCCAAACAGTTCTTCCTGCTGCTGCACGTTTTCCTGGAGCGCCGCTACAAGCGCGTCGACCTGGTCTTCATTCGCCATGCCGAGATCGCCGAGGAGGTGGACGAGGACACCTTCTTCCACGATCCGCGCACCGGCGGCACCGTAGTCTCGTCGGCGCTGATCGAGCTGCTGCGCGTGCAGGGGGAGCGCTACCCGTCCGACGGCTGGAACATCTACGTGGCGCAGGCCTCGGACGGCGACAACTCGGGTTCCGACACGCCAAAATCCTGCGCGCTGCTGCAGGACCAGATCCTGCCCCTGGTGCAATACTACGCCTATATCGAGATCGTCGGGTCCGGCGCGGTGATCCGCGGCGAGACCGACCTCTGGCGCGGCTACCGTGCCGTCGCCGAGGCCAACGAACGCCTGATGATGCGCCAGGTCGCCGACAAGAAGGACATCTTCCCGGTGTTCCGAGACCTGTTCGCCCGAAGGCCGGAGGTCGCGTGAGCCCGCTCGACATCGCAGGCGACGCGCCACGCACCGCGCCGCAACCCGGCCTGCTCTACAGCGGCTCGGACTGGGACTTCGATATCCTCCGCCGCTCCTACGACGCGATCGAGCGCATCGCGCTCGACGAGCTCAAGCTCGACGTCTACCCGAACCGCATCGAGGTCATCACGTCGGAGCAGATGCTCGACGTATACACCTCCCACGGCATGCCGCTGATCTACAAGCACTGGTCGTTCGGAAAGCGTTTCGTCAGTCATGAGAACGCCTACCGCCGCGGCCTGATGGGGTTGGCCTACGAGGTGGTCATCAATTCGAGCCCGTGCATCAGCTACCTGATGGAGGAGAACAGCGCCACCATGCAGGCGCTGGTCATCGCGCACGCCGCCTTCGGCCACAACCATTTCTTCAAGAACAACCGGCTGTTCCGTGAATGGACCGAGCCGTCCGGCATCCTCGACTACCTGGAGTTCGCGCGCGGCTACATCGCGCGCTGCGAGGAGCGGCATGGCGTGCGCGCGGTCGAGCGCGTGCTGGATGCGGCTCACGCGCTACAGGGCCAGGGCGTACACCGCCATAGCGGCGCCCGGGTGATGGACCTGAAGGCAGAGCAGCAGCGCGATCGCGACCGCCGCGACCACGAGGACCGCGTGTTCAACGACCTCTGGCGCACGGTGCCGGGCTCGAAGGCCGAGAAGAGCCTCGACAACGCCGCCGAGCGCCGCCGCCGGCTTGGCTTGCCGGAAGAGAACCTGCTCTACTTCCTGGAGAAGAACGCACCGCGGCTGGCGCCCTGGGAGCGCGAGATCATCCGCATCGTGCGTCTGATCGCGCAATACTTCTATCCGCAGCCGCAGGCCAAGATGATGAACGAGGGCTGCGCCACCTGGGTGCACTACCGCATCATGTCGCGCCTGCACGAGACCGGGCAGATCGACGACGCCGCATTCCTGGAGACCATCCACTCCACCACCAACGTCATCACCCAGCCCGGCTTCGACAGCGGCGGCGGCCCCAACTTCAACCCATACGCGCTCGGCTACGCGATCATGACCGACATTGAGCGCGTCTGCACCACGCCCAATGACGAGGACCGCGCCTGGTTCCCCGACATCGCCGGCAACGGCGACGCGATCGGAACCTTGAAGGAATCCTGGGCGAACTATCGCGACGAGAGCTTCCTGCAGCAGTTCCTGTCGCCCGCGGTGATGCGTCAGTTCCGGCTGTTCCGGCTGCGCGACGACGCTGAGAAGCCCTATCTGCTGGTGGACGCGATCCACAACCCGGAAGGCTACCGCGACATCCGCCGCAGCGTCGCGCGCTCCTACGATCCCAGCACCTACTACGTCGATATCGAGATCGTCGACGTCGACATGACCGGCGACCGCTGCCTGCGCCTGCAGCACCGCACCACGCCCGGTCATCTCCTGGACGAAAAGGACGCCCGCGCCTCGCTGCGCCAGCTCGCCGACCTCTGGGGCTACGAGGTCAAGCTGCTCGAGATCGACACCCAGACCGAGAGCGTGCTCGCCACCCATCTGGCCTCGCCACCGCGCGCCGGTACCTGAGCCAAGGCCAGGGGCTTTGCCCCTGGACCCCACCAAAGGCACAGCCTTTGGAAACCATCTTTGAGGAAGCCTGGCCGTTCTGACGTCACGTCGATCCGACAAGATCGACCAATCTGAGTTGGCATAATATCTATTATACGGTCTTTGGACAAATTGCGTCCGATCGATCGGACTCAATCGTTCACTGACAGCACCATGATCGGATCGGCGATTCGCTCCGGCGCGATCTCCTGGTCCAGCGGCAGCACCGCGGTGCCGATCGCGAAGAACTCGATCACGTGGGTCTGCCAGACGTGGCTGTCCTCGCTGATCTCGACCCCCACCACCCCCTCGGCCCTGGCCGTCGCGGCTTCCTGCTGCATGCGCTCGATGGCGATCTCGCGGGCTTCGTAGAGGGCCCCGGTGAAGTTCTCCAGCTCGACATTGCGTCCCGTCGTCATCAGCCCGGCCAGCGCGCCGCGATGCGCCACGTGGTAGACGCACACCCCCATCACCATCTCGACCGGCCGGTAGCCGGCATGCAGCAGCGACCAGAAATCCTGGCCGGACAGGTCCGAGGTGAACGGGCCGCCGTCATGCGCCCGGAAGCCGCGATGGCCGTCACCATGCACGACGCCGGTGCCGATCGCGATGAACTCCAAGAGCTGCTGGTCCCATTCCAGCCGCTTGATGGTGAGCTTCACGCCGACGATGCCGTCGGCCCCCATCGCCGTCGCCTCGGCCCGCATCCGCGCCATCGCGAGCTCGCGCGCGTGATACATCGCCTTCGAGAGCACATCGAGCTCCTGGTTGCGCGACCACGACCCGTACTGGACGCCGACATGGTAGACGCAGCTGCCGACGCAGAGCCCGATCGGCTCGAAGCCCGCCTTGCGGACGAGCAGGAACTCGTTCACCGAGAAGTCCGAGGTGAACACGCCGGTCGAGTGCGCCGAGCTGCGCAGGCCCCGCAACCGGTCCCGCGCATGCGGCGGAATCTCGTTGGTCATCCTAGATCGCTCCCTCGCCCTCGTTCGATGCATAGGATTGGTGATGGCGCACGCGGCCGGTAAGCGGCGTCTCCCCCGCCCGCATGTCGAGCGCCATGCCGATCTCGTACGGCACCCAGCCGCCGGGCCGCCCGTCGACGATGCTGGCCACCACGATGTGACGGCCGAGATAGCGCGTCGGCTGTCCCTCGCCGCTCTCGACCTCGAACATCTGGCTCCAGTCCAGATGCGCCAGCACGCCGTTGCCCTGGTCGCGCGCGTTGCGGCGCAGCTCGGCATGCGCCGCACGCCGCACCCTGTCCCAGAACTGGCTCAGCGTGCGTGACTCGGTGTTGCCGCGCCAAGCCTGGCGGGCATCGCCGTACCAGTCCGCCAGCCATTCGTAACGGGCGCCGACGGCGAGGCCGACCGGCACCACGTTCGCCTCCAGCAGCCGCACGAATTCGAGCGCCGGCACCGTCGCCACCACCGGCTCGGCGCTGGGCGGCAGGCCGTCCACGCGCACCGCGGTGCCGACCAGCGTGAAGTCCATGCTGTTCTCGACGGCGAGCGGGATGGTGCGCATCTTGACGTCGAGCACCGCATTGGCCCCCGCTGCCCGCGCCTCGTCCCGCAGCCGCTGCAGCGCGAGATGCCAGCCTTGCTGATGCCCCTCGGTCCAGGAGTGGCCGTAATGCAGCCAGCAGTTCGCCGACACCGCGGCGATCGGCCGCAGCCCATGGCTGCGCGCGATCAAGAGTTCGGCCGGCGTCAACGTCGCGGTCCAGGGCAGCCGGCCGTCTCGCGTCGCCTGCAGCCGCGCCGCCGTCGCCGCCGGCACCCGCCCCTGCGCAAGGCTCCCGGCGATGTCGGCACGCCGCCGCAGGCTGGCCTCCTGCAGGTCCCGCGACGCCGGATCCGTGCCACGGAAGAGGTCGAACAGACCCATCTCAACGCGCCATGAAATCGGCCAGCGACCGGCTCAGCGCCTCCGCGTCGGCGCTGGCCGCCCGGGTCTCCTCCGCCAGCCGCGCGAACCACTCCCCCGGCTCGACCAGGCGGGTGTTGAGCGCGATGCCGCGCACCACCAACGCGATGCTGGCGCGCAGCCGGCCGCGGCTCAGCTCCAGCAGGTAGCGGTTCTGGCCGAGCTCGACCGACAGCGCCTCGGTCCGTCCCGTACCCCCGAACAGGCCGCCGCGGCTTCTGCGGATCTCCACCCGGTCCGGCAGCGCCTCCTTCACCCGGAGCGCGAAGGCACCGAGGCTGTCCTGCGCGTTCCGCTCGAACCGGCGCAGCCAGGCGGCCTGGCCGTCGAAGTCGAGCTGCCCGCTCACGACGCCGCCGTCCCGTCCGCCAGAGCGTGCGTCCGGACGCCCCGCATGCCCGAGATCAGCCGGGTGCGGATCTCCGACAGCTTTGCCTCGCGCTGGACATCCGCCGCCGCGACCTCGCGCTCGATGTCGATCACCTCGTGCATGGTGCGGATGGCCTCGTCCGCCGCCTGGGCCAGCGCGTCGATGTCGCGCTGGTCGCCACCCAGGCTGCGCGCCGCCGACACCGCCGCATCGTGTGCGCCCTTCGACGCCAGCAGGGTGATCTGCCGCGCCGCCTCGTCGAGCCGGCCTGACTCGTCGGCGGCTCGCCTGATCTCCACCTGCACCACCGCCTGCGACGCCACCGCCATCAGGCGCGGGATCACCACCAGCATGCCGTTCGAGATCTTCATCATCCGCGTTTCGGCCGCCTGACGGTTCTGTCCGACGATCGGGATCAGCAGCGCCGAGCCGACAAGCGTCTCGCGCATCTCGGCGATCTTGCCGCGAAAGTTGGCGATCGCGGCCCGCAGCTCCATCATGTCGGCGGCATCCACCGCGTCGCCGCTCCGCACCGCCCCCTGCCGGAGCGCCTCCAGCTCGTGCCCGCCACGATCGAGTGCGATCTGGCCGGCGGCGATCTCGATCTTCAGCCCGTGCAGACTCTCCCGGATCGCCACCGCCTGCTGGTCCAGCAGCGCGATCGAGACCGCGAGGTCGGCCTTTGTCCGCCGTGCCTTGGCCTGTTCCGCATCCATGAGGTCGAGGAACTTGCGACGGCCCTCCTCGAACCCCTTGAAGGCGGTGCGCGCGTCGGCGGCAAGCCCGAGCACCCTGCCGATCAGTCCCCGCCGCGGTGGCGGCAGGCCGCCGGCGGCCTCGGCCTGCAGGTCCTGGATGCGCAGGATCTTGACGCCGTCGATGACGGACGCCGCGATCCGCCCGACCTCCCCGGTATCGCCGACCCGGACTCCGGCCAAAAGCTGCCGCGACGCCTGCGCGATCCCGGCCAGCACGCCCTCGCCGTGTGCCAGCAAGCTGGCGCTCTGTCGGAAGTCGATCCGGGCCGCGGATTGCTCCGCGGCGGCGCGCTCGTCCGGCCGCAATGTCTCGACATCGACCAGCCGCGCCGGCGGGGGTTCCGGCTGCAGCCTGGGATCGACGGCGCCACCCGGCTGGACGGCGAGCCCGGTCGGCGCCGTGGCAACCGCCGGCTCCTGCAGGTCGAACGACGACAGATCGAGCGGCGCGTCCGGGTCGGTCTCTGGCAACGATCCCACTCCAGGGTGATCGGAAACCGGAGCCTTCGCCAGATCGCCCGGTCCGTCAACCGACGGCCGACCCGGCCTTGCGGTGCCACCATGCAGCCGTCACCCTTGGCGCCATGCATGATCCCGCCGACACCGTCCCAACGAACGCCACCACCGGGCCCGCCGCCTCGGCCGCCGCGGCGCAGCTGATCCGGCTGCTGGGGATCATGACGGCGCTGCGCGATCCGCAGGCGGGGTGCCCGTGGGACCAGGCGCAGACGTTCGACAGCATCGCGCCCTACACGATCGAGGAGGCCTACGAGGTCGCCGACGCCATCGCTCGACGCGATTGGGCGGCGTTGCCGGACGAGCTCGGCGACCTGCTGTTCCAGGTTGTCTACTACGCCAGCCTGGGCGAGGCCGACGGCCTCTTCGACTTCGCGACCATCGCCCGGCTCGTTGCCGACAAGATGGTGCGCCGCCATCCGCATGTGTTCGGCGATGCTGGCCCCGAGAGCCGCGACGCGGCGTGGGAGGACGGCAAGGCTGCCGAGCGGCGCAGCCGCGCCGAGCATGGCACCCTCGCTGGCATCCCGGCCGACCTGCCGGCGCTGCTACGCGCCGCCAAGCTGTGTAGCCGGGCCGCCCGCGTCGGCTTTGATTGGCCGACGCCGGCCCAGGTGCTGGACAAGCTGGACGAGGAGCTGACCGAGCTGCGCGCCGAATTGGCAGTGGCGGATCCGACGCGACTGCAGGACGAGGTCGGCGACGTGCTGTTCACCATGGCCAACCTGGCACGGTCCCTCGGCCTGAACCCGGAGACCTGCCTTCGTCACGCGAACGCTAAATTTCAACGCCGCTTCGAGGCGATGGAACAGGCCATCGAGGCGACAGGACACGGTCTAGCCGAGACGTCGCTCTCGAAGATGGAAACCGGCTGGCGGGCGGTGAAACGGGACGAACGCGCCGCCCGGTCCGCCTGATCGGTCGCTTCGGACCGACCAGGACCCGGAAGGCGATCAGTGCCGGCGGGTGAGGAGCTGCGTGTCCGGCGTCGCCTCGTAGTTGTGGGTGAAATCGGCCGGCGGCTCCGGTCCCCACAAATAGAGGCTGTTCTCGACGTCGTGCGACTCGCCCTTCCAATCGTGATCCACCGATACATAGTCGATGTCGCACGAATATTCGCAGTAGCTTCCCCAGGGGTCGCGCACGTAGTGGAAGTAGTTCGAGCCCAGCACGTGGCGGCCGAGGCCCCAGCCGGCGGTGAACCCCTTGTCGGCCATCTGCGCCGCGCCGACGCCGATGTCGTTGATCTGGCCGACATCCCAGCTGCAGTGGTGGAAGCCGGGACCATCCGATTTAGCGAACGCCACCATGTGGTGGTCGCTGCCATGCACGCCGTGCAGGAACGCGATCACGCCGCCCGCCTCGTCCGAGAGCTTGAGGCCGAGCACGCGCTGATAGAACGAGAGCATCTCCGGCACGTCGCGCGCGAACAGCAGCACATGCGCCATGCGGCGCGGCCGCACCGCCGACGCCTGGCCCCGCATCGGCGCGCCGCGCAGATTGGCGCCGACCTCGCCGAGCCCGGTGTCCGACTTCGAGCTGGGCGACGACTTCTCGGCCACCTTCAGCTCGACCAGCGTCCCGTCCGGGTCGCGGAACCAGAAGCCGTTGCTCTCGGAGCCAGGCGGCGGGTCCAGCCGCTCCACGTCGCAACGCTGCAGGTGCGCCTGGAACCGCTCCACGTCGTCGGCGAAGATACCGAACGAGACGTGCTGCAGCGACTTCAGCGGACCCTCGGTCAGCACGCCCCAGCGATGCGGATGACCATAGGTATAGAGCTCCAGCGTGTCGCCGCGCTCGCGAACATCGAGGCCGAACGACTGGTAGTAGCGCTGCGCCTCCTTGAGGTCCGGAACCACCAGCGCGAAATGGTCGAGCGAATGCACGCCGAGAGTGTCCGGACGCCGGGACGGAGCGATGTAATGGCCGATCTGCGTCATGGGTTCCTCCTTAAGGCAACTTCGTGCCGCGGCTTTGCGCGATCTTGGCAGCTCATGGCTGACCTCTATTATGCTCTATCTTGGCGATCGTCGGCAAAGGTTCAAGCCGGCGGGATCGCCCGCTGCCGGTCGAAGCGGGCCCGATCGGCCGGCAGCAGCCGCACCGTCAGCCTGATCGCCGCCTCCGCATCCACACGATGCACCACCTCGCCGTGGGCGTAGAGCCAGGCCACCCCTGCCCCATCATCGACCCCCAGCCGATATTCCACCTGCTCCAACGCTTCCAGCAGCTGCCGATCGATCGCCGCCCGCAGCCGCTCCAGCCCCTCGCCGGTGATCGCCGAGATGACGACGGCATCCTCGCGTGCCGGCGTCGACCCCGCGCCGCCCAGCAGGTCCGCCTTGTTCAGCACCTCGATCACCCGGTCCGGCCACCCGGCGTCGAGCGTGCCGTCGGCCTCCAGGCCAGCGAGTACCTGGGCGACGTCGCCCCGCTGTGCGGCGCTGTCCGGGTGCGCGGCATCCCGCACATGCAGGATCACGTCGGCCTCCGCCACCTCTTCCAGCGTCGCTCGGAAGGCGGCGACCAGCTCGGTCGGCAGCTCGCTGATGAAGCCCACGGTATCGGAGAGGATCACCCGGCGTCCCGACGGCAGCTCCAGCCCGCGCATGGTGGGGTCGAGCGTCGCGAACAGCTGGTCCTGCGCGTGCACGGCGGCCCCGGTGAGCGCGTTGAACAGCGTCGACTTCCCGGCGTTTGTATAGCCGACCAGCGCCACCACCGGGAACGGCACGCGGCGGCGGGCGTCCCGGTGCAGCCCGCGGGTCCGCCGCACCTGCTCCAGGTCGCGCCGGAGGCGGACGATCCGGTCGCCGATCAGCCGGCGGTCGGCCTCGATCTGCGTCTCGCCCGGGCCGCCCAGGAAGCCGAAGCCGCCGCGCTGGCGTTCCAGATGGGTCCAGGACCGCACCAGGCGCGACCTCTGGTAGTCGAGGTGCGCCAGCTCGACCTGCAGCGTGCCCTCCCGCGTCACCGCCCGCTCGCCGAAGATGTCGAGGATGAGCCCAGTGCGGTCGATCACCTTGGCGCCGAGCGCCCGCTCCAGGTTGCGCTGCTGCACCGGGCTCAGTCGGCCGTCGACCACCACCACCCCCACCGCATCGGCCGCGACAGCCGCGGCGAGCGCCTGCACCTGTCCGCTGCCGAGCAGCGTCGCCGGCCGGCGGCCGCGGATCGGCAGCACCGCCTGGTGCACGACCGCAAGCCCGATCGAGGCGGCCAGCCCGACCGCCTCCTCCAGCCGCGCCGCCGCCGCCCGCATCTCCAGGCGACGCGGCGCACCGGCTTCGGTTTCCACTCCGGCCTCGCCGTGTCGGTCCCGGCGATCCCATGGCAGGATAACGGCCGCGCGGATCGGCATGACCGCCACCGCGTGCGACGTCACGGCGGTGGCTAGAGCGAGCTCAGCTCCGGGTCGGCTGCCAGACTGCCGGCTTCTCCTTTGCCCTGATCAAACAGCGCGATCGGCGCCGCCGGCATCACCGTGCTGATCGCGTGCTTGTAGACCAGCTGCGTGTGGCCATCGCGGCGCAACAGCACCGAGAAGTTGTCGAACCAGGTGATGATGCCCTGCAGCTTCACTCCGTTGACGAGAAAGATCGTGACCGGGGTCTTGGAGCGGCGAACGTGATTGAGGAACACGTCCTGCACGTTCTGCGAGGTATCCTTAGCCAAGGCTATGGCCCTTTTTCTTCTTGTTCGCGGCGCCGACGGGCGCCACCGCGCGGAATGGACCCGCATCGATGCATTTAAATCGTATTGATGCATTGCAAAAACAAGACGCCTGCACCGGAACAAGTCCCGGGTCCGGCACCCTACCCCTGCATGCGGTCCTCCGAGTTGACGCCGAGCTGCTTCAGCTTCCGGTGCAACGCGCTGCGCTCCATGCCGACGAAGCCCGCCGTGCGGCTGATGTTGCCGCCGAACCGCAGCAGCTGCGCCTGTAGATACTGCGTCTCGAACAGGTCGCGCGCCTCGCGCAGCGGCAGCCCCATGACATCGGCGGCCGGGTCGAAGCGCAGCAGCGCCGGCGCGCCCTGGCCGATTGAGGGCGGCAGCATCTCGGCACGGATGGTCTCCGAGCCGCCCGGCACCATGATCAGCAGCCAATCCATCAGGTTGCGCAGTTCGCGCGAGTTGCCCGGCCACTCGTAGCTCTGCAACGCCGCCAGAGCATCGGCGGACAGCTCGCGCGCCGGCAATCCGGCGCTGTCGGCCGAATGCGTCAGGAACAGGCGCGCCAGGTCGGGGATGTCCTCGCGGCGCTCGCGCAGGCTGGGCACCCGCAGCGGCACCACCGCCAGCCGGTAGTACAGATCCTCGCGCAGCCGCCCGGCGGCGATCTCGGCCTGGAGGTCGCGGTTGGTGGTGGCGAGCACGCGCACGTCGACCTTGACGCGGGTGGCGCCACCCAGGCGTTCGAAGGTCTGGTCCTGCAGCGCGCGGACGATCTTGCCCTGGGTTTCGATCGGCATGTCGGCGACCTCGTCGAGCAGCAGCGTGCCGCCGTGCGCCCGCTCCAGCAGACCGGTGCGCCGCCCGACGCCCGGCCCCTGGCTGGCCCCGGTCTCGACCGTGCCTTCGATGCCGAACAGCTCCTCCTCGAACCGGCCCGGTGCCAGGGCGGCGCAGTTCAGCGCCACGAACGGTCCCTCGGCCCGCCGCGAGCGGGCATGGATCATGCGGGCCGCGACTTCCTTGCCGGAGCCGGCGCCACCCGAGATCAGCACGCGCGAGCCGGTCGGCGCCACCCGCTCGATCTGGGCCCGCACCGCGACGATGGCGGCACTGTCGCCGTCCAGCGTGGTCTCGGGGCCGGCGCGCAGCCGCAACTCGGCGTTCTCGCGCGCCAGCCGCGCCGCCTCCAGCGCGCGGCGCACCACCACCAGCAGCCGATCCGACTTGAACGGCTTCTCGATGAAGTCGTAGGCGCCGAGCTGCAGCGCCGCCACCGCGGTCTCGATGGTGCCGTGGCCCGAGATCATGATTGTGGGCACCGCGGGCTCCTCGCCCTGCATCGCCTTCAGGATGCCGAGCCCGTCCAGCCGCGAGCCCTGCAGCCAGATGTCGAGAATCACGAGTGCAGGGCGACGGGCGCGGAAGGCGGCAACCGCCTGGTCGGAATCACCGGCCAGGCGCGTATCGTAGCCCTCGTCGCGCAGGATTCCCTCGATCAGCAACCGGATGTCCGGCTCGTCGTCGACGATCAGGATCTCATGCGGCATCAGGCAGCTTCACCGGCAATATCAACGTCGCAACCGCTCCAGAACCCTCGATCCGATCGTCCAGCATGACCGAGCCCGCGTGGTCCTCCATGATCTTCTTGACGATGGCAAGCCCCAACCCGGTCCCCTTCGGCTTGTGGGTGACATAGGGCTCCACCAGCCGCTCGCGGTCGTTCGCCGGCAGGCCGACGCCGTCGTCGGCGACCGCGATCCGGACCGTCCCGCCCTGCTCCTCGACCGAAACCCGGATCGTGCCCGCGACCGGCGGCACCGTCCCCTCCGCCGCCGCGGCCTCCGCGCCGGAGCGAGGCCGCATGGCGATGCCGTCGGCGGCGTTCTGCAGCAGGTTGGTCAGCGCCTGCCCGATCAGCCGCCGATCGCAGGCCACCGTCGGGCCGCGATCGGGCAACAGGGTTTCGAACACGATCTCGGGATGGGCGCTCTTCTGCAGCACCAGCGTCTCGCGCGCGATCCGCGACAGGTCCTCGGGCCGGATCATCGGCTGCGGCATGCGGGCGAAGGCGGAGAACTCGTCCACCATGCGGCCGATATCCTCGACATGCCGCACGATCGTGTCGGCGCACTGGCTGAACGTCTCCGGATCGCTGGTGATCTCGCGCAGGAAGCGTCGCTTCAGCCGCTCGGCCGACAGCTGGATGGGCGTCAGCGGGTTCTTGATCTCGTGCGCGATCCGCCGCGCGACATCGGCCCAGGCGGCCTTGCGCTGCGCCGACTGCAGCTCGGTGATGTCGTCGAAGGTGACGACGTAGCCCTCTGTCACCGCACCCCGCATCTCCGGCCCGATCCGCACCAGCAGCGTGCGGCGGGCGCTGGCGGCGCCGCGCTGCACCTCCGCGGTCTGCGCCCGCTCCGGGTGCGCGCCCGATCGCGCCAGCAACGGGCCGAACTCCGGCACGATGTCGGCCAGCCGGTGCCCCACCGCGGCCACGAGGTCGCTGTCCAGCAGCGCGCTCGCGGTGCGGTTGGGCAGCTCGACCCGCTGCTCGGCATCGAGCCCGATCACGCCGGCCGACACGCCGGACAGCACCGCCTCGGTAAAGCGCCGGCGCTCGTTGATCTGGCTGTAGGCCGACATCAGCTCGCGGCGCTGCGCGGAGAGCTGGTCGGTCATCCGGTTGAAGGCGCGGCTGAGCCCCGCCACCTCGTCGTCACGCTCGGCTTCCGGCACCCGGACGGCGAGGTCGCCGTCGCGCACCCGCTCGGCCGCCAGGATCAGCAGCCCGACCGGACGCGCGATCTGGGTCGCCAGCACCAACCCGATCAGCACCGCGGCCGCCAGCACCAGCAGCGCCACCAGCGCGAAGATCATCACGAACGTGCCCTGCAGCGCCGAGCGGTTGTGGTCGAGCCGCCTGTATTCGGCGACCACGCTCTGCGTGTGCCGCGCATGCTCGAGGATCACCGGATCGACCGGCTTCGAGATCGTCAGCATCAGCGCCGGGTCGGGCTCGTCGCCGATCCGGACCACCGCACTCACCGTGCGGCTGTCCGGGCTGTCCAGGATCGCGACGTCGCCGTTCTGGGCCAGCAGAGTGGCCGCACTCGGCGGCGCGGTGACGCCGAGCCCGCCCAGCATGCCGGTCGAGACCACCACTTCGTTGGTGCGCGGATCGTAGATCGCCGCCTCGTCGAGACCGCGGCTGTAGCGCGCATCGGCCAGCACCTGACCCAGCGCGGTGGGATCGGTGTATTGCAGGGTGGCGGCCTGGGCGAGGTCGGTCGCCATCGCGATCGCGTCGGCGCGGATATTGTTGTTGTGCTCCTGCAGGTAGCCCTGGCTCGCCTGCACCGCCTCCTCGAGCGCGGTCCGCACCCGGTCGTTGAACCAGATCTGGATGCCGAGGTGGAAGAACACGCCGGCAAATACGCCGACGACGATGGTCGGCGTCACCGCCACCACGCTGAACAGCAGCACCAGCCGGACGTGCAGCCGCGCACCGGCGAGGCCGCGGCGGCGGTCGGCGACCATGCGCGCCAGTCGCCCGGCGAGTGCCGCCGCCAGCATCAGCAGCACCACCAGGTTGGCGATGAACAGCCCGGCCTCGACGTGCGGCCGCCGGGTCAGCGACATGCCGCGCGACAGCACCGCGAAGGTGGCGATGCCGAGCGCCAGCGCGGTCGCCGCCATGATCAGCGTGGCCATCCTGCCCAGCAGCATGTCGACCAGGCGCGGCCGGCCGCGGCGGGGCGCCGCCCCGCGCGACCGGGTGAAGGATAGCCGGGCGCTCACTTGCTCAGCCCACGCCGCGGACGACCGGGATCTCCAGGTCGCGGATCTTCTTGCGCAGCGTGTTGCGGTTGAGGCCCAACATCGCCGCCGCCTTGATCTGGTTGCCCTTGGTCGAGGCCAGCGTCATCTGGATCAGCGGCCGCTCCACCTCGGCGATCACCCGGTCGTAGATGTCGCGCATCGGCATGCCGTCGCGACTGGCCGACAGGAACTGGCGGATGTGGCGCTCGACTGCCTGCGCCAGCCCCTCCTGCTCGGGCGCCCCGGCCTCGTGATGCTCGTGGCTGGCGTTCTCGGCCAGCTCGCCGGCCACCACCTCGCCGCTGATGACCTCCTGCGGATAGAGGGCCGCCAGACGGCGCATCAGGTTCTCGAGCTCGCGGACGTTGCCGGGCCAGCGGTGCGACTGCAGCCGCTGCACCGCCTCCTCCGCCAGCAGCTTTCCGGGCAGCCCGGTCTGCTGCACCTTCTCCAGGAAGTGCCGGGCCAGGATCGGGATGTCCTCGACCCGCTCGCGCAGCGGCGGCAGCCGGATCGGCACCACGTTCAGCCGGTAGAACAGATCCTCGCGGAAGCTGCCGGTGCGGATCAGCTGGCGCAGGTCGCGGTGCGTGGCGGCGATGATGCGCACGTTGGCCTTGATCGGCTGGCGGCCGCCGACGGTGGTGAATTCGCCCTCCTGCAGCACCCGCAGCAGCCGCGTCTGCGCCTCGGGCGGCATGTCGCCGATCTCGTCCAGGAACAGGGTGCCACCGGCGGCCTGCTCGAATCGGCCCTGGTTGCGGTTGGTGGCGCCGGTGAAGGCGCCGCGCTCGTGTCCGAACAGCTCGCTCTCGATCAGCTCCCTCGGGATCGCCGCCATGTTGATGGCGATGAACGGGCCGCCGCGACGCCGCCCGTAATCGTGCAGGGCGCGCGCCACCAGCTCCTTGCCGGTGCCGCTCTCGCCGTTGACCATCACCGTGAGGTCGGCGGTGGTGAGCCGGGCGATGATCCGGTAGATGTCCTGCATCGCCGCCGACCGGCCGATCAGCGGCAGCCGCTCGTCCGCGTCGGGCGGCACCGCCGCCTCGGCCGCCGGCGCCGCGGGAGCCGCCAGCGCGCGGCCGACCACGGAGAGCAGCTCCTTCAGGTCGAACGGCTTGGGCAGGTACTCGAACGCGCCGCGCTGCGCCGCCTTGACCGCCGTCATCAGCGTCGACTGCGCGCTCATCACCACGATGCGCAGCTCGGGCCGGATGCGCTTGATGCGCGGGATCAGGTCGAGCCCGTTCTCGTCGGGCATCACCACGTCGGTGATCACGAGGTCGCCCTCGCCATCCTCGACCCAGCGCCACAGCGTGGCCGCGTTTCCCGTGGTCCGCACCTGGTAGCCGGAGCGTCCGAGCGCCTGGGTCAGCACGGTGCGGATGGAGCGGTCGTCATCGGCGACCAGGACGGTGGGCAGGGTCATGGGAGGACTGACGCTTTCACTCTCGCTGCCGCTCGGCAGGTGTTCTCGCTCGGCCGCCGGGCTTGAGCAGCCTGGGGCTACGGCTGACCGGAGTCCTCGACCAGCACCGGCAGGTGCAGCCGGACCTCGGTGCGGCCGGGATGGCTGTCGATCTCGATCAGCCCCCCGTGGTCGCCAACGATCTTCGCCGCCAACGCCAGCCCGAGCCCGCTGCCGCTCACCTTGGTGGTGAGGAACGGCTCGAACAGATGCGGCCGGATCGACTCCGAGATGCCCGGCCCGCTGTCCCGCACCGTGACCAGAAGCGGCAGGTGCATGCGCTGGTCGGAGCCCTTCACCGCCAGCCGGACGCTGTTGTGGTAGGCGGTGCCCAGGGTGATCTCGCCCCCCCCCCCGCTGCCATCCTCTCCGGTGATGGCCTCGGCGGCGTTCTTGACCAGGTTCAGCAGCACCTGCACCAGCTGATCGCGGTTGCCCCAGACCGGCGGTAGCGACGGGTCGTACTGCTCGACGAAGCGGATGCGCGCGGCGAAGCCCTGCTGCGCCAGCATCCGCACGTGCTCCAGCACCCGGTGGATGTTGACCGGCCGGCGGTCGATCGGCTTCTCGTTGAACATCTCCATGCGTTCGACCAGCGCCCGGATGCGGTCGGCCTCCTCGCGGATCAGCACCGCCAGTTCGCGATCGGGCTCCGCGACCGTGCCTTCCAGCAGCTGCGCGGCCCCGCGTATGCCCGACAGCGGGTTCTTCACCTCGTGCGCCAGGATCGCCGCCATCCCCGACACGCTGCGGGCGGCGTTGCGGAAGGTGAGCTGCCGATCCAGCGCGCGCGCCGCCGAGGCGTCATGCAGGGTGAGCAGCACGAATTCCGACTCGTCGTTCACCAGCGTCCCCTGCACGGTGATGCCTTGCCGGCTGAGCCGCGGGCCCTCCAGCATCAGCTCGTGCTCGACGATGGTGACGCCGTGCGCACGCACGTGCTCCAGCAGCTGGAACAGCGGATGATCGAGCGGCACCAGGTCCGCCAGCCGGAGCAACCGCAGCTGCGACTTCGACATGCCGAAGAACGGCTCGGCGGCCCCGTTGGCGTATCGGATGCAGTGCCGGCGATCGAGCATCAGCACCGGGATCGGCAGGCTCTCCATCATCGCCCCGGCATCCGGCAGCGTCGACGGCCGCGGCGGCAGCTCGGGCGTCGGCCGCGCGGCTCCACGCCGCGGCTTGCCGGCCGCCTCGGGCACGATCGCCGCGGTCACGCCGCGAGCTCGCCCAGCGGCTCGGAACGACGCTCGCGCCGGGCGCCCGTCTCGATCTGGCGGTCGTAGAACGCCTCGATCATCGCGATCGCCGCCGGAGCCTCGTCGACCCGATTGATCGCCGCCCGGAACGTGGCCGAGCCGGGCAGCCCGGCTGAGTACCAGGACACGTGCTTACGGGCCAGCCGCAGGCCCGGGTGAATGCCGAAATGCGACAGCATCGCCCGGTAGTGCTCGAGCACGATCGCCCGCTCGGCGCCGAGCCCCGGTTCGGCCGGCGCGGCCTCGCCGGCCAGTGCCGCCGCCACCTGGGCCGGCAGCCACGGCCGGCCGTAACAGCCGCGGCCGATCATCACCCCGTCAGCGCCCGACGCGGCCAGCGCCGCCCGCGCATCCTCGATGCCCTGGATGTCGCCGTTGACGATCACCGGCAGCGTCACCGCCGCCTTCACCCGCGCCACGAAGCCCCAGTCCGCCTGGCCGTTGTAGAACTGCTGCCGAGTCCGCCCGTGCACCGTGATCATGCGAATGCCGGATTCCTGCGCGATCCGCGCCAGCGCCGGCGCATTCAGGCTGGCGTGGTCCCAGCCCATCCGCATCTTCAGCGTGACCGGCACCCGCACCGCTCCCACCGTCGCCTCCAGCAGCCGCGCCGCCAGGCGCTCGTCGCGCATCAGCGCCGAGCCGGCCTGCTGGCCCACCGCCACCTTCTTGGCCGGGCAGCCGAAGTTGATGTCCACGAGGTCGGCGCCGCGATCCACCGCGATGCGCGCCGCCTCGGCCATCGCGTCCGGCTCGCATCCCGCCAGCTGCACGGCGTTCGGACCCTCGTCGTCCGCGGTCTGCGCCATGCGCAGCGTGGCCTGGTTCTCCCGCACCATCGCCCACGACGCGATCATCTCCGAGACCACCAGCCCGGCGCCCAGGCGGCGCGCCAGCCGGCGATACGGCAGGTCGGTGACACCCGACATCGGCGCCAGGATCACCGGCCGCTCGATCACCACCCCGCCGAGATCGATCGGACGCAGCCGTACGCCGTCCTGCGGGCCGGTCGTCGTCTGCGGGGCAAGAGAGTTGCTCATGATTTGGGCAAAATACTCGCCCGCGTGACGGGGCGCAATCATCCGTCGCCGACTTGACGAGGGCACGCCTCCACCGCATTCAGCGGCGCTGCGCATCGCCGCCCTCCTCCTGGCCGCCGGCAGCGGCCGGCGCTTCGGCGCCGACACGCCCAAGCAGTTCGCCCGGCTCGGCGGCCGCGCCATCATCCACCACGCCGCCAAGTGCCTGCTGCCGCACGTCTCGGTGCTGCAGCCGGTCGGCGATGTCACCCTGCTGGACCCGGCGCTGGCGGGCCTCGACGCGGCGGGCGTCATCATCCGTCCCGTCGTTCCCGGCGGCGCCACCCGCCAGGCCAGCGTGCGCGCCGGGCTGGAGGCGCTGGACGCCCTGCCGGAGCCGATGCGGCCGGAGCTGGTGCTGGTGCATGACGGCGCCCGCCCCTTCGTGCCGGATGCGCTGGTCGGCGGCGTCCTCGGCGCCCTCGCCCACCATCCTGGCGCCATCCCGGCGGTCGCCGTCGCCGACACGCTGAAGCAGGGCCAGGACGGGCTGGTCGCTGGCACGGTGCCTCGCGACGGCCTCTATCGGGCACAGACCCCGCAGGGCTTCCGCTTCGAGCTGCTGCGCGACCTGCATCGCGCCGCCGCGGCCGGCGGCGACCTGACTGATGACGCCGCCCTGCTGGAGCGCGCCGGCCACGCGGTGGCGCTCGTGCCGGGCTCCGACGACAACATCAAGCTGACCCATCCGGAGGATCTCGTGCGACTGGAGCGGCTGATCGGCCCGTCGATGCTGCCCCGAATCGGCACCGGCTTCGACGTGCACGCCTTCGCGGACGGCCGTGCGCTGGTGCTGTGCGGCATCACGGTGCCGTTCGAGCGCGGCCTGGCCGGCCATTCCGATGCAGACGTCGGCATCCACGCACTGTGCGACGCGATCTACGGCGCCCTGGCCGAAGGCGATATCGGCCGGCACTTCCCGCCCAGCGAGGACGAGTGGCGCGACGCCGACAGCGCGCGCTTCCTGGTCCATGCCGGCGATCGAGTCGCCGCCCGCGGCGGCCTGCTGGTCAATGCCGACGTCACCTTGATCTGTGAACGACCAAAGATCGGCCCGCACGCGGCGGAGATGCGGCAACGGCTGGCTGGGCTGCTGCGGGTCGAGCCGGATCGGATCTCGGTCAAGGCCACGACCACCGAGCGGCTCGGCTTCACCGGCCGCGGCGAGGGGATCGCCGCCATGGCATCGGTGAGCCTGATGGTTCCCTGAGGATCAAGGCCAGGGGCGTTGCCCCTGGACCCCGCTGGGGCCGTCGTGCGCAGCACGCCATCGCGTGACATGCGCAGCACGCCATCGCGTGACGGCCGCAGCACGCCATCGCGTGACGGCCGCAGACCCGCGTCCGTGGGACGTGGCGGTCAGCTCAGCGCGCAGACCAGCACGACGATCGGCATCGCCGCCAGCACCAGCCACGATCCCATCGCGCACCGGGCGGCGAGCTGGGCAGCCCGGCGCTGCAGCCGGCGACCGAGCGGCCTGTCGTTGCGTTCCATGGCGAGAGCCTCGACCGGCGCGTCAGTCATCGCTGAAATCCTGTTCCGTGGCCCGAGACAGGTAGCAAGTCACGGCGGGCGGCGGGTGTAACCAATGATCACAATCTCGACCGTCCCGGCAAATGAGGCGACAGACCTCCGCCATCGGCAGCATCGACTTGGTCCAGAGCCGGTGATTATTACGGAAAGCAGACGTTTATGCTGTCGGCGGCTCCGGCGCCGCTGCGTCGGGGCGCCGGTCGACGCCCTCCTCCGGCACCGGCCCCACCCAGCCCGATGCCGCCACGCGGTCGACCTTGGCCAATGCTGGCCCCCGCAGCGCCGCCAGCCGCAGCTCGGCCAGCCGGTCCGGCGGCCCGGACAGCATTGCCTCGACCCGTCCGTCCAGCAGGTTCCGCACCCAGCCGCGCAGATCGAGCGCGCGCGCCGTATCCTGCAGCCATATCCGGTAGCCAACCCCCTGCACGCGGCCCTCGATCAGCCAGCGCTCCGCCGCGGCCGGGCGCATCAGCACCACGAAACGCCGCACCTCCGACGCCTCCTGCGCCAACCGCGCTCGGCGCGCAGTGACCTCCGCATCGACGCCCCATCGCTCGCCCTGGTGCAGCGCATCGAGCAGCGAGAGGTCGGATGCGGCCTCCGGCGCCAGCGCCCCCTCGGCCACCGCGAACCCCAGCACCAGGCTGCCCAGCAGCGGCGCCAGCACGGCGAGAGCGGTCAGCGTCGCGTCGTCCTGCCGCGCCAGCGCCACCCGCATCGCAGCCCGCACCGGCTCCGGCTGCGCCGTCGGCATCACCCCGGTCCGGACCACGAAGTCCGCCCCGTGCACGCGCCGGCACCAGTCCAGCCAGGGCTGCCAACCCCCGTCCTGCAGCAGCACCAGCGAGGCCGGATGCGCTGCCCGGTAGCAGAGCAGGTCGCCATCGATCCCCGCCAGCAGCGTCGCCGCCACCGCCGCCCTGGCCGGCGCCACCCGCTCCTGCAGCGTCGCCGCCAACCGCGTCAGCCCCAGCGCCTCCGGCCCGAACGGACTGCCGACGCCACCGCCGGCCGCGTCCCACTCGGCCGCCACCGCCTCCGCAAGCGCCCGCGGCCGCAGCGAAAGCACCGCGCCGCCCGGCAGACGCAGCGGCCGCTCGTCGAGCATGATCCGATAGCCGTCCTCGTGCGCCCGCGCCCGCGCCCGCTGCCAGACCCGCGCGCGCGGCCCGACGCTCACCGGAACAGGCCGAGCCCGCGCAGGATGTCGAGGCCTTTCGGTCCCTTGCGCGGTCGCCCGGCCGCCTCCGGACCCGGTGACGGCCCGGGCGCCCCGAACCGCGCCGCCGCCAGCGCCGGCCCGCAGGAGTCCGTGGCCGAAGCCGCCGGTCCGATGGTGAGCGCGAAGCGGCCTCCCGGTGCGGCCGGATCGAGCCCGGCCTGCGGCCCCCCCAGCGTCCCAGCGACATGCACCGGGATCGAGGCGCCGGTGCCGCCGATCGCGATCCGCGGCAGCAGGTGCAGGTCGAGCCCGCCGTCGCGCAGCCGGACGGTGCCGTGGCCCTGCACTTCGAGCCGCGCCGTCTGCAGCTCGATCGGCGCGATCGTCGCCACCCCGCCGGTGATCCGCGCCGGCAGAGCCAGGCAGCGCACCGCCGCCTGGCCACCCGCATCGAGGCCGGGCCCCTTCAGCTGCGGCAGCCGCCCCAGCACCTGCTCAAGCGCGGCGTCGGCGACGCGCCCGTCCACCATGGAGAGGCCGGCGCGGCCGGTGAGGCTCGCCAGCAGCGCCGCAGTGCCGCCGCCGGTCGCGGTCAGGTCGCCGACCAGCTCGACCGACCCCTGTGCCGCACCGGGCCGGCCGAGCAGGGTTGCCAGCATGCCGGCCTGCACCATCGAGGGTCGCACCGTCAGCGTCAGGCTGTGGTCCGCGGCGCTGGCGGCGAGGCTGCCGGCGATCGCCCCGGCCGGGCCGGTGACGCCGAACGGCGCCAGTGTCAGCGTGCCGTCATGCACCGCCAGCTCCGCCGCCAGGTCGTGATAGTCGGCGCCGCCGAACCGCAGATGCTGGCCGTCGACGCGGATCGCCAGGTCGGCCAGCCGCAGCGCCGCGAACGGCACCGTCGCGCCGCCGTTCACGGCGACGACCGTGGGCGCCACAGTTGTGGAAGCCGGAGTCGTGGAAGCCGGGGTCGTGGAAGCCGGCGTCGCGGGAGCCGGTGCCGCGGGCGCCGCCGGAGTTCGCCATCCGGCGGCCAGCGCGTCGAGGTCGGCATGCGCGACCACCAGCGAGGCGGTCAGGGTCGGGTGCGCCCGCCCCAGCAGCGTCGCCGTCCCGCTCGCCCCGAGCTCGTGCGAAGCGAGGGCCAGCTGCGACACGGTCACGGCGGCGGGCCACTGCACCTGCACCCGCGCGGATGCGGTGACGCCCGTGAGCGCCGGGCCGACCGCCAGCAGCGTCCGCAGCGCCGGTGCCGTCACCTTCACCCGCAGGTCGGAGACCGTCCCGGCGCCGCCGTCGACGGCCACGTGCGCAGCACCCGCCGCGAGCTCGAGCGCCACCGGCATCGAGCCCGATGCCGCGGACGGCAAATCCTGCCAGCCCGCCAGCGTCCCCAGCGTGCCGTGCAGCGTGACCGGCTGACCAGTCCAATGCCCGGCCAGCGTGACCGCCAGGGGTGCGGCAGGCTCGGCCGCGTGCAGCGACAGGCTCTCCACCGCCAGCCCGGACGCGCGCCGCGCATGCGGCAGGCTGCCGGCGTCGAACGCCCCGGTGCGTAGGTCGAGGCTGGCGAGGCGCGGCCGGCCCGCCGCCGCCACGGGCGCCGCGTCCACGACCCGCGCGTGCAGCACGAGATCGGCCACCGCCGGCAGCGCCGCATGCGGGAACAGCGCGTCCAGCGCATCCAGCCGCTCCGCCCGCGCCTCGACGTCGAGCGCATAGCCGCGCAGCCGTGCCGGATCGTCGATCGTGCCCGTGATCCCGATCCGGCCGATCGCCCGCCCGTCCTGCCGCTCGCCGGCCTCAATCCGCAGCCGCCACGGCGCCCGCGACGGGCTCGCCGGGTCCAGCCGCGACAGCGCGCCCGTGCTCACCTCGGCCTCGAACGCGGCTGCGCCATGCCGCCCGGACAGGCTGGCGGACGGCGCGTCGCCGGCCAATCCGCTGGCCTCCAGCCGCAGCCCGTCGACCGCGCCGGTCCAGCCGGCCCGCGCATCCGACCAGGCCAGCCTTCCGTCCAACAGCCGGACCGATCCGACCTCGACCCGCCAGCGCGCACCGCCGCCGACGGTGGTCCCATCAACCCCCGCGGGCCGCGCCGGGGCATGGAGCTGCCAGTTGGCGTTGCCATCCGCCGCCCGCTCCAGAACGATGTCCGGCTGCGTCAGCGTCACGCCCTCCAGCCTGACCACGTGGCGCAGCAGCGGCAGCAGCGCCAGGTGCGCCTGCAGCCGCGAAGCGGTCGCCATCTGTGGCCGCGGCCCCCGCGTCCAGTTGCCCAACGCGACGTCGTCCGCCTCGACCGTCGGCAGCGGCAGCAGCCGCACCCGCAGGTTGGTCAGGGTGAGCGTGCGTCCAGTCTGCCGCAGCACGTCCCGCTCGATCCGCGCGGTCAGCGCCACCGGATCGAGCCGACGCTGCACCACCAGCGCCGCTGCCGCCAGCCCGGCGCACGCCAGCAGCGCCAGCACCAGGATCGCCCCCAGCAGCGCCCGCAGCGGACCTCGCCTCGTCCGTCCCGCCATCGCCGCCTAGCTCCGCCGGCCGGCCGGCAGCGGCCCCGTCTCGAAGCCCAGCGTACGAAAGGTCTCGCGCATGTGCGGCGGCAGCTCGGCCGCCACCGTGAGCCGGCCGCCGGCCGGATGCGGCAGATGCAGCATCCAGGCGTGCAGGTGGAGCTGGTCCGGGAACCCGTCCAGATGCGCCGCCTCGCCGCCATATTTTGGGTCGCCCAGGATCGGCGTGCCGAGCGCCTCGCAGTGCACCCGCAGCTGGTGGGTGCGGCCGGTGTGCGGCGACAGCTCAAGCCAGGACAGGCGTCGCGCCGCCGCGTCGCGTACGACGTATTCGGTGCGGGCGTGCGCGCCGTCCTCCTCGTCGCGCCCGGCGGCGATGGTGAGCGCGCCGGGCCCGGAGCCCAGCCGCGCCAGGGGCAGGTCGATCACCCCCTCGGCGGGCGTCGGGCGGCCGACCACCACCGCCCAATAGGTCTTGACCACGTCGCGCGTGCGGAACGACGCCGCCAGCTTGGCCGCCACCCCTGGCGTACGCGCCAGCAGCAGCAGCCCCGAGGTGTCACGGTCGATCCGGTGCACCAGCCGCGGCCGGTGTTCGGCCTCGCCGCGCAGCGCGTCCAGCAGGCCGTCGACGTGCCGCGTGATGCCCGGGCCGCCCTGCACCGGCAGTCCGGCCGGCTTGTTCAGCACGATCACCTGCTCGTCGCGATACACCACCATGCGCTCGAGCTCGCGCGCGTCGCGGACGTCAACCACGGGCACGATCGGCGCCGGCCGCGCCGCCTGCGGGATCGGCGGCACTCGCACCGTCTGCCCGGCGCTGAGCCGCGTCGAGGTCTCCGCTCGGGCGCCGTCGACCCTCACCTGGCCGGTCCGGCACAGCTTCTGCAGCGCACCCTGGGTCAGATGCGGATAGTGGCGGCGGAACCAGCGGTCGAGCCGGATCTCGGCCTCGTCCTCGGTGACGGCAAGGGTGACGACGCTCATGACCGCCGGCTGTCCCTCAGCGCGGCCCAGCTGTCCAGCCTCCGCGCGATCTCGGCTTCGTGGCCGCGCCGGGTCGGACGGTAGTAGCGCTCCCGCTCCATCCCGGCGGGCATGTAGTCCTGGCCCGAGAACCCGTCCTCGGCGTCGTGGTCGTATTCGTAGCCCTCGCCGTAGCCGATCCGCTTCATCAGCGCGGTCGGCGCGTTCAGGATGTGCGTTGGCGGCGCCAGGCTGCCGGTCGCCTTCGCCGCCCGCATCGCCGCCTTGAAGGCCGCATACACCGCGTTCGATTTCGGCGCGGTGCCGAGATGCACCACCAGCTGCGCCAGTGCCAGTTCGCCCTCCGGGCTGCCCAGCCGCTCGTAGGTCTCCCAGGCGGCGATCGCCAGCGGCAGCGCCTGCGGATCGGCCAGGCCCACATCCTCCGCCGCGAACCGGGTCAGCCGGCGCGCGATGAAGCGCGGGTCCTCGCCGCCGGCCAGCATGCGCGCGAACCAATAGAGCGCCGCGTCCGGATCGGAGCCGCGCAGCGATTTGTGCAGCGCCGAGATCAGGTTGTAGTGCTCCTCGCGGTCGCGGTCGTAGAGCCCGGCGCGCCGCGCCAGCAGCGCCGACAGCCCGCCCGGGTCCAGCACCTCGGAGCCCTCCAGGCTCAGCAGCTGCTCGACCATGTTGAGCAGGTAGCGGCCGTCGCCGTCCGCCATCGCCCGCAGCGTCGCCCGTGCCTCCGGGGTCAGGGGCAGCGGCGCGCCGGTCTCCCGCCCGGCTCGCGCCAGCAGCGCCTCGAGCGCCGCGTCGTCCAGCCGGCGCAGCACCAGCACCTGGCAGCGCGACAGCAGCGCCCCGTTCAGCGCGAAGGACGGGTTCTCGGTCGTTGCCCCCACCAGCACCACGGTGCCGGTCTCCACCACCGGCAGGAAGCCGTCCTGCTGCGCGCGGTTGAAGCGGTGGATCTCGTCGACGAACAGCAGCGTCGCCTCGGCCGTCGCCGCCAGCCGCCGCGCCGCCTCGTCGAACGCGCGCTTCAGGTCGGCGACGCCCGAGAACACCGCCGAAAGCTGTACGAAGCGAAGCCCCGCCGCCTCGGCCAACAGCCGGGCGATCGTGGTCTTGCCGACTCCGGGGCCGCCCCACAGGATCAGGCTGGCCAGCGCGCCCCGCTCCAGCATCCTGCTGAGCGCGCCCTCGGCGCCGAGCAGATGCGGCTGCCCGACCACCTCTCCCAGCGTCGCCGGCCGCAGCCGATCCGCGAGCGGCCGCCGCGCCGCTCCCCTATCGGACGCGGCCGGCCGGGGCGCCTCATCGCCGAACAGGTCGCTGGACGTGGTCATCGTCCTTCCATAGCAGAAGTCACCCCGATCATCGGCAGCCTTCGCGGGGCGATCGCAGGCCGCCGCAACCTGCTAGGAAGTCGGCATGCCAAAGCCGCTGCATCCGCTCGTCCTATTCCTGGCCGCGCTGCTGGCGTCGGCGCCGTTCTGGACGGCGGCGGCCGCGCCATCGCCGCACGCCGCCCCAAAGGCACCGCAGCATGCGTCGACGCCGGGCTCCGCAACGCCCCTGCCGCCGCCCGCGCGGCCGGCCGGCCCGCTCGACACGCCCTCGCGGCCGGTCGCGCATCCCGAGCGGCAGTTCATCGAGACGCTGGCAACGGCGGGCAGCCGGCTGGTCGGCGGCGGGCTGGACGGGCTGCTGATCCTCTCCGACGACGACGGCCTCACCTGGCGCCAGGTGCAGATGCCGGTCTCCGCCACGCTTACCGACATCCGCTTCACCGACGAGCGCACCGGCTGGGCAGTCGGCCATTTGGGCGCCGTGCTGCGCACGGACGACGGCGGCGAGCACTGGACCCTGCTCTACGATGGCGCCCGCGCCGCGCAGGCGACCCTCGAGGCGGCGCGGGTGGCCAATGCTGCCGACAGCGTGCGCGAGCGCCAGGTTGCCGCGGCCCAGGCGCTGATGCGCGACGACCCGGACCGGCCGTTCCTGCTGATCCAGGCCCGCGGCCTCGACACCGTGCGGCTGCTCGGCGCCGACGGGCTGGCGGTCGAGAGCCTGGATGGCGGCCGGCACTGGCTGCCCTGGTCGAACGCCATCGACAGCCCGGACCGCCTGCCGCTTGACGGGCTCGCCGAGCGCAACGGCTACGTGCTGGTCGCGGGCGCGCGCGGAATCCTGCTCGGTGGCCTGCCCGCCGACGGGCTGCACGGGATGAAGTCCCCCTACGACGGCAGCTTCTTCGGCGTCGTCGATGCCGGCCGCTACGGCTTCGTGCCGTTCGGGCAGCAGGGCCACGCCTTCGCCAGCACCGATCCCGGCCCCGACCTTGCCGGTCGCGAGGTGGGCTGGCACCGCATCGCCGGGCCGTCGCCGACGGCGCTCACGGCCGGGCTGCTGCGCCAGGACGGCAGCGTGCTGCTGGGCGACGCCTCCGGCGCCACCTGGCAGATCGCCGGCAAGCCGGACAGTCCCCGGCTGGAGCCGGCGCATGCCGAGGCCGCGTTCCCGATCCTCGCCATGGCCGAGGCCGCCGACCACTCCGTCATCCTCGCCGGTCCCGGCGGCGTCGTACGGTTTGGCCCCGAACCCGCGGGCCCGCCCCCGGTCCAGTCCGCGCCACCGCCACCGGCCCAGCCTGCACCGCCAGCGCCGCCACCGGCCGCCGCCTTGCATCCCACGACGCCCGAGCCGTCGCCCAGGCCCTGACGCGGCTGGCATGCGGCTTGCTGCGCCGAGCCGCGCGCAGCCACGGGGAGCGACGATGTCGGCCACCACCACCCCGGCCCTGCCGGAAACCGCGATCGCGTCCAGGGCGCCGGTGCCGCTTCGGGGCATCGAGCGCTACGGCATCGAGCCGGTGCCGGCGGCGTTGAAGACGGTGCGCTGGCAGGACCTGTTCTGCATCATCGTCAACTTCCAGCTCAATCCCGGCCAGATCCTGGTCGCCGGGCTCTCGGTGGTGACCGGTCTATCGGTCGGCCAGGCGATCCTGGCGCAGACCGCCGGCACGCTGATCGCCTTCCTGGCCTACCTGGTGATGGCGACCGTGGGCGTGGATCACGGCATTCCCGGCCAGACCGCCACCCGCATGGCGTTCGGGTTGCGCGGCGCCAAACTGGTGCCGTCCACGCTGCGCACGATCGCCTCGATCTACTGGTTCGGGTTCCAAACCGTGGCCGGCTCGCTCGCCATCGTCGCCGTGCTCGACCGCTGGACCGGCACCCCGCACGCGCTGCTGCCGATCAGCCTGGCGTTCGGGCTGCTGCAGGCGCTGGTCGCCGCCTTCGGCTACGGCTCGCTGCGGATCCTGTCGCGGATCGCGCTGCCGCTGAAGCTCGCCATCATGGGCTGGATGCTGGTGACGATGGCCACCCATCCCGACCCGCGTTTCGCGCCCGCCGCGGTGTTCGGCTTCCGCGGCGGCGGCTGGCTGCTGTTCGTCGGCTGGTTCAATGCGGCGGTCGCCACCTGGCTCACCATGATCACCGACGCCGCCGACTTCTGCCGCTACTCGCGCTCGCGCCGCGACATGTGGCTGGGCACGCTGCTGGCGGCCGGCAGCGGCACCCTCCTGGTCAGCACCGTCGGCGCCTACGCCGCCGCCGCCAGCCTGGGCCACGTCGCCAACGCCTTCCAGCTCGTCGCCGGCATCACCGGCGGCTCGCTGTCGCTGGCCCTGCTGCTGCTGGTCATCGTGTTCGACAACTGGACCATCAACGTCCTCAACCTCTACACCGGCGGGCTGTCGCTGCTGAACGTGTTCGAGCGGCTGGGGCGTTTCCGCGCCACCGTCCTGGTCAGCGCCGCGGGGATCGCGCTGTCCGCCTTCCCGTCGCTGGCGCAAGGCTATACCGGCTGGCTCACCCTGCTCGGCACCGCCTTCGCGCCGCTGGCGGGCATCCTGGTCGCCGACTACCTGGTCCTGCACCGCATGCGCCTCGACGTGCCCGCCCTGTTCGAGCCGCACGGCCGCTACTGGTACTGGTCCGGTTACAACCTGGTCGCGATCGGCTGGACCGCGTTGGGCGTGCTGCTCTCCACGCTGGTGCTGCCGCCCTCATGGCCGGTGCCGGTCGCGGCGCTGTTGCTGTCCGCGTGCGGCTACCTGGCGACGATGCTGCTGCTGCGCTCCCGTAGCGGCCCGCTATCCCGAGCCACCGACCGCATCCCCGCTAGCTGATCCGGCCGAACGACGGCGCGCCGATCCCTGGGCAGCTGCACCGCGTGCCGACCGGGATCTGCTGCGGCACCCGGCAGACATAGACGCCGGCGTAGCAGGTATAGCCGTAGCCGGGTGCCGCCCCCGCCGAGGCGGTGGGCGTCACCACGCAGCCGCCGAGCGACAGGCCGGCAAGCGCCAGGGCGATCAGGGCGGCGACCCTGCCGGCGACCCGGCCAAACGGCCGGATGGGATGTGTCATTGTTCGGTTACTCCCGTGCACGATGGTCGGCTCGCCTTGGTGCCGCCGTCATTGGCGACGTAACTGCGCCCCCGTGCGGCGATCCAGATCGGGAACACGTTTTGAGCCTCACCGTTCCACGACTGGACGACGCCGTGCCCGCCTGGCGCCGCCTGACCTGGTGGGCTGCCGTGGCACGCCGCGTCGGGCCATTGCTGCCGCTGCTGCTGATCGGACTGCTGGCGCTGATCGTCCGGCTCCATGCGCTCGACGCCAAGCCATACTGGCTCGACGAGATCACCACACTGCGCCGCTCTTCGCTGGGCCTGTGGCCGCTGATGCGCGACAGCCTGTCCAACCATCACCTGCCGCTCTACTTCGTGCTGACCTCCCTGCTGGTGCCGCTCGGCTTCGACGAGAGCGTGATGCGGCTGCCGGCCGCCCTGTTCGGCGCCACCTCCTGCGCGGTGCTGTTCCTGCTCGGCCGCAGCCTGGGCGGCTGGCGTAGCGGGCTGGGCGCGTCGCTGCTGCTGGCGCTGGCGCCGTTCCAGGTCCAGTACGGGCAGGAGGCGCGCTCCTACACCCTGGTCACCACCCTGATCCTGGTCGGACTCTGGGGCCTGGTGCTGCTGGCCGGCGACCCGCCTGCCGCAGCGCGGCGCCTGCGCGATCCCGGCCCGGCGCGGACGGCCTGGCTGCTCTACGGTGTCGGTACGGCGCTCGCACTCGACACGCTGGGCGTCGCCCTGTTCTGGCTGCTGGCAGCCAATATCGGCGGCGGGTTGATCGCGCTTCGCGCCACCGAGGCGCGGCGCGGCTTCCTGCGCAACTGGGCGCTGGTGCAGGCCATGGTGCTGGCCGCCTACCTGCCGTTCCTCGCCGGCATGGCGGTGCTGACAGGCGGCGACATGGGCTCCGGCCTCGACTGGGTGCCGCCGCTCGACGCGCACAACGTCTGGGACACGCTGCAGACCGTCTATCTGATGCGCATCTCCAGCCTGATCGCATTCCGGATCTTCCCGACCCCGCTCGACCTGCTCGGCATCGGCTGGCTCGGCTGGCTGGTGGCGCTGCTGGCACTGGCCGGGCTGGTCTCGGCGATGCGCCGCGGGCTGGTCGGCATCGTGGTGGCGGTCGGGCTGTTCACGCTGCCGATCGGGCTCGCCGCCTCCTCGCTGCTGTCTTCGATCTGGATGCCGCGCTACCTGTTGTGGAGCGGCCCGGTGTTCTTCCTGCTGGCCGGCCTCGGCCTCGGCAGGCTGCCGCCGCGCGCCTGCGGCCCGGCGCTGGCGCTGCTGGCGGTCCTGGCCGTCGCCAACCTGCTGCCCTACTACACCACCGAGACCAAGCCGCTCTGGAACCAGGCCGCCGCCGAGCTCCTGCGCGACCACCGCCCCGGCGACCTGCTGGTCACCGACAACCCGGCCACGGTCGGCATGATGAACGTCTACCTGGCCCGCAGCGGCTACCACCTGACCACCGACGACTGGACCACCGACGTCGCCGCTGCCAGCGCCCGCCTCGCCGCCGGCGCGCGGGTATTGGCGGTGCACGGCACCGTCGGCCAGAACGACCCCTACACGCTGTCCAGCTTCCTGGGCAGCCTGGCGTCGCTCGGACCGGCATCGTCGATGCACCGCGTCGGCATCGACATCACCATGCTGGTCTTCGCGCCGCCGGGCTGAGCTGATCCGGACGGCGTTGTCGCCTTTAGGGTGCGGCCGGATCGATCCCGTAGGAGCGGGCCAGCGTGTAAGTGTCGGGGTTGTAGAGGTTCATCTGGTGGTTCGGAGTGAGCAGGTCGTAGTACTCGCCCTCGACCACCGCGACCTGGTCCGCAGGGACCGGCAGCGTGCCGGCGAAGAACTCCGGCAGCGTGAAGCCGGTGATGTTCGACGTGAACTGCATCTCCTCCGCGCCCGGCGCTTCCATGACAATTACTGTCCCGTAATGGTCCATGTGCGGGTTCGCCACCTTCGAGCTGGCGCTCTCGAGCGTGTCGGTGCCGTACTGGGCGACCGGATCGTTCGCCTCGACGAAGCTGATGAAGTTGTTGGCGACGGTCGCCGGCGCCGTATAGTCAGGGATGCCGCACGCGGCATAGGCAACGCCCGGCAGCCCGGTCTGCGACCCGACATACGAGGCCAGCATGGCGCCCAGAGAGAAGCCGGTCAGGTAGATCTTCGAGACTGGAATGCCCTGGGCCGCCGCGGCGGCCTCAGCCGTCTTCAGGAACGTCACCGCGTCTCCGTAGCCCGGGGCCATCGACGGGCCGTAGCCGGAGATGATCGCCGTGCTGAGGTTGTCCTCCGCCGGCGTCTCGTCCCAGGCATAGGCGACGATGACGTTGCCGACCGGATCGAGGTAGGCGGTCGCGCCGACACCGGTCGCGGTCGCCTCCGTCACCTCGTTGCCGGCGGCGTCGGTCAGCGGCACAAGCCCGTAATCCGTCGCATAGATCGGGTTGTTGGTGCCGATCGCGGCGGCCTGGAACGACAGCAGGCTCGGCGCATTGGACGGGATCGCCAGCGAGATGCCATCCGCATGCGACGCACGCAGCGGAACCGCCACCGCCGCGAGGACCAGGGCCGCGCCACCGACTTGCGCGATCGCCGAGGTACAGGTTCGCGACGTCTTGCGTCCGATTGAGAATGTACGGTTCATCCAGATCCTCGATCTCTATAATCGCGCAAGGCCTTAGCAGACTCGTTGCGGGGCTTGCCACATCATTCGGACCCGTGAGTCACGACGATATCGACCCTATTCCGGTCGCATCGTGAGTAGACCGTGATTATCGGGTGCGGACGGCCGACCCGTCCGAGGGCGATTGCGGACGGCCGACCCGTCCGACGGCGATCGTCGCGGACCGCGTCGGACGATCCAGCGACGTGATGTCGCCCCCGTGACCGGGGCCGGGATCGGGATCACGCCGCGATCAGATCACGACCCTCCAATAGTGCCGCCAGGCTCGGCGGCCTGCCGCGGAAGCCGACATAGAGCCGCATCGGATCTTCCGTGTCGCCGGCGCTCAGCACCGTCCGCAGGCGGGCCGCCACCAGCGGATCGAACGGGTCGGCCGCCTCCCGGAAGGCGTCGAAGCCGTCCGCATCCAGCACTTCCGACCACATGTAGGAGTAGTAGCCGGCCGCGTAGCCGCCGCCCGCGAACAGGTGCTGGAAGTGCGCCGGACGATGCCGGAGGCCGATCTCGGGCGGCATGCCGATCTCCTCGAGAAACGTTCGCTCGAACGCCTCGATGTCGATGCCGGCCGGATCCTGGTGGCGGTGCAGCGCCAGATCGATGAGCGCCGAGGCGGTGAACTCGACGGTGCCGAAACCCTGGTTGTGGCCCCGTGCCGCCAGCAGCCGCTCGATCATCGCGTCGGGCAGCGGGGCCGCGGTCTCGTGGTGCAGCGCGTGAGTCCGCAGCGTCTCGGGCAGCTCCATCCAGTGCTCGAACACCTGCGAGGGGAACTCGACGAAATCGCGCTTCACCGACGTGCCGGACTGCAGCGGATAGCGCACCTGGCTCAGCAGCCCGTGCAGGGCGTGTCCGAATTCG
The DNA here is from genome assembly GCA_937873205.1 of uncultured Acetobacteraceae bacterium. GTDB lineage: Bacteria > Pseudomonadota > Alphaproteobacteria > Acetobacterales > Acetobacteraceae > Lichenicola. Next base: position 31,618 of record CALMVO010000047.1, read on the forward strand.
TGGAACAGGGTGCGGGCGTCGTCGAAGCTCAGCAGCGTCGGCGTTGATTTCACGAAATTATTGTTGTTGACGATGATCGGCGCCACCGCGCCGTCGAACGCCTCCTGGTCCCTGTAGCTGCTCATCCACGCGCCGGACCGCTTGTCGCCACGGGCGTAGTGATCGGCCAGGAACAGCCCGACATGGCCGGCCGCGTCCCGGACCTCGTAGGCGTGCACGTCCGGATGATAGACTGGCACGTCCGGCCGCGGCATGAACTCCAGCCCGAACAGCCGGCCGGCGGTGTCGAACGCCGCCTGCTGGATGCGCTCCAGCACGAAGTACGGCTTGATCGCCGCTGAATCGACGGCATAGTCGGCTGCGCGCACGCGCTCTGCGTAGTAGCGCCAGTCCCAGGCCTCCAGTGTGCCGTTGTGACCCTCCGACCGCGCCACGGCCAGCAGCCGGTCCCGCTCGGCTGCCGCCTTGCGCCGTGCCGGCTCCCAGACCTCCCGCAGCAGTCCCTCCGCCGCCTCGGGCGTGCCGGCCATGGTGTCGGCGAGCCGGAAGGCGGCGAAGTCCGGATAGCCGAGCAGGCGCGCCTGCTCGGCCCGCAGCGCCAGGATCTCAGGGATCAGCACGCGGTTGTCGTGCGGCCCCTCATGCATGCCGCGTCGCGTCCAGGCCTCGTAGGCCACGCGCCGCAGGTCGCGCCGGTCTGAGTAGGTGAGGAACGGCTCGATCAACGACCGCGACAGCGTGATCGCATGACCGTCCAGCCCGCGATCCGCCGCCGCCTGCCGGGCGCCGTCGCGCACGAAGTCCGGCAGTCCGGCGAGGTCGCCCGCACCGACGCCGAGATGCCACGCCTTCTCGTCGTGCAGCACGTTCTGGCCGAACTGCGTGTGCAGCATCGCCAGCCGCTCCGAGATGGCGCTCATCCGTGCCCGCGCCGCCGGCGCCAGCCCGGCGCCGCTACGCAGGTGGCCGCGATGCATCCGCTCCAGCAGCCGCATCTGGTCGGTCTCCAGCCCAAGTGCCGCGCGGCCGGCATGCAGGGCGTCGACCCGCGCGAACAGACCGGCATCGAGCGAGACCCGCATGCCGTGCTGCGCCAGCAGCGGCGACATCTCGCGGTCGACCGCCTCCAGCTCGGGCCCGCCCAGGCTCAGCACCAGGTTGGAGAACACCGCCCCCACCCGCCCCAGCGCGCGGCCGCTGCGCTCCAGCGCCTCGATGGTGTTGGCGAAGTCGGGCGGCTCGGGGCTGTCGGCGATCGCGGCGACCTCCGCCAGGTGCGTCCGCATCGCCACCGCGAACGCGGGCACGAACTGCTCCGGCCGAATCAGGTCGAAGGGCGGCGCCTCGAACGGCGTGGTCCAGGGGGCGAGCAGGATGTCGGGCGCGGCGTCGGGGAGCGTCATGCGCGAACTCGGGCAGATGTGTCGACTCCGGTCAAGCTCGTCCGCGACCGGCCGACTCGCTTGCGCCGGCGCGCCCGCCCCCGTCATGCTGCGGGCGATGATCGTTGCCCTGCTCTCCAGCCCCGCCTGCGCTGACCACGACCCGGGTCCGGGCCATCCGGAATGTCCGGCGCGGCTGCAGGCGGCGTTGGACGCCCTAGCCGGCCCAGAGTTCGCGCCGCTGCGCCGTCTCGACGCGGCCTCCGCGACGTCGGCGCAGTTGGAGCGCGCCCATTCGCCACGGTATGTGAGGCGCATCCTGTCGATCCTGCCCGAGGTTGGGGACGCCGTGCGTCTCGATCCAGACACCGTGATGAGCCGGGGCAGCGCCGAGGCCGCGCGCCGGGCCGCCGGCGCCGCCTGCGCCGCGGTGGACGCTGTGATGGACGGCACCGCCGGTGCCGCCTTCGCCGCCATCCGCCCGCCCGGCCATCATGCCGAGCCGGCGCAGGCGATGGGGTTCTGCCTGTTCGGCAGCGCCGCCGTCGCGGCATTTCATGCCCGCGACCGCTGGGGCCTGCGCCGGATCGCGATCGCCGATTTCGACGTGCATCACGGCAACGGCACCCAGGCGATCATGCAGTCCGACCCCGACCTGTTCTTCGCCAGCAGCCACCAGTCGCCCTGCTATCCCGGCACCGGGGCTGCCTCCGAGCGGGGCGTTGCGGGCAACGTCGCCAACCTGCCGCTGGCACCGGGGACCGGCGGCGCCGGGTTCCGCGCCGGCTGGACCGAGCGGCTGCTGCCCGCCCTGGACCGCTTCGCGCCCGAGCTGCTGATCGTTTCCGCCGGCTTCGACGCGCATCGCGACGACCTGCTGGCCCAGCTTGAGCTGGACGAGGACGATTTCGTCTGGATCACCGAGCGCCTGCAGGCGCTGGCCGCGCGCCATTGCGGCGGGCGCCTCGTCTCGCTGCTGGAGGGCGGCTACGACCTGCCGGCCCTGGGCCGCTGCGTCGCCGCCCACGTCCGCACGCTGATGCGGACGGCGGCGGCGTCCGACGTGTAACCGGTCCCGCCTGCCGACGAAGGACCGTCGCTGGAGGCCTCGAGGGAAGCCGCAATACTGCCGCTTTTGCCGGGTTTGCTGCACCTTGCCGGCACGGGTTCGATGCCCTGCCCAGCCGCCCCGGAGGTCCTGCGATGAGCGCCGCCCAGCCCGAACGTCAGCGCCTCCTGGCATCCGGACGCTGCTCATGGGGCGCCCGCGCGGCCGTGCCGTGATGAGCGCCGATCTCGGTGCGCATTGCGCGATCGCCGTGATGGCGAAGGTGCCCCAGGCCGGCCGGTCCAAGACCCGGCTCAGCCCGACGGTGCCGCCCGAGACCGCTGCGGCACTGAGTGCCGCGTTCCTGCGGGACACCACGGAGAACATTGCCCTGGCCGCGGCACGGGCGCCGATCCACGCCTACGTCGCCTATGCGCCGGCCGGGCTGGAGGCGCTGTTCGACGGCCATCTGGCAGCGGGAACACGACTCGTGCTGGCCGATGGCAGCGGCGAGATGCCGCCCGGCATCGCCGGCTTCGGCAGCTGCCTGTTCGACGTCACCCGCGCGCTGCTCGCCCGCGGCTACGGCGCCGTCTGCGTGCTGAACTCGGACGGACCGACGCTACCCACCGACTACCTGCTGCGGGCGCAGGCGCTCCTGGCGCGCTCGGGCGAACGCGTCGTGCTGGGGCCGGCCGAGGATGGCGGCTACTACCTGCTCGGCATGAAGCGGGCGCACGCCGCACTGTTCGCCGGCGTCGCCTGGAGCACCGAGGACGTCGCCGAACAGACCCGGGCGCGGATCGCCGGAGCCGGCCTTGAGCTGGCGCAGCTTCCCGCCTGGTTCGACGTCGACGACGGGCCGTCGCTGCTGCGGCTGCTGCGCACGCTGGATGCGAACGATGGCGGCCATCCCGCCCCCGCCACCCGCGCCGTGATCGAACGGCTCGGCCTCCGCGAACGCCTGGCGGCGGCCGCGTGAGCACCGCCGTCCTGGGCGCGCCGGCCCGACTGGCGATGCCGGAGCGCCTGCTGACGGCGCTCGGCCTGCTGCTGCTGGCTCTGGTGGGCGCCGGCCTGCTGGTGCACCGGCCGGGCGCGCCCAGCATCGGCTCCGGCTGGCGGGTCCGGGTCTTCGTCGAGCTGCTGGCCGCGGCCAGCCTGGTGTACTTCCTGGCCTGCGCCGTCGTGCTTCGCCGGCCCGGCAGACCCGGCACGATCTGGCTGGTGCTGGGCGTGGCGCTGGCCATGCGCCTGCCGCTGCTGCCGGTGCCGCCGTTCCTGTCCAGCGACCTCTATCGCTATGTCTGGGACGGCCGCGTGCAGCTGGCCGGCATCAACCCCTACCGCTACATCCCGGCCGATCCGGCGCTGGCCCGCCTGCGCGACCAAGCGATCTACCCGCACGTGAACCGCCGTGAATACGCGCCCACGATCTATCCGCCGACGACGCAGCTGGTGTTCCGCGCCGTGGCGGCGATCGCCCAGACGCCGCTCGCCATCAAGACGGTCATGGTCGCCTTCGAATTGCTGGCGGTTGCCTGCCTGTGGCGGCTGACCGTGCTGGCTGGCCTGCCGCCGGCGCGCGTGCTGATCTACGCCTGGAACCCGCTGGCGGCCTGGTGCTACGCCGGCAACGGCCACGTCGACGCGCTGGCGATCGGGCTGCTGGGCGTGACCCTGCTCTGCCGGGCACTCCGCCTGGACGGCTGGGCCGGCGCGATGCTGGGTGCGGCCATCCTGGTCAAGTTCCTTCCGGTGGTGGTGGCGCCCGCGATCTGGCGGCCCTGGCGCTGGCGCATGCCGATCGCCGCAGCCGCCATCATGGTCTTGTTCTACGCATTCTATCTCGATGTCGGCGCCAAGGTGCTCGGCTTCCTGTCCAGCTACGGCAGGGAGGAGGGCTTGAGCCACGGCAGCGGCATCTGGCTGCTGGCCGGGCTGCAGCGCCTGCTGCCGTTGCCAGGCTGGGCCAATGCCGCCTACTTGGCGCTCGGCACCGCGGCGCTCGGTCTCTACGCGCTACGGGTGGCGCTTCCGGGCCGTCTGCCGGGCCACCATGCTAGGCGCATGGAGACCGATATCGTCCAGGTCTGCCAACGCGCCGGCGTGCTGGCGATCGGCTTCATGCTGCTGCTGACCCCGCATTACCCGTGGTACTTCCCCTACCTCGCGATGTTCGCGGTGGTGGCACCCGCGCGCAGCCTGATCTGGATGTCGGCGGCGCCGCTTTTGCTCTATCTCAGCCCGTGGAACGAGTTCTTCTTTTGGCCGTCTCTGATCTACGGGCCGGCGCTTGCCCTGGCGGCGCTCGACCTGTGCCGCCCCATGCTTCCCGCCCTTGATTCAAGGAACCTCGCATGACCGTCATCACCCCGATCGCCGCGGCGGCTGACCCGCGCCGCTATTTCGAGCAGGTGGCGCCCGAGCGCTCGGTCGATGCGGTGGCGCCCCCCGTCTGCCTCTATCTGGAGGTCACCAACCGCTGCAACCTGCTGTGCGAGACCTGCCCGCGCACCTTCGAGGAGCTGGAGCCGCCGGCGGACATGAGTTGGGAGCTGTTCACCAAGATCGTGGACCAGGTTCCGGGCCTGAAGCGGGCGGTGCTGCACGGCGTCGGCGAGCCGATGCTGGTGCGCGAGCTGCCGCAGATGGTGCGCTACCTGAAGGATCGCGGCGTCTACGTGCTGTTCAACACCAACGGTACTTTGATGAACCCGCGCAAGTTTCCCGAGCTGGTGTCGACCGGCCTCGACGAGCTGCGCGTCTCGCTCGACGCAGCCGACGCCAAGACTTACGAGCAGGTACGCGGCAAGGACTTCTTCGACCGCATCGTGCGCGACGTGCGGCTGTTTACCGACTACCAGCGCAGCGCCGGCGCCACCACGCCCCGCGTCTCGCTGTGGCTCACCGGCCTCAAGGAGACCGTGCAGCAGCTGCCCGAGTTCGTACGCCTCGCCGCCGAGATGGGCGTGCGCGAGGTGCACCTGCAGCGGCTGGTGTTCGACGAGACCGGCTTTGGCATGGCGCGCGCCGACAACTCGCTGTTCGAGCAGACCGTGGCCGAGGAGCAGGCGATCATCGCCGCCGCCGAGGCGGTGGGTGCGGAGCTCGGCGTCACCATCGACGCGTCGGGCGCCACCGAGCCCGGCCTCAGCCTGAAGCGCGCCGACGACAGCCAGCCCTGGTCGCTGTGCCGCCGGCCCTGGTCGCTGATGTATTTCACCGCGCATGGCCGGTCGCTGCCCTGCTGCATCGCGCCGTTCTCGGCCCGCGGCTACGAGAGCTACACGCTCGGCAACGCCAGCCAGCAGACGCTGCGCGAGATCTGGAACGGCGACGCTTACAAGAGCTTCCGCGAGAACCTGCTCGGCGACGAACCGCCGAAGCCCTGCCAGGGCTGCGGGCTGCGCTGGAGCCTCTGACTTGGCCGAGCCGACGCAGATCGCCGCCGTCATCCCGACCTGGAACGAGGCGGGCGCCATCGGCCCCACGGTGGCGCGGCTGCCGCGCGGCTTGGTCGGGCACGTGATCGTCGTCGATGGCGGCAGCACCGACGGTACCATCGCCGAGGCCGAGGCCGGCGGCGCCGAAGTGCTGCGGGAGGCCCGCCGCGGCTACGGCCGCGCCTGCCTGAGCGGTGCGGAGCGTGCGAAAGCGCTGGGTGCGGAGATCGTGCTGTTCCTGGATGGCGACGGCAGCGATTGCGGCGAGCTCGCCGGCCGCATCGCCGGCCCGGTCGCGGACGGCAGCGCCGACTTCGTGCTGGCCTGGCGCAGCCGCGCCGGCCGCGCGCCCGGTAGCATGGGCCCGCACCAGGTCCTGGCCGGTCATGCCGTCGGCCTGGCGGTCGGCCTGCTCACCGGCACCCGGTACCGCGACATGTGCGCGTTCCGGGCACTCCGCATCGAGACGCTGGAGCGGCTCGGCATGCGCGAGATGACCTATGGCTGGAACCTCGAGATGCAGATCCGGGCCGCCGCGGCAGGCTTGCGCATCCGCGAGGTGCCGGTGCCCTATCGATGCCGCATCGCCGGCAACTCGAAGGTCGCCGGCAACCTGTCCGGCTCGCTCCGCGCGGGCTCGCGCATCCTGCGCACGCTGATCGGCACCGGTCTTCGGGTCCGCAGCACCTGATCCCGACGCCGGGATTTCTCGTTGACCGCGATCTCCCTGACCAGCATCTTGCCCATTCATGATGCAGGCGAGGATCGCGATGACGACATTGCTCTCGAAAGACGCAAAAGACGACCTGCTGGAGCGGGGCTATTCCCGCCGGCAGCTTGGGCGCGTCTCCGCCCTGCTCGGTCTTCAGGCAGTGGCCGCCAGCAGCGCGCTCGCGGTGCCGGGCCGCGCCGCCCTCGCCACGACGACTCCCACCATCGCCGGCAGCAAGCCGGACAAGGCGGGCATGATCCGGATCGGCAGCAACGAGTGCTGGACCGGCCCCTTCCCCAAGGCTGCCGCCGCCGGCGCCGCGATGGTCCAGCACGGCAACCGCTACGAGCCCGGCGACCTGCGGCAGACCCTGATCGCCAACGTGTCCGCGGTCGAGCAGGTGCCGATCAGCCACATCCTGCCCTGGCCCGGCTCCAGCGACCCGTTGGCCCGCACGGTGGTGACGTTCTGCTCACCGGGGCGCGGCCTGGTGACCGCCGACCCCACCTTCGAGGAAGCCTGGAAGGTCGGCGAGTATCTCAAGATCAAGGTCACCAGGGTGCCACTGCGGCCGGAGAACCGCTACGCGGTCGACGTCCGCGCGATGGTGGCGGCCGACCCGAACGCCGGCCTCTACTACGTGTGTTCGCCCAACAACCCGACCGGCACGATCACCCCGCTCGCGGACATCGCCTGGCTGGTCGAGAACAAGCCGGCCGGCTCGATGGTGCTGGTGGACGAGGCCTACCTGCACTTCGCCGGCGCCCCGAGTGCGGCCTACCTGGTGGCGCAGAACAAGGACGTCGTGGTGCTGCGCACCTTCTCGAAGATCTTCGGGATGGCCGGCCTCCGGCTCGGCCTCAGCATGGCCCGCCCCGACCTGCACGCGAGGATGATGCGCTATGACGGCCAGATGCAGAGCGGGGCGCTCTCGGTGGTGGCGCTGGCCACCGGCGGCACCGGCGTCCTACTCGCCTCCGATATCGCCGCCCGGCGCCAGGAGATGATCGAGGTCCGCCAGGCGACCATGGCGCACCTGGCCTCGCGCGGCCTGCACACCCTGCCGAGCGACGCCAACATGTTCATGGTCGACTGGCAGAAGCCGGCCGCGCAGATGAAGACCGCGTTCGCGGCCCGTCAGATTGACATCGGCCGCAGCTGGCCGATCTGGCCCACCCGCTCGCGCATCACCGTCGGTTCCGCCTCCGATATGAAGGCGTTCTGCGCGGCAACCGACAGTATCATGGTGTAGCCGCCTCCTGCGGAGGTCTCCGCGGGTCAACCAATCCTTCACCAATCCTGTTCATGCTCGCCGAGATCATGAACAGGAGCCGTACGATGCAGAGCAATCCGGTAGAAGCGGCGGGGACTCGGCCCAGTGGTATCAGATTGAGTCTGGGCTCTAAACTCACTGCCGGATTTGCCTTCCTCACGGTGCTGTCGATGGGCATCGCGGCTCTGACACTGGAGCGGATGCAGGCGATGGACAACGCAACGGCCGAGGTGCGCGACAACTATCTGCCGAGCACCATGTCCGCGGCGACCCTGGGGATGGCAGTCGGCACCGTCCGCCGTTGGGAGGCCAGGGACATGTTGAGCCTCCCGTCTGATCTGGCCGAGCGACGGACGGTGGCGGACGGCCTCCGCGCCGCGGTCGCGGCGGTCGACGCGGCACGCGCCAACTACGAGAAAAGCATCGACGCGGGCGAGGAGCGCCAGCAGTACAACACCGTCTTTGACAGGGTGTGGCCGGAATACAAGCAGGACCTGCAGCAAATCACCGCCGAAAAGGATGCCAACCAGGAGAGGGCGGCGCATGAGCTGTATTCTGGAAAGTCCATGGCCGATTTCCAGGCTCTGTCACAGTTCGCGGGCTGGGACCTGTCCTACAACCAGAAATACGGCACGGCCGCCGGTCAGCGCAGCCGCGACGTCTATCACTCGACCTGGTGGATGGTCGTGGTCGGCAGCCTGCTGGTGCTGGCGCTCAGCCTGATCACGGCGTTCGGGCTGATCCGCAACATCGCGCGGCCGATCGCCGGCATGACGGCCGCCATGCGCCGCCTGGCCGAGCGTGATTTCGCGACGGTCATCCCCTGCGTCGGTCGCGGCGACGAGATCGGCGCCATGGCCGGCGCCGTGCAGGTGTTCAAGGACAACATGATCAAGGCCGACCGCATGGCGGCCGAGCATGCGTCCGAGCAGCAGGTCCGGCAGCAGCGCTCGAACCAGCTCGAAGGCCTGATCGGCGACTTCGAGCGCCAGATCAGCGGCACCGTGACCATCCTCGCGTCCGCCGCGACCGAGATGGAGGCGACCGCCCGCTCCATGACCGGGAGTGCGGCGCAGACCGACCAGCAGGCCTCCGCGGTGGCGCGCGCGGCCGAGGAGTCCGGCATCGGCGTGCAGACGGTGGCGTCCGCCTCGGAGCAGCTCGCCTCGTCCATCACCGAGATCAACCGACAGGTCACGGCATCGGCGACACTGACCGACAAGGTCGTCGTCAGCGTTCGGCGCACCGACGACACCGTGCAGGCGCTGGCCGAAAGCGCCGACCGGATCGGCCACGTGGTGGCGCTGATCAACAGCATCGCCAGCCAGACCAACCTGCTGGCGCTGAACGCCACCATCGAGGCCGCCCGCGCCGGCGACGCCGGCAAGGGCTTCGCCGTGGTCGCCTCCGAGGTGAAGAGCCTGGCGCAGCAGACAGCGAAGGCGACCGACGAGATCGGCGGCCAGATCGCCCAGGTGCAGCAGGCGACCAACAGCGCCGTCGAGGCGATCAGGCAGATCTCCGGCATGATCGAGGAGGTGGGCGCCATCACCACCTCGATCGCCGCCGCGGTCGAGGAGCAGGGGGCCGCCACCGCCGAGATCGCCCGCAACGTGCAGCAGACGGCGTCCAGCACCCAGACCGTCAGCAGCAACATCGCCGGCGTCAGCCGGGCAGCCAACGATACAGGGGCCGCCGCCACCCAGGTCCTGGGCGCCGCTGGAGACCTGTCGCGGCAGGCGGAGGCCCTGTCCTCGGAGGTGAACAGCTTCATCGCCAAGGTCCGCGTCGCCTGACGCGGATCATGCTTCAGGCCTGGCCGATATAGGCGGTCAGGCTCTCCACCGTGGCGCTCTTGCGGTCCAGCAGCTCGGCGACGACGTCGCCGATGCTGACCACGCCGACCAGCAAGCCGGCATCGAATACCGGCAGGTAGCGCACATGGTGCTCGGTCATCAGCCGAAGCGCATCCTCGAGCGTGGCCGACGGCGTGGTCTCGTATCGGCGGGGCTTCATCGCCTGCTCCGCCGGCATCGCCCTGACGCCGGCGGGATTCAGCGCCATCGCGCGGACGATGCCGCGGTCCGACAGCACGCCCAGCAGCTCCTCGCCGCGCATGACCAGCACCGCACCGATATTGTTCCTGTGCAGGATCTCGGTCACGGCGGCGATCGGGGTCTCGGGGCTGACCCGAACGAGCGCATTGCCCTTCGCCGCAAGGATCGATGCTATCGGCATGGCCCCACTCCCGTTCCCGGCTCGATTAGGCCGGCAAGACGGCATCGGGAGCAATCGCAATCTCGCAGTGCCGCGCTCGGTGATCAGTGAGCCACGCGGCGAAGCCCCTGGCCTCCCTACTCCAGCGGATCAGTCGAGAAGATCGGCGCCCCGTCCGACGACGGCGCCGGCGCCGGGTCTCCCGGGCGACGGGCGGCCGAGCCGTCCCGCGCGGTCTCCGCCGGCTCGGCCGTCGGCGCCACGTCCGGCCGTATAACGAGATCCGGTACACCGATCGGAGAGTCTGACATGCTCATTATGCCTCCTGAAACTTGAGCAGCCGGCCGGCATTCGCCATCACCGCCAGCGTGCCGACGTTATGCGCGACCGCCGCGATCAATGCACCGCTTGGTCCCAGCACACCGGCTGCAGCCAAACCGATGATCGCCGCGGTCCAGCCGAGCCCGAGCCCGACATTGACGTGGATGGTGGTGCGGCAGCGCCGGCTCAGCCGCACGCAGGTCGCCAGGCGGCGCAGGTTGCTGGTCATCAGCACCAGGTCGGCCGAGGCCAGCGCCGCATCGGTGCCGTGGCCGCCCATGGCGACGCCGACCGCGCCGGCCTTCAGCGCCAGGCTGTCGTTGATGCCGTCGCCCACCACCATCGGCCGGAACCCGGCCCTGGTTTCGGCCAGCACGCGGTCGAGCTTCTCGTGCGGCAGCGCCTCGGCGCGGAACTCGGGGATCCGCAGCAGCGAGGCGATGCGCCGCGCGACCGGCGTCCGGTCGCCCGTGAGCAGCAGCATTCGACGCAGCCCGAGTTGGCGCAGATCCTCCAGCGCCGCCTCCGCCTCCGGACGCGGCTCATCCGCCAGCAGCATCCAGCCGATGAAGCGGCCGTCCTCCGCCAGGCCGGCGATCGGCCCGTCATGATCGGGCGGCGGCGGGGCCGCGATGCCGAGATCGTCGAACAGCTCCGGCCGTCCCATAGCCAGCGATCCGCCGGCACCCTCGGCGGCCACCCCGAAGCCCGGCAGCTCGCGCAGCTCGCGCAGCGGGAGGCGCTCCCCCTCCGGCACCAGCGCCGCCAGCGCTCGCGACGCCGGATGCGTGCTGGCCGACCCCAGCGCTGCCGCCCGCGCCACCAGCGCCTCCTGCGTCACCCCCGGTTCGGCTGCCATCCCGACCAGGCGAAGCTCGCCCAGCGTGACCGTGCCCGTCTTGTCCAGCACCACCGAATTCACCGTGGCCAGCTGCTCCAGGAAGGCGGCGCTCTTCACCAGGATGCCGTGCCGCGCCGCCACCGCCAGTGCCGCCACCGAGGTTGCCGGCGCCGCCAGCACCACCGCGCACGGGCAGGCCGCGACCAGCACCGCCAGCGATGTGGAAACCAGCCCGGTGGCGAACCACACCCCAGCCGCGATCAGCAGCACCAGCACCATGTAGGCGCCGGCATAGCGCTCCAGCAGCCGCGTCACCGGCGGCTTGGCCCGCTCCGCCTGCTGCATCAGCCCGATCACCCGGCCCAGCGTGGTGCTGTCGCCGATCCGCTCGACCTCGACCAGCAGCAGCCCGGACAGGTTGATCGAGCCCTCAAACACCGCCGATCCCGGCGCCACCTCCTCCGGTACGGACTCACCGGTGATCGGCGCGTTGTCCATGCTCGACTGCCCGTCGCGCACGACGCCGTCCGCCGGCATGCGGTCGCCAGCGCGAAGCTGGACGACATCGCCGACGCGAAGCGCCGCGGTCCCCACCTCCTCCACGCCGCCGTCCGCCAGCACCCGGCGGGCGCTGGTCTGGGTCAGCCGGCGCAGCGCCCGCAGCGCCTCCTGGCCGCCGATCAGCGACCGCTCCTCCAGCACGTGGCCCACCGTCATCACCAGCGGCAACAGGGCGGCGGTGAACAGGTCGCCCTCCGCCCAGCAGGCCAGCACGGCGAGCGCCACGAGCTGGTCGGTCAGCCCGTGCAGGTCCGGATGGCGCAGGCTGTGCCAGGCCGCCGCCAGCGCCGGCACCGCCACCAGCAGGGCCGCCAGCCCGGCCACCAGCGCTACCAGCTCGCCGCGCCCCGGCAGCAGCACCTGCAGGCCAGCCGCCATCACCAGCAGGCCGGCGGTGAACATCGACAGCGTCAGCTGCACGCCGAGCGTACGCCGCTCGCCAAGGCTGAGCAGTCCGCCCAGCGACGGGCCGGAAGCGGGGCCGCCGCCCTCGATCGCCACTCCGCTCATCGCCCGCTCCTCACGGCGTCCGCCCAGGCAGCAGCAGCCGGGCCCCAGTCGCGGGATCGTAGGCCTCGACCGAGCCGGCGCGATGCAGGATCGCCTGCATGCGGTCGTTGTAGAGCTTGGTCAGCAGCGCGTCGCCGGACAGCCCGCCCGTCGCCGTGGCCAACGTATCTATGGAGGCGGTGCGCGCCGTCGCGGCGCTGGTGCGCTCGGCGGCCGCCGCGTTGGCGTCGGCCAGGATCGTGGCAGAGTCCTGCTGCGCCTTCTGCTGGATCCGGATCGCCTTGCTGCGCGCCTCCGCCACCCCGGCATCCGCCTGCTGGCCAGCGACGAGTACGCCGTCGAAGGCGGTCTTGACATCGCCGGGCAGCGCGATGCCGAGATCGACCCGCGTCACCTCGACGCCGATCCCGGCCCCCTGGTCCTGCAGCGCCAGCAGCCGGCGGTCGATGCCGGCGACCAGGTCGGAGCGGATGCGCTCGCGCCGGCCGCGGTCGGCGTCGCTGAGCTCGCTGTCGCTGCGCGTGACCACAAGGGTGTCGGTATCGCGCGCGGCAACCAGCGAGACCAGGCTGGCCATGGTCAGCGCGCTCAGAGCGGCCGGCACGTGCACCACCTGCCGCATATAGTCGGCCGGGTCGGTGATCCGGTAGAACAAGGTCGCGGTCAGGTGCACGATGCCGTCCGCGGTCATGAAGAACGCCGCGTCCTCGCGGATGTCGTCGACGACGGTCCATTGCGCAGCCGCCGACCCGCTGTCGGCCGGCGGCCGCAGCGGCCCGAACGAATATTCCAGCTGCCGCTCCGGTGCCGGCAGGAACACCACGCGCTCGATCGGACGCGGCCAGGCCAGCAGCAGCCCGGCCCCCTGCACCTGCACGACGCGCCCGAACCGCAGCACCACCGCCCGGCTGTTCGACGAGACCTGGCGGATGTTCGAGAACGGCCAGGCCAGTGCTGCCAGCAGCACCAGCGCGAAGATCACCCGGAAGGCGAGCCCGATCGCCTGCGCCCACGGGCCGGCGACGTCCGCCGCCCCGGCCCGGGCGGCGCCGCTCATTGCACCCTACCGGGACCGGGCGCCCTTCCCGGGGCGGTCGGCGCGACCAGGGGCGGCTGCGGCGGCGTCCCCGGCTCCTCGACGAAGGCGCGGAAGGGGGCCGCGTCGGTACGCAGGATCAGCCGCGTGTTGTCGCCGACAATGCTGCCCAGCGTGTCGAGCGAACGCAGCAGCGTGTAGAGCTCGGGCGACGCCGCATAGGCCCGGGCGTAGATGGTGGCGGCGTCCAGGCGGGACTTGGCCTCGATGCGGGCCGCCTCCGCATGCGCGTCCGCCACCACGATGCGGGCGTCGCGGTCGGCGTCGGACCGGATCCTGGACGCGGCGCGGTCGCCCTCGGCGGTGACCCGGTCGGCCACGGTGTTGCGCTCGGCGGTCATGCGCGTGACGGTCGCCTCCAGCGTATCGCTCGGCAGCGTGAGCCGCTCGATGCCGACCTGCACGATGTCGATGCCGTAGGTCGCCAGCACCTGCGGCGCCAGCCGCGCCCGCAGCGCCCCCTCGAAGGCGTCGAGCCGCACCTTGCCCGGATCGGTGTTGACCAGCTGCGCCAAGTCGAACTGCGCCGACACCACCTCGAGCGAGGAGCCAGCATAGCTGCGCAGCTGCTCCGCCGCCTCGTCCGGCGTGTTGCGCACCGAGCGCAGGTATTGCACCAGGTGCACCGGGTCGCGCGGCACCCGCCACTCGACGTAGGCCTGCACCAGGATGCGCAGCCCGTCCCGGGTGCCGACGTCGTGCAGCCCGGTCGACGTGGTGCGCAGCCGGACGTCGATCGGCACCACGGACTCGAACGGCGCCGGCCAGCGCAGGGCCAGGCCGGGCGCGGTCAGCACCCGCACCGGGTCGCCGAACGCCGTCACCACCAGCGCCTCGCCGGGCTCGACCACGGTGAGGCAGGCCGCCGCAAACGCCACTGCGACGATCAGCCCGGCGAGCCCGAAGCGCCCATAGCGGCGCAGACGGAGCACGCCGCGATCCGGCCCGGCCGCCTCCCCGTGCGGGCCGTGATCGTGGCCGTGCCCATGATCATGCCCGTGGCCATGCCCGTCCTCATGGCCGTGGTGATGGTGACCGAACACGCACGCTCCCTAAAAAACCGTCAGGCCCGACGCCGTGGCAGGGACATATCCGGGCGAACGACGGCGCGCCATCAGTCGGTTCCCGACCCGGCACGGTCCGCGGCCGGCGCCAGCTCGGCGGGCGCGGTGCCGGAGTCCCCGGCCCGGAGATCGATGAGGGGCGCCACGGCTCCCGGCCCACCCAGGCGATGATCGACGATCAGCACGTGCCGGTGCGCCAGCCCGGCGACCAGTCGGTCCAGCCGGCGCTCCAGCAGGAACGGCACCGGACCGGCGGCGTCGGCGGCGCGGTCGGCGGCAAAGCCGGTCGAGCGCGCGTCCGCATCCGCCACAACCTCGTGCGCCAGCGCCGCCGCAGCGTCGACGTCGGTCCCGGCCTGGCGCTGCGCGTCGCTCTCGCGGCTGACCGCATAGCCGCTGCCCTCGGCGATCGCGGTGTGCGCGCCGACCGCGGCGGTCTGCACCGCGTGGTAGGCGACGGCGGCACCGGGAGGCGGATGGATCGCCTCAACCACCACCGCCATCACCTGCAGCCCGGCCGGCACCGCATCCAGCTCCGCCTGCAGCGCGTTCCCGATGTCGCGCGAGAAGCTGGCGCGGTCGGCGCCGAGCACGCCGGCCAGCGTGTGCCGGGCGAAATAGTGCGCCAGCAGCCGGCTGGTGCGCGCCTGCACCTGCTTCTGCGGGTCCTGCGCGGCATAGGCCGCCGCCAGCGCCGACGCATCGCCGAGCCCCACCCGGTACACCACGCGCAGGTCGATGTTGACGCTCTCGAAGCTCTGTCGCCCGCGCGACAGGCTGGCGACCAGGTAGGCCGCCTCGGAGGGGTGCGTCTCGTCCCACAGACGGTCCTCGGACGGTCCCGGCAGCGCCTCCGCATCGGGCAGGGCGGCCAGGGCCGGACCGCCCGCATCGGCCGGACTGAAGGTGATCGGCACGTCGTGCAGCACGCCCAGCTCCATCCGCCGGAGCCGGCCCAGCGGCCAGGGCAGGAACAGGTGCAGCCCCGGCCCGAACACCGCGACCGGCCGGCCGAGCCGCTCGTAGATCGCGCGCTGGTCGACCCGCAGCGCCTCGACCCCACTCAAGCCCCAGCCGAACAGCACCAGCACCACCAGGACCGGCGCCGCCGCGGCGCGCACGAAGGCGATCGCCCAGCTGCGCGACAGGTCGATGCCGAACCAGTCGCGCACCGTCGTTGCGACCGGCCGCGGCCGTCGCAGCACCAGTGCACCGGCCAGCGCGCTGCGCGCCACCGAACGCGCCTCGGACAGCGGCGGGAACGGCACGAACAGCGTCGCCAGCGCGCGCACCGTGATCTCGGCCGACACCAGCGCGCAGAGCGCCGCCGCCAGCAAGGCGGCATAGGCGCCGGCGCCGAGGCCGCCATACAGCAGCAGCCCGCCCACCCCATCCAGCAGCAGCACCGCCACCGGCAGCCGCGACAGCATCGCCAGCCCAGGCGCCTCGGGCGCTCCCTCCGGGTCCATCGCCGCCAGATGCCGCTCGACCACCAGGAGCGCGAACGCTCCGATCAGGCTGGCGACCGCCAGTGCCGCCGTCACCCCGGGCGTGGGCATGTCCTCGTCCACCCCGCCGGCCCGGCCGGTGGAGGGGTTCGCCGCCGGCAGCATGCCAAGGGGCCCGGC
>CALMVO010000048.1 GCA_937873205.1 uncultured Acetobacteraceae bacterium
GACCACCAGCAGCGGGACCGGCGCCGGCATTCCGGAGCTGCGGGCGATGCTGGTGCCGCTGGGGCTTCCGGCTTCGCCGCATATGGATTCGGCCGGCGCGATGGCCCCGCCGACTGCCGCGCGCTAGCCTGATCCCGCCATCGCAAAGGACGGGTTGTCATGGGTGAACGCGACGACGAACCCCGGGCGGCGCGGGAACAGGCGGCGCGTGAGCAGGCGGCTGTGCTGGCTAGCGCGCTGCCGTTCCTGCGCCGTTATGCCGGCGACACCATCGTCGTGAAGTATGGTGGCCACGCCATGGGCGACCCGGCGCTGGCGGAGGCGTTCGGGCACGACATCGCGCTGCTGAAGCTGGTCGGCGTCAACCCGGTGGTCGTGCATGGCGGCGGTCCGCAGATCGACTCCATGCTGGACCGGCTCGATATCCGCTCGAGCTTCGTCGATGGGCTGCGCGTCACCGATGCGGCGATGGTCGACATCATCGAGATGGTTCTGTCAGGCTCGGTAAACAAACGGGTCGCCGAGCTGATCAACCGGGCCGGAGCGCTGGCGGTCGGCATCTCAGGCAAGGATGGCAGCATGATCCATGCGCGGAAGCTGACCCGCACGATCCGCGATCCGGACAGCCACATCGATCGGGTGGTGGATCTAGGGTTCGTCGGCGAGCCCGAGCGGATCGACACCCGCATCCTGTACGCGCTCTCCGGCTCCGGGGTGATCCCGGTGATCGCCCCGGTCGGCATCGGTGACGACGGGCAGACCTACAACATCAATTCGGACACCGCTGCCGGCGCCGTGGCCGGCGCGCTCAGCGCCAGCCGGCTGCTGATGCTGACCGACGTCGCCGGCGTTCTGGACGAGAACCGGCGGCTGATTTCCGAGCTCACCGCCGAGCAGGCCCGGCGCGGGATCGCCAGTGGCATGATCTCCGGCGGCATGATCCCGAAGGTCGAGACCTGCCTGAAGGCGGTGCAGGCCGGTGCGAAGGCCGCGGTGATCCTGGACGGCCGCATTCCGCATGCCTGCCTGCTGGAGCTGTTCACCTCGGCCGGCCCCGGCACCCTGATCAGCGCCGCCTGAAGGCGCTCTTCCGAAGGCCTGATCCTGGTCTAACGGTCTAGAGGATGATCCGATCGCTTAGGCTTACGAATCATCCTCTAGCTTGGTGTTTTGACGAGCATCTTTATCCGATCGAACGAGTCCGTTCGATCGGATGATGCTCTAGCCGAGCCGCCTCGCCAGAAAACCGATCTGCCACAGGATTTCCCGCCGCGAGAGCGGGCAGCTTCCGTCCGCCGTCGCCACCAGAGCACGGTCTGGCGGGATGCCGGCGAGCTGGCTCTGGATCAGCGTGGCCGCGCGCATTGAATATCCGGCCTTCCAGGCCAAGCTGACCATGCCGCGGCGGCTGCGCAGCGTGATGGCCGCCTCGACCGAGGTCACCGGCACCAAGGCGGCGGCCGCCAGAATCTGAATTGCCCCCTGATTGTCGCCGCGTCGCAGTGCCTCCAGCAACAGCGCTTCGCTCGCCTCCCGATGCTGCGGCGGCAGGCTCGGTTCCCCGCCGTCTTCCAGGGCCAGGGCCCCGCACGCCGCCTGCAGCGCATCCTCGGAGAGGGTGAGCTGCGGCAGCTCTTGGGTGAAGGCTCGCGCATAGTGCATCCGGCAGCTGCGGTCGAAGCGGTCGAGCGCCGACGGCCCATAGAACGCATCGAGGGCGGCTTCGGTCAGGGCGGGCTGGAGCCGGCCAATCTGGCTGGCGAGATGGGCCGTTGTCGTGTCCGCCGGACCCTGCATCGGCTCGTTCAGCAGGGCGAGCAGCGTGGCCTGATCCAGCTCCGGGGTCATGCGCTCGACGAGCTGACCGGGCGCCGGGGCGATGGCCCGCAGCCGCGCCCGCTGATCCTGCTGCAGTTCGCTCAGCCTGCCAGAGATGACGGCGTCCCGGCATAAGGCGATGCGGGCCATGATCCGTTCGTGCAGCTGCCGGGCCAGCGGCGCGGTGTCCTCCGGCGCCGCCGCCAGCCCCGTTGCCGCCAGCCTCGTTGCCGCCAGCCCGGCCGCGAGCAGGCGAGTCATCTGCTCGACCAGCTCGGAGACCGTCGGCCGCAGCGCCAGGCCGGGCCATGGCTGGGCAGGCGCCGCCGCCGAAGCACCTCCGGGGGCAGCGGCGATCGCCCCGTCGGAACGCTCCGCCCGGCGCTCCGATTGCGGCATCGTCGTGGATGCCGATGGAAGCGGGCGATCGGAACGGGCGGCGGTCGCTCGGAACAGCGTCATGCGCCGGTCCCCTCGTTGTAGAAGTGCCAGCGGCCGCCACCGGCGAGCTTGATCGCCCCGAGGGCCGCATGGGCTTGCTCGAGCAGCCCATCGATGGAGTCATAGGATCGGCAGGGGCGCGTCGCCAACCCGACGGAGACGCGCATCGAGAGCGGCTCCGGCGCCGGCTCGCCGAGCTTCACGGCGATTCCCTGCTGACACATCACCTCGGCCCGCTCGGCCGCGGCGAACTGGTCGGCGCCGTCGAGCCACAGCGCGAACACGTCACCGCCGAGGCGCGCCACCAGGTCGGTGGGGCGGACCGCTTCGCGCAGCAGGTGCGCCGCCTGGCGCAGGACGTCGTCGCCGGCTTCCGGCCCGTTCCGTTCGTTGACCTCGCGGAAGCGGTCGAGTCCCACCACCATCAGCGTCGCCGCCAGCCCCTCAGCATCGAGCCGGTCGAGCCGGCGGCCCACCTCGATGACGAAGCTGTCGCGGTTGAGCAGCCCGGTGAGGGTGTCGGCGCCGGAATGGCGGGCCAGCTCGCGCTGCACCTGGTCGTGCTCCAGAACGCCGCCCAGCGTCGCCAGTAAGGCGGCAACGAGGTCCGGATCGCCGTCGAGCCAGTCGCGCGCCTCGTCCCGCCACAGCATCAGCACGACCGGGTCGCTGAAGCGCGTCGCCGTCGCGCTCAGGACGAGCCGGTGCCCGTAGAGCGTTTCGGTGCGGGTCCAGGGTGCCTGCAGGTCCGACGCGGTGGCGACCGCATGGGCAATGAGAATGTCGTCCGCCACCTTGAGCGGGCTGCCGGCTCGGTGCAGGACGCGCGGCCCCGGGCCGGGCGGGGCGCTCTCGCCGGGCTGGGCGGCCTGCGGCGGTCCCGGCTCGCAGACGACGATCAGGCCGCCGCCGCTTCCGGTGGCGTCGAGCAGCTCGTCGAGGCCGATGCCGATGATGGTGTCCGGCAATACGGCGCGGCGCATGCGGCGGGCGATCTCGCGCATCGTCTGCTGGCAGAGCAGGATGTCCGCCAGCCTCTGGTCCTGGGCCTCGCGGTCGCTGATGTCCTCGACGGCGCCGCGCACGCCGGTGAGCACGCCGTCCGGGTCGCGAATCGGTCTGGAGGAGATCAGCACGCTGGCGGCACTGCCGTCGGCGCGGCGCAGCCACGCGTGGTGGCGACGGAGCGGCGAGGGGCTGTGGAACGGGTTGAGACTAGCGACGCCGGCCGGCTGTAGCAGCAGGCCGTCGGCGGCCAAGCCGATCAGCGGCTGCGTCGGCCAGCCGAACGCCCGATCGGGCGACAGCAGCACGAAACGGCCCTCGGCATCGGTCTCGAAGCTGAGGTCGAACGCGATCCTGGCCAGGTCGCGCCAATGCTCGCGGCTCCGGCTCAGCGCATCGATCGCGCCGCCCGCGTCTGCGCGCTGGGACTGGACGGAAACCGCCGGATCTGTGGTCATTGAACAGCTTTGTTTCATCGCTGCACGGAAGTCTCGTCCCAAAAGCTGAAGAGAGCGTAAATCGCATCTTATTTCGGGGAAGCTGCCTCTCGTTGACACAGATGGACCGGCTGAGCATGGTCCGCGCCGTGATGACCAACGACGACCTCCAACGCCGGATCGAGGACGTGTGGGAGCGCCGCTCGACGCTGTCCGCCGCCACACGCGGCGCCGATCGCGACGACGTCGAGCGGGTGCTGGCGGGCCTCGACGACGGCAGCCTGCGCGTCGCCGTTCCCACCGACTCCGGCTGGCTGGTGCATGACTGGCTGAAGAAGGCGGTGCTGCTGTCGTTCCGGCTGCAGGACAGCGTGCCGATGCCAGGCGCCGGCGGTGCGGCGGTGTTCGACAAGGTGCCGGTCAAGTTCGCGGGCTGGGGGTCGGCGGAGTTCGCCGCGGCCGGCCTGCGGGCGGTGCCGGGGGCAGTGGTGCGGCGTTCGGCCTACGTGGCGCCCGGCGTCGTGCTGATGCCGTGCTTCGTCAACGTCGGCGCCTGGATCGGGGCCGGCACCATGATCGACGCCTGGGCCACGGTGGGTAGCTGCGCGCAGATCGGCGCCGGCTGTCACATCAGCGGGGGTGCCGGCATCGGCGGCGTGCTGGAGCCGCTGCAGGCGGCGCCGGTGATCATCGAGGATGGCTGCTTCGTCGGCGCCCGTTCCGAGGTCGCCGAGGGGGTGATCGTGGAACGCGGCAGCGTGCTGTCGATGGGGGTGTTCCTCGGCGCCTCCACCCGCATCGTCGACCGCGCGACCGGCGAGGTGTTCCGGGGCCGGGTGCCGGCCTATTCGGTGGTCGTGCCCGGCACGCTGCCGCCGGAGCGGCCGGCAGCGGATGGCCGGGCGCTGCCGTCGCTCGCCTGCGCGGTGATCGTGAAGCGGGTCGACGAGCGCACGCGGGCGAAGACCTCGATCAACGACCTGCTGCGCGATTGAGCGCGGCCGTCAGCCTCCCGATCGGCTCGCCTGACCCGCTGCCGCTGGCGCGTGCCCTGATCGGCTGCGCGTCGGTGACGCCGGCGGATGGCGGCGCGCAGGCGGTGCTGGCCGACGCGCTGCACCGGCTCGGCTTCACGGTGACGCACCTGCCGTTCGGCGATCCGGCAGCGCCGACGCCGAACCTGTTCGCCCGCATCGGCACCGCCTCCCCGCATCTCTGCTTCGCCGGCCATACCGACGTGGTGCCGGCGGGCGACTCCGGCTGGCGGACGCCGCCGTTCGCGGCCACCGTTCGCGACGGCGTGCTCTACGGCCGCGGCGCCTGCGACATGAAGGGTGCGATCGCGGCCTTCGTGGCGGCGGCGGCGCGCCATCTGGCCGCCGGACCGCCGCGGGGCTCGATCAGCCTGCTGATCACCGGCGACGAGGAAGGGCCGGCCGTGGACGGCACCGTGCGCGTGCTGGAATGGATGGAAGCGGGTGGCCAGATCCCGGATCACTGCCTGGTCGGCGAACCCACCAGCGCCGCAACGCTCGGCGACACCGTCAAGCTCGGCCGGCGCGGCACGCTGAACGCGCACGTGGTGGTGACCGGGGTGCAAGGCCACGTCGCCTACCCGCAGCGTGCCGACAACCCGGTGCACCGGCTGCTGTCGCTGCTGGCCGAGCTCGCTGCGATGCGGTTGGACGACGGCACTCCCGACTTCGAGCCCTCCAGCCTGCAGGTGACCAGCATCGACGTCGGCAACCCGGCCAGCAACATGATCCCCGGGCGGGCCGAGGCGCGGCTCAACATCCGCTTCAACGACAGGCACGATGGCGCCTCGCTGACGCGGATGCTGCACGAGATCTGCGCGCGCCACGCGCCCGGCGCCACCCTCGAGATCCGGGTCGGCGGCGAGGCCTTCCGGACGACGCCCGGCCCGCTCGCCGATGCGCTGGCGGCGGCGATCCTGCGCCATACCGGCCGCGCGCCGGCTTTCGAGACCGGCGGCGGCACCTCGGATGCCCGTTACATCGCGCGCTACTGCCCGGTGGCCGATTTCGGACTGGTCGGCGCCAGCATGCACCGGGTGGACGAGGCCGTGCCGGTGCGCGATCTCGAGCTGCTGTCCACGATTTATGCCGACCTGCTGGACCGCCTGCTGCCGGCGTCCGGGCCGGCCGCATGAGCGGGCCGGGCGGGATGCTGCCGCGCAGGCGCCCCGATGGGAAGCAGGGTGGCAGGCAGGGCGGGCAACAGGGCGGACGGCGCGGCAGCAGCGTGGTGCGCGGGCTCGTGCTGCTCGGGCGGGGCCGCGCCGAAGGTTTCGATTGCTTCGACAACAGCCGCGACGGCTTCCTCGCCGGGCTATCGCCGCAGATCGGCTTCCTGCTGGTGGCCGCAGCGCTGCTGCTGGCGCAGCGCCCGACGGTGCCGGCCCTGTCGCTGGTGCTGCTGGCGTTCTGCGCCGTGCTGCTGCCGCCAGTGATCTCGCATGCCATGGCCCGGCTGTGGCGCCGCGACGAGCGCTGGCGCCGCTACGCCATCGCCTCGGTCTGGAGCATCTGGCTGATCCTGCCGGCCTACGTGCCGGCGCTGCTGGTGGCCTCGGTCCTGATGCAGGCGGGCGTCGGCCGGACGGCGGCGGTGCAGGCCGTCATGCTGCTGGTGATGGTCTACTTCCTGTGGCTGCAATGGTTCATGGCGCGCCGCGGCCTGGAGATCGGCGGCTTCAAGGCCGCCCTCACCGTGCTGGCGATCGTCGCCGGCTCCTCGCTGCTGGGCATGGCGCTGCAGCCGCTGCTGCTAGAGGTCATGCCGGAGGTCCGCTGAACGGGTCCGGGTCGTAACGAACCGCCATCAGCGACAGCCCGTCCGCCGGCGCGGTCGGGCCGGCGGCGGCGCGGTCGCGTGCCAGCAGGGCCGTGCCCACCCGCTCCGGCGGCCAGCGCCCCTCGCCGACCAGCTTCAGCGTGCCCACCATGTTACGGACCTGGTGGTGCAGGAAGCTGCGCGCCTCGACGTGGATCTCGATCAGCCCGCCGCCCGCCGCCAGCTGCAGCCGGTCAAGCGTGCGCAGCGGGCTCTTCGCCTGGCAGGCGCTGGCTCGAAAGCTGGTGAAGTCGTGCCGGCCCAGCAGCAGGTCGGCGCCAGCCTGCATCGCCGCCACGTCGAGCGGCGGCTTCACGTGCCAGACCCTGTCACGGTCAAGGGCGGGGCGCGCGGCGCGGTTCAGGATGCGGTAGCGGTAGCGCCGCCCGACCGCCGAGAAGCGCGCGTGCCAGCCCTCCGGCACCGGGGCCGCCCGCAGCACCGCCACCGGATGCGGCCGCATGTGGAAGTTGAGCGCGTCGCGCAGCCGGGTCGCGGTCAGCCGGCGGGCGGGATCCTCCAGCGCCAGGTGCGCCACCTGGCCGGCCGCGTGCACGCCCGCATCGGTGCGGCCGGCGGCGGTGCAGGCGACCGGTCGGCCGCCGTCCAGCCGCGCCGCCGCCGCCTCCAGCACCGCCTGCACCGACAGCTCGGACCGCTGGCGCTGCCAGCCCACGAACGGCGTGCCGTCATATTCCAGCAGCAGCGCCCAGCGCGCGGGCCCGGGGAGCGTCACCCGAGCCTGGTCCCGCGAGGCAGGGGCCGTCCGCGCAGCGACGCGGCGGCCTCCATCATGCCGCGGCCGGGCCATTGCAGACGGTCGATCCGCACCGCGCCGGCGCCGCAGGCGACCGCGAGGCCGTCGTCCAGCAGCTCGCCGGGCACGGCGTCGTGGATACGCCCCGGCAGCGGCGTCACCGCCGCGACTTTCAGCACGACGTCGCCCAGCAGGGCGAAGGCGCCCGGCCACGGGTGCATCGCCCGCACCCGGCGGTCGATCGCGGCGGGGTCCTGCCGCCAGTCGAGGCGTCCATCCTCGCGGCGCAGCATCGGCGCGGTGCAGGCGAGCCTCTCGTCCTGCGCCACCGGCTCGGGCGCCGCGTCCAGCGCCTCCACCACCAGCCGCGCGCCGAGCGCCGCCAGCCGGTCGTGCACCAGGCCGGCATCGTCGCGCGGGCCGATCGGCACGGCGCCGCGGCACAGCATCGGGCCGGTATCGAGCCCGGCCTCCATCCGCATGATGGTGATGCCGGTCTCGGCATCGCCGGCCAGCACCGCCGCCTGGATCGGGCCGGCGCCGCGCCAGCGCGGCAGCAGGCTGGCATGGATGTTGATACAGCCGCGCGCCGGTGCGTCCAGCATCGACTGCGGCAGGATCAGCCCGTAGGCGGCGACCACCGCCGCGTCGAGAGCCAGCGCCGCGAACGCCGCCTGCACCTCGGGGTCGCGCCGCAACCGGGCCGGGGTGCGCACCGGCACCCCCAGCCGCTCCGCCGCGCGCTGCACCGGCGACGCGCGCACGTGCTGCCCGCGTCCCGCCGGTCGTGGCTGCTGGGTATAGACGCAGGCGACCTCGTGGCCCGCCGCGTGCAGCGCCAGCAGCGCCGGCACCGCGAAGTCGGGCGTGCCCATGAACGCCAGGCGCATGCTCAACCTCCCGCGCCGGACGCCTTCTGCCGCTGCTCCTTGGCCAGCCGGCGCAGGATCATGTTGCGCTTGATCGTCGACAGGTGGTCGACGAACAGCACGCCGTCGAGATGGTCGATCTCGTGCTGCAGGCAGGTGGCGAGCAGCCCATCGGCATCGATCTCGTGCCCGCCGCCGTCGAGGTCGGTGTAGCGCACCCGCACGCCCACCGGGCGCACCACCTCAGCGTACTGCCCCGGCAGCGACAGGCAGCCCTCCTCACGCGCCGCGAGCTGGTCGCTGGCGCAGACGATCTCGGGGTTGATCAGCGTGATCGGCGCCCGGACCTCGCCCTCCATCAGGTCGACGATCGCCAGCCGCAGCTCAAGCCCCACCTGCGGCGCCGCGAGCCCGATCCCGGGAGCGCGGTACATGCTCTCGTACATCCGCGGCAGCAGCGCACGCAGCAGCGCCCGGTCCTCCGGCCGCACCGGCCTGGCCCGGCGGCGCAGCGACGGATGCGGCGCCACCAGGATGTCCATCGGCTCCAGGACCGCCGGGTCTGGCACCGGGTCTGGCACCGGGTCCGGCGCCGGATCGGGAAGGGGCTCGCTCATGCGCGCGATGTAGCGAGGGCGGCGGCGGCGCACCAGGGTCGGCTTGCAGGGACCGCCGGTGCGCGCCATATCGGAGGGGTCGGAGTGCTTCGGGTTCCGGCATCCCGTCTCGCTCCAAGGAGGAGGCTCGTCATGTCAGGACGGCTGTTCGCCTCGCCGATGTTCCTAGGCTTCGACCACCTCGAGCAGATGCTCGAGCGCGCATCCAAGACCTCATCCGACGGCTACCCGCCCTACAACATCGAGCAGACCGGGCCATCCGGCCTGCGCATCTCGCTCGCGGTCGCCGGCTTCTCCATGGACGACCTCCAGATCACCGAGGAAGACAACCAGCTGGTGATCCGCGGCCGTCAGACCGACGACGCGCAGGGCCGCGTCTTCCTGCATCGCGGCATCGCCGCCCGCCAGTTCCAGCGCGCCTTCGTGCTGGCCGAGGGCATCGACGTCACCGGCGCCTGGCTTGACAGCGGCCTGTTGCACATCGACCTGGCGCGGCCGCAGCCCGAGGTTCGGGTCAAGCGGATCGAGATCGCCAAGGGACCGGACCGTGCCCGCGACGGCACCAGGCCCGGGGCCGAGGTCGTTCAGGCCCGTCCGGCCCGGGTCATCCGCGCCGCCACCGCCGACGATTGACCGGACCCGCCCCGTTGCCGAAACGGGGCCTTAACCAAATCCACCCATCATGGGGAAGGTCGAGTCGCCAGACCGGGACGACGCCTCCAGCTCAAGGGACCCGCATCATGCGCGACAGCTCGACGCCTCGTTTCCCTGGCGACACCGCCCTCCGCGACATCCGCCACCTCACCGCCTCCGAGCTCGCCGCCCTCGGCGTCAGCCAGGTCGCCTACATCAAGCCGGTGACCGTCGACGGCAGCGCCGTGTTCTCGATCCATGCCGCCGACGGCACGCCGATGGCGCTGACCGAGGACCGCGACGTCGCGGTCGCCGCCATCCGTCAGCACGAGATGGTGCCGACACTGGTTCATTAGGGAACGGTCACCTGAGGGCGGAGGTGGGGCGGCGCCGAAGCCTGCGGATGATTTTGGAGCCCGATGTCCGCAGATCCAGGACGCCGAGCGCCTGCAGCGCCAGCGCATAGCAGGCGATGCCAGCGCCGACGAGCACGCCGAGCGACAGCACCCGCACCAGCCCGTGCCGGCGCTCCAGCCCGGCGAACGGTCCGTGCGCCAGCAGCCCCAGCAAGGCCGCCATCGCGACGGCCGCGAGCCCCATCCGCAGCAGGCGCGACAGCATCGCGCGGTCCGGGCGCAGGAGCCCGCGCCGCAGCAGCATCGCGGCCAGGAGCGCGGCGTTGGCCAGCGAGGCTAGGCTGGTCGCCAGCGGCGGCCCGACATGCTGCAGCGGCCGCATCATGACGAGGTTGAGGCAGAGGTTGATGCCCAGCGTCGCCATGCCGATCCGGACCGGCGTGCTCATGTCGCCGCGTGCATAGAAGCCCGGCGCCAGCACCTTGATCAGCACGAAGAACGGCAGCCCGAACGCGTAGGCGACCAGCGACTGCGAGGACAGCCGCACGTCGCGCGGCGTGAATTCGCCGTAGCCGAACAGCGTGGCCAGGATCGGCACCGCGAGCACCATCAGCGCCAGCGCTGCCGGGATGGTCAGGATCAGCGCATACTCGATGGCGCTGTTCTGGGTCCGCCGTGCCTCGTCGTCGGCGCCGGTCTGCACCTGGCGGGTCAGCACCGGAAGCATGGTGGTGCCGGCCGCAGCGCCCAGCACGCCCAACGGCAGCTGGTTCACGCGGTCGGCGAAGTACATCAGCGATACGCTGCCAGCGGGTAGCAGCGTGCCGATGATGGTGTCGACGCCGAGGTTGAGCTGGGTGATGCCGCTGCCGACCAGGCCTGGCAGCATCCGGCGCATCAGCAGCCGCATGCGCGGCGTGAGCCGCGGCCGCGGCAGCCCGAGCGGCATTCCGGCCCGCGCCGCCGCCACCATCAGCACGCCGAGCTGCACCACGCCGGATGCGGTGATGCCCCAGGCGGCGGCGTGCGCCACGCTGCGGACGTGGGGGGTCAGGAACAGGATCGCGGCGATGCCCACCACGTTGAACAGCACGTAGGCGGCGGCGGCCACGCCGAATCGCTCGAGCCCGTTCAGGACGCCCGACACCAGGGCCGCGGCGCAGATCAGCAGCACGTAGGGAAAGGTGATGCGGCCGAGCGACACCGCCAGCGCGTAGTTCGAGCCGAAGCCAGGCGCGATCGCCCGGATCACGGCGGGCATGAACAGCTCGCCCGCCACGGTGAGGCAGAACAGCCAGAACAGCAGCACGCCCAGCGCCTCGCGCGCGAAGCCGCGCGCGACCTCCGCGCCCTCCTTGGCCAGAACGCCGGAGAACAGCGGCACGAAGGCGGCGTTGAAGGCGCCCTCGCCGAACAGGCGGCGGAACAGGTTCGGCAGCCGGAACGCCACCTGGTAGGCGTCCTGAACCGGGCCGGCGCCCATCATCGCCGCCAGCAGCTGGTCGCGCACCAGGCCCAGCACGCGGCTGAGCATCGTCCAGCCGCCGACCGTGAGAAAGCCTTTGAGCATGGAGATCCGCAGCGAAGGGTCGGAAGGCCAGGGCGTCGCCCTGGACCCGTTGGGGCCGCAGGCCCCAAACCCCTATGCTAAACGGGGCGGGGGGCGTGCGGCCCCAGTCGGGTCCAGGGGCAAAGCCCCTGGCCTTGCCTTGCCCGCATGATAGCATCGACGCAATGACCCTGACGCGCCACTCGGTGCCCCCGCTGCACGAAAGCACCCACAAGCTGGCGGCGGTGGCGTCCGGACGGCTGCCGCCCGACCTGGTGCTGACCGGGGCGCGGCTGCTGTCGACCTACACCGAGCGGCTGCTGGAGGGCCGCGAGCTCTGGGTGCATGGCGGCCGCATCGCCGCGATGCGGCCGGCGGGAGCGGCGCGCGCGGCGGGTCTAGCGCCCGGCTGCATCGTGGAGCTGGAGGGCGGCATCCTGGCGCCGGGACTGGCCGACCCGCATATCCACGTCGAGAGCAGCATGATGACCGTCTGCGCCTATGCGGAGGCGGCCCTGCTCAACGGCACCACTACGATCTTCTGCGACAGCCACGAGATCGGCAACGTCGCCGACGTCGCCGGCGTGGAGTGGATGCTGGAGGATGCGCGACAGGCGCCGCTCAA
Organism: uncultured Acetobacteraceae bacterium; assembly: GCA_937873205.1. Taxonomy (GTDB): domain Bacteria; phylum Pseudomonadota; class Alphaproteobacteria; order Acetobacterales; family Acetobacteraceae; genus Lichenicola. The sequence goes on from CALMVO010000048.1 coordinate 11,961, forward strand.
CGTGTTCCTGACCGTGCCGAGCACGGTGCCTGCGACCTCGGCGCGGTACGAGACCGCCGGCGGCGACCTCACGCCGGACAAGGTGGGTGCGCTGTTCGACCGCTGGCCGGAGGCGGTGGCGCTCGGCGAGAAGATGGACTTCGTCGCGGTGTGCGACGGCGACCCGCGCAGCCACGCGCTGATCGCCGAGGCGCTGCGGCGTGGCCGGCCGGTCAGCGGGCATGTCTATGGTCGCACGTTCGTCGCCGCCTACGCGGCCAGCGGCGTCACAGACACGCACGAGGCCATCGACGCCGAGATCGCGGGCGACCTGCTGGAGGCCGGGCTATGGGTGTTCCTGCGCGGCGGCCCGCCGACCACGCCCTGGCACAGCCTGCCCGAGGCGATCCGCGCCGTCACCGAGCGGGGCGCCGATCCGAAGCGGGTCTGCGTCTGCACCGACGACCGCGACGCCGACGACCTGTTCGGGTTCGGGCTCGACTGGGTGGTGCGCCAGGCGGTCGCGGCCGGGCTGTCCCGCGAGCGCGCCTGGAGCCTGGGTTCGCTACACCCGGCGACTCGCTACGCGATGGACGGCGAGATCGGCGGCCTCGGCGGCGGCCGGCGCGCCGACCTGGTGCTGCTGGATGACGACCTCGCGGTGCGGCACACCTGGTATGGCGGCGCGCTGATGGTGGAGAACGGCCAGGTCACGCCGACGCTGGAGCGCCAGCTCGAGCTCGGGCGCTACCGCTATCCGGACGCCGCCTACCGCACCGTCATGCTGCCGTCGCCGCTGCCGCCCCTGGTGCCGGCGCTGCCGGAGGTGGCGTGCCGGGCGAACGCGATCCGCGTCGCCGGGCCGGGCGAGATCGCGCTGCGGCACGCGGTGCTGGCGCTGCCGCCGGCGCCGGACTGGTCGACGCATCTGAACGCGCACGGGCTGTGCCACGTCGCCGTGCTGGAGCGCCACGGGCGGGGTGGCGGGGTGGCCCACGGGTTGCTGCAGGACTTCGGGCTGCGGGAGGGCGCGGTGGCGAGCTCGGTCGGCCACGACGCTCACAACGTGATCGTGGCCGGGTGCGACGAGGCGTCGATGCGGCTGGCGGTGGAGGCGATCCGCGCCACCGGCGGCGGCGTGGTGGTGGTGGCGAACGGCCAGGTGGCGGCGCAGGTGGCGCTGCCGGTGGCCGGTCTGCTATCGGATAAGCGCGCGACGGAGATCGCGGCTGAAACGAGGCGCCTGAAGGAAGCCTGGACCGCGCAGGGCTGCACCCTGCCGTACATGGGCTTCAACCTGATCCCGCTTGCGGTGATCCCGGAGATCCGGATCACCGACAGGGGACTGGTGACGGTGCCGGGGATGGAGATGCTGCCACTGATCCTGGCCGCCTGAGCGCGGCCGAGAGCGAGGGACGGCATAGGATGAGCGCACAGCTGAGCCAGTTGCGGGTCGGCGACGAGAGCTTCCTCGTCACCAGCATGATCGAGCGCTGCCCCAAGGTGATGATGCTGCGCGAGCTTGTGAAGAACGCGCTGGAGGCGGCGGCGACGGCGCCCGCGGGCGGTCGCCAGGTGCGGATCTCCAGCGTACCGATCGAGGGGTTCCGCAAGCTGGCGATCTGGAACACCGGGCGCGGCATGGACGCGGACGAGCTGTTCCGGATGTGCGACATTGCCTCCTCGATTCGGAAGGAGCACCGGCTCGACCAGAACTTCGGCATGGGCGCCAAGGTCGCCTCGCTGCCGTCCAACCGGCACGGGCTGCGCTACCGCTCCTGCCACGATGGCATCGTGAACGAGGTGATGCTGGGCTACCGCGACGGCGTCTACGGCCGGTTGCGCCGCCTGGGTCCGGACGGCCAGTGGCAGGACGTGATGGATGCCACCGCGGACGCGGAGGCGGAGGGGCGCGACCCGTCGATCGACTGGACCGAGGTGGTGCTGTTTGGCAACGCGCCCGAGCAGGACACGATGGACGATCCCTATCACGGCGCGCCCGGCATGGCGGCGCACTGGATCCCGGAGGAGCTCGCCTACAAGTTCTACCGCCTCGATCCCGGCGTCGAGCTGCTGTTCGACGAGCACCAGGCGCAGCGTTTCCAGCCGCTGGCGGAGCGCATCCCGGCCAACTACACCCGGCACGAGACGGTGACGCTGCCGGACGGGGTACGGCTGCACTACGTGCACGACGCCGCCGATCCGGACGACCCGAACCACAGCGACGCGTCGCCAGGTACCCTGTTTCCGCTGCACGGCGCCTGCGGCCTCGTTTACAAGGATGAGCTGTACGACGCCCACCGCTGGCACCAGTGGCTACATATCGCGCCGATCTTCGGGATCCCGTTCGCGGTGCGCAGCCTGTCGGTGTTCATCGAGCTGCCGGAGGGGTTCGGGATCGTGCCGGACGGCTACCGGCAGTTCCTGCGCTATGCCGACGGCAGTCAGGCGGAGGTGCAGTGCCGGCATTTCGCTGACACGGTCCATCGGCACCGGCCAGACTGGCTCGTGGCTTTGATCGAGAGCCAGGCGCCGACGGCGCGGATGGCGCAGGATGTCTCGGATGGGCTCGACCGGCTGCTGCGCGACCTGAAGGTGCGGCGTCGTCCACGCGCGGCCGCGCCTTCGCTGCGGCCGGAGGCGGATCGGGAGCTGGAGCCCGAGGCGGAGCCAGAGTCGGAGCGGGAGCGCGAGCCGGAGGCGGCCGGGCAGGATCCGGAGCCCATCGACCGCACCGAGCCTCCCGACCTCCTGCCCGGCGCGGAGGCCGAGTCGGAGCCACGCCGCCAGACGGAACAGCCGCCCCCGACCGGTGAGGACGCCGCCGAGGCGGACATGGATTTCGAGCCGCCGCCGGAGATCCTGATGCTGCGCGAACCGGCTGAAATTGATGCCCGCGCGCTCACCGGCTGGGCCGCGCGCTACTATCCGGAGACGCACCAGCTGTTCCTGAACGGGCTGTATCCGGCGGTGACCGCGATGCGGGAGCAGCTTCAGTCCGAGTTCGCCTGGGTGCCGGACCAGGAGCGGGTGAGGGCACAGGCGCTGCAACTGGCCGAGCAGTCGCTCGCCGCCCGGGTCGGACGGTTGCTGGTGTTCGGGCTGTCGAAGCACGGCACCTGGAACGACCACGACATGATGTTCTCGCAGTCGGTGCAGTCGCTCTCGCTGGTCGCGGACGATTACGGGCCGAGCCTGGACGCCGCGCGGCGGGCGATGGGCGCGCATGCCTGATCCGCAGCTCGGTTCCTGACCGGAACGCACAGGCCGACGCCGCTCTTGGGGTGCGTCTGCGAACCTGGTGGATGAACGCGCTCGACCTCCATATCGGACGTCCTCACCCCCGCGCGCCGCTCAGGCCGCTCGTTCGCTCGGGGAGAAGTTGCGAGAGCGGAGCACGGATGATAGCAGCCGTCGCAAAACATCGATAACGGGTGGAACGGATGGCTAGGGTTGCGACGGCAAGACCGGCTGGGTCAAACATGGGCACGCGTCTGCGTCACGCGGCGGTGGCGGCGGTGCTGGCGGGCATCGCTGGGCCCGCGTCCGCCAGGGCCGCGGCTCCGCAGATCAAGATCGACAGCGGCGTCATCATGGGCGCCGAGCAGGGCGAGACCGCCGCATTCCTTGGCATTCCCTATGCGGCGCCGCCGATCGGGCCGCTGCGGTTCAAGCCACCGCAGCCCGTCACGCCCTGGAAGACGCCTCTGGCGACCACCAAGGTCTCCGGCTACTGCTCGCAGGCACGGGCCGGGGTGGCCATGGGCAGCGAGGACTGCCTCTATCTGAACGTCTGGACCAGGCTGCCGTCCGGCACCGGGACCATCACCGGGAAGCGGCCGGTCATGGTGTTCATCCATGGCGGCGGCTACCAGAACGGCAGTGGGTCGTACGCCTATTACAACGGCAGTATCTTGGCGGGGAAAGGTGACGTCGTCGCCGTCACGATCAACTACAGGCTCGGCGCCCTGGGCTTCCTGACCGCGCCGGCGCTGGATGCGGAAAGCCCGTCTAAGGTGTCCGGCAATTACGGCATCCTGGACCAGCAGGCGGCGATCCGCTGGGTGCACGACAATATCGCGGCGTTCGGCGGTGACCCGGGGAACGTGACGCTGTTTGGGGAATCGGGCGGCGGCATCTCCGTTGAGCACGCCCTGGTGTCGCCGCTACTGGCCCCCGGCCTGTTCCAGCGCGCCATCATCGAGAGCGCCATCGGCGCGCAGTCGATCCCGACGCTGGCCCAGTCGGAGACCGGCTTCAGCGCCGGCATCATCCGCGACGTCGGCTGCACCGGCGCCACCGACGTCGCGGCCTGCCTGCGTGCGGTTCCCGACACCCGCTTCAACCTCTTTCCGAACCCGCTCACCCCCGGTACGGCGCACGACGTGCTCGATGGCGTCGTCCTGCCGCGCCAGACCCTGGCCGCGTTCAGGTCCGGGCAGTTCACCCACGTGCCGATCATCATCGGCACGACGCACGACGAGTTCACCTTCGCGGTCTGGCCGCTGGAGATGGCGCCCAACCCCCCGGTCCTGACCGCCGCCGCCTACGCCGCCCGGATCGGCATGCTTTACGGCCCGCGCGGCCCGGCGGTCCTCGCCCAGTACCCGGCCAGCGCCTACCAGAGCCCGATCCAGGCGCTGGCGGCGGTGGAAACCGATAGCGGAGCGGCCTGCTACGACCTGGAGAAGTACGCCGCGCTCGACCGCGCCGTGCCGACCTTCGCCTACGAGTTCAACGAGCCCGACCCGGCGCGGGGCAGCCTGCAGGGCCCGCCGGTCGCCGGACTGACCTACGGCGACGTCCATACGTCGGAGCTACCCTACGTGTTCGGCTACTCCGAGCCCCCGAAGGGTCCGGCGCCGGAGGTGACCGGCAAGGATCTGCGGCTCCGTGACATCGTGATCTCCTACTGGACCAACATGGCCAGGAGCGGCGATCCGAACGTCCCCGCCCGCGATGCGGATCGTCCGTTCTGGCCCAACTATGCCATGCACCAGCTGCTCTCGCTGAAGGACACGCCGGACGTCGTTTCGGTCGCCGCGTTCGGCAAGGATCATCATTGCACGTTCTGGAACACGGTGCCGCCGCCGCCGCCCCGCTGAGCGTCGATCATAACCGCCCGCTAGAGGATGATCCGATCGCTTAGGCTCACGGATCATCCTCTAGCTTGTTGTT
>CALMVO010000049.1 GCA_937873205.1 uncultured Acetobacteraceae bacterium
GAGCGGGACGAGCAGGCGGCGGGCGACGCCGGAGCCGCGCGGCGTCGGGGCGGGCGGGATGCCGGGGGCCGGTGCGCGGCCGCCGGCGGCCGGCGGCGGCCCGATCGCGGCGACGGGCGTCGCCCCGGGCGTGCCGTTGCCCGGAGCCGGCGTGGTCCAGCGGGACAGGGCCTCGGCGTCGGCGTCGGACAGGAGGCCGTTCGGCGCGGGCCGGTGCGCCGCGCGCTGCCAGCGGGCGATCGCGGCCCGGGTGGCCTGGCCGTAGACGCCGTCCGCGCCGGTGCCCGGCGGGAGGTAGCCCAGCGCTGCCAAGTGCTGCTGCAGCGCCACGTGCCGCTCGATCGGCCGGATCGCCTCCTCGCGGGCGGCGCCGGTCATGCGCGCCAGCCAGGCGGCGCGGCCGCGTTCGGTCTCGGCGAGGTAGCAGGCCGGGGCGTCGGCGGGCACGGGCTGGGTGGCGACGCCGGGCGGGGGGATGCCGCAGGTCCGGCGCAGGCCGGCGTCGAGGGCGATCGCCCGGAGCTTGAGCGCCCGCCAGGCGCCCCTGCCCTCGAGGTGCCGCCGTGTGTAGTACGCCTGCTCGAAGACGAGCTCCTCGCGGGCCATGGCGGGGTCGTTGCAGATCAGCCGCGACAGCGCGTCCGCCGATGCGGGCGGGGGACAGGGGAAGCCGGGACCGATCCGGTCCGGGTCGGCGAGGCCGATGCCCGGGACGAGCAGCAGGGGCGCAAGCGAGGCAAGACGAGGCATCAGGCTACCAGGACCGAACTAGCCGCCTGATTCTAAACGCGGTTGCCGATCACGCCATCCCTTATCGGCCTCGCATCAGGCAACTCGCATCCCAGACCCTGGCGGTCACCACGCTCTTGATGTGCGTCACGACCCCGGCGTGGGCGGTCTATACGGACCAGCAGTTGCGTGAGCATGTCCGTCAGGCAGTCATCGACCACCACCTGTATGTCCAGCCGGATTGCATGGACTACATCATCACCCGGAAGGCTCAGCCAGGCGTGGACGAGATCGAGCTGCGCGAGGACCACGAGAGTGCCAAATGCGGCAACGATCCTCGCTCGGCGCACCGCCTCTTCGAGGTCTACGTCGACCGCAGGACCGGCAAGATGGCCACTGATGCGGCGGATCCGGTCGACGGGGGCCTGCGGGTCCTGAAGTAGTCCTCAGGCCGCCATCGCCTCTAGCCGGTTCTCACCACCCACCCCGGCCATTTCGCACGCGGCCGCAGGATCCCGTTCCTTGAGTCGCGGTCTGCAGCTTGGTGGGGCGCCGCGAGGGCCATGAGGACACCCACTTCCATGACGTGGACCGCCTCGTTGCGGACTTCCTGGCCGACGTGACCGCCACGAGAGGGCCGAAGACGCGATGACGCGGGATGTCGAGATCATCGTCGGCGGCAGCATGGTGGAGGACGGCGCGGCCTTCATCGCGGCCTGGACGGCGTCCGAGTGCTGCGAGGACGTGAAGCCGTCCCGCGTGCTCGCCTTCGAGAGTTGGGAGGGCCTGCCGACCGTCCTGACCGGCGAGAGGTATCGCCTGCTTCGCCATCTCCATGGTCATCCAGAACCGTCCGTCAGCGCCCTGGCGCGGTCGCTGGGGCGCCAGTTCAGGCGGGTGCATGGCGATGTGGTCGCGCTGGAGGTCGCGGGCCTGGTGGACCGTTCAGGGGGCGGGGTGAGAGCCACGGCCGGTCGCATCCGGGCGGAGATCGTCCTGTAGGCGGGATCGATGGCCAGGGTTCCGAGCGGCGTGTGATCGCTGGTTGAACCGATCTTCCTTGTAGTCGAACCACCCTTCTGGGCGGTGATGGTGTGGCCTTCGAACGCTTCGCCGGCGTGGCGGCCGAAGTTCCTCTCGATCGGAACGGCGCTCAGCGATTCGTCTCGCCCTCGGCCCAGGACGCGAAGGCTTCCAGACGCGCGAGGAGCGCCTCGGCGTCCGACTTCCTTCGTGGGATTGCGCCGTACTGCACCGCGTCCTTCTCGTCGAGGATCCGACGGAGATTGGTTTCCTGTGCATCCGGAAGACGTTTCCCAAGCGCGTCGCGCAAGGTCTCGACGGCCGCAGCATGGTTCTTCTGGTTTACCTTCCCTGCACGGGTCGCCGTGAGGGCATCCGTGAAGGCTATCGCGGCGTTCACGATCTGCGACATCGCCGGGTTGCCGATGTCGTTCGCGTCCGCCACCAGGAGTTCGTTGCGGGCTGCCTTCACGTAGGCCCGCGCCATCGACAGGCGACCCGCGCCGAAAGAGGTGTCGACGGCCTTCGTCGAGCCTTTCCGTGTCATCGGTCGATGGCCTGCGGGGAGCGCCGGACGCGCCGAGGAACGCGCGTCGCGATCGTCTGGGGATCTTCCCCGACGAGGGCCTGGGCATCCGCCAGCACGGCCATCCACCACGGGTCGCGCTCGGACGAGAGCCTGGCGACGTCGTCGGTGTCGAGGACCACGAGCGAGGGGCTGAAGGCGGCCTTGCGGGAGGATGACGCCATCTCGTCGCGGACGGCGTCGGCGAGGTGCTGGCGCCTGGCCGGACCGTCGGCGACGGCGCGTGCGGCGGTGAGGATCAGCGCCAGGTCAACGTCGCTGTCCGCCCCGTCCTCCCCCCTGGCCACGCTGCCATAGAGCCATAGCGCGACGAGGTCCGGTCCCACCGAGCGGGCGGCGGTCCTGGCGGCCTCGAGCAGATCCTGGAAGCGGGCGGACTCGGCCTCGAAGAGGGCGCCGATGGCGGGGGCGAGCGGGTGGTCGGCGTCCAGGCCATGGAGCACGGTCCGGCCGCTGCCCACGGACCGGAAGGCGCCGGACGCCTCCAACGCCGCCAGGCCCCTGGCGACGCTGGCCTTGGACAGGCCGGTACGACGCACCAGGTCCGGCGCGCCGAGCAGGCCGCCATGAAGCGCCAGTTCCCGGGATAGGCGGACGCCGGCGTCCGTGCCCATGATCGCCGACAACGGGTATCGCTGCAGGCTCTGGTGGAATGCCCTGGCCATGGCCGGCCTCCCTCCGGGGTCGGGCTCACCATAGGCGCTTTGGTCTCGATATCAATGCTTAGGTATCGTTATCGAACCCTATGGGCGGGGCGACAGCGGTGGACGCGGTTCGGTCGCGGTCATGTCCGGGACTTCGTCCAGACGCTCGGCGTGCTGTCCTCCGGAGGCTCTCGATGGCCTGGCGGGTGCGCTCCGGGTGTTCCGGGATCGAGGGTGGCGGGTGGCGCAGACCTTCGGCGTGGATCGATCCGCCTTTATGGGCGCACGCCCGGCGATGTGGAGGCGATCGTCTCGGCGGGTGCCGCGTCGGTGCGGCGTGCGTCCGGAGGGAGGAATGCCGGCTGGGGCGCTTCGGCCAGCAGGCGTCCGCGTGGGCCGATGGCCTGGGCGAGCACCGCCGCCAGCGGGCGGGCGTCGCCGGTGCGGAAGCTGATGCCCGAGGCGTCGTTCCATGGTTGGGCCGGAAGGCGGGCGATGTCGAGGTCGTGGCCGGCGCGGGCGGCGAGTTGCCGCAGGTGGAGCCGCTCGGTGCGGCTGTTGCCGTCGCGGAAGGCGTGGATCGCGTTTAGCTCGCCGATGTGATGGGCGGCCTTCGCGGCGAAGGTCGCGGGGTCGAGGCCGGTCAGGTCGCCGTCGGCGGACAGGGCGCGGAACTGCCTGGCGAGCGAGCCGTCGATGAGGTGGCGAAAGGCGAACGGGTCCTGGTGTCGTGGATGGGTGAGGCCCACGGTGCGGACCTGGTCGGCCCACCGTTCATGGAGATCGCGGCGGTACCATGCATCCTTGATCGCCCCTCCGCGCCAGGACCTTCGGAAGGCGTCGGGAGGAAGGGCATCCTGCCGGTATGCGACCCACCTCCAGCAGATCGAACAGGAGGCCGTTGCAAGCGTAAGGAGCAGGCATTACATTTATGGATGCTTCAGGAGGCTGGCATGACCGTGGTCGAGGAGATCTGCACCATCACCGCCAAGGGCCAGACGACGGTGCCCAAGGCTGTCCGGCAGGCCCTCGGGGTCGGCTATGGCGGCCGGATCGCGTTCCGGGTGCAGGAGGGCAGCGTCACCATCCATGCTCTGCCGGAGGATGAGGGAGACCCGGCGCTGCAGCCCTTCCTGAGCCTCCTGGCCGCCGATCTCGCCGCCCGTCCCGGCGATGCCGTCCGTCCCATCACGGAGGACCTGGCCGCCTGCATGGCGGCTCTCGCGGACGAGGCGGGAGGCGGGGATCCGGATGCCCCGATCGCAGGCGAGGTGACGCTGTAGGTCATCACCCGGTGCTGGAGCGGAACGGGTGGCGCCTCTACGCCCACCCGCTGTTCCTGGAACAGCTGGGGCGGCTCCTGGCCAGCGTGGAGCGGGCCCGGCGGTCCGACCCGGCCGGATGGCAGGGCAAGGCCGATGCCCGCCTGCTGTCGGCCTTGAGGACGTTGCTGCTGGAGCGCGTCCCGCGCGATCCGCTGGCGCCGGAGTTCCGGCAGGGCGGCACGCTGGGCCGGGACCGGCGGCATTGGTTCCGGGCCAAATTCGGTGGCAACCGGTTCCGGCTGTTCTTCCGGGCCAACTCCCAGGCCCGCGTGATCGTCTACGCCTGGGTCAACGACCGCGACACCCTGCGCAAGGCCGGTGCCGGGACCGATCCCTACGCGGTGTTCACCCGGATGCTGGCGAGCGGCAATCCACCCGATGACTGGCCTGCCCTCCTGGCTGCGGCACAGCGGTTCGCGGTGCCGGATGAGGATGGACACCGAACCACACGCCTCGCGTGAGCGGGAGCGGGACCACCCGGATGGCGCCATCCGGAACCGCTCGTGGGGGTCGGCGGCTACGTCCACCCTTCCAAACGCCCGTCATCGCGGACAAATGAGTAGGGATCGGCCTGGATGAGGGTCGGGATCGGCTTCCTGGTTGACGTAACGGCCACGAGAAGGCTGAGGACGCGATGATGCAGGATGTCGAGATCATCGTCGGCGGCAGCCTGGAGGACGGCGCGGCGTTCGTCGCGGCCTGGACGGCGTCCGAGTGCTGCGAGGACGTGACGCCGTCCCGCGTGCTCGCTTTCGAGAGTTGGGAGGGCTTGTCGGCGGTTCTGACCGGGGAGAGGTATCGCCTGCTCCGCCATCTCCACCGTCATCCGGAACCGTCTGTCAGCGCATTGGCGCGGTCGCTGGGCGCCAGTTCAGGCGGGTGCATGGCGGTGTGGTCGCCCTGGAGGTCGCCTGGTTTGGTGGACCGTTCGGGGGATGGTGTGAGGGCCACGGCCGACCGCATCCGGGCGGAGATTGTCTTCTAAACTCGGGATCCTCTGCCGCAGCCGGAAGATGACGCTGGTTGCGATGCAGATAGCGGAGTGGAGGGTGAAGCGCATTGGTCGTGAGTCTGATTGCGATACGCCATGGCTAATAATCTTCGCCATCCTTATCAGGAAGCCGGAGCAAGACTTCAATACAAAGTGTTCCCGATTCTGCAACCTTTTGCATACGTTCCATAAGATAATAGTCGAATGCCATCATTAATGTAGCTGCTTTATTACGCTCAGCAATTATTTCTGCAGCTTGAACGATCCGAAGTAGCTCCGAGACATCAAGTATATGTATAAATCCGCCGGTTTTCCTAATGAAATTCTCTAAAAGTTCTAAATTATACACTGCACGATCATCAATAAGATTTAGTTCTGGAACAAGAACAATAGCATGAACGGGATTCTCTCGCTCTACTATTAAGGTTTCACCTTTCAGATTTGTCACTGGAAGATTGGATTTGAGCGCTCTGATCGCACCACGCAGCTGCTTAAAGGCCTTCTTGATATGATACGAAACATCTTGCTTTAACTTCGTCCGATCAGGCAATTTTTCCCGTGTCAATATTGACAAAGCTTTCGACTCGATCAAAATTGAACCAAATTGGTGGCTTAGTAATATATCAGTTAGTTCACGTGTTCCGGCCCCTTTCGGGATCTGAGGACTATAATATGAGCCTGCAGGCTGAAGATTATCTGTAAGCCAGATTCCTAGTTGCTCTTGCTGCTTTCCTTCGTCTTTGTTAAAGATGTTTATCAAGCTGGAAGATGCGGCTGATGTGATAAAGACATTATCAAGTGGGTTCCAATTGGATCTACCAATATCTTCTAAGATTAGCCAAGCATCGTTTTGCTTAGCTTGATAATAAAGATGCTCAAATAGATGCTCTATATTTCTATTCATATGTGAGTAATCAATCGGTCCCAAAATTGTATTGTCTATCATTTCAAGTAAATAATCTGGTACTACTACGTTATCAAATTTAGTCCAAGCAACGTTGATAGCTATCTCGTTAAAAAGATGAATTATTAATGATTTACAAGCTGTCAGTCCGCGAATGCCATCCAACTCCTCCTTGCGTTCAACTATCGACCAGATAACGCAACCACTATTACCATTGTCACGTACTCTGAGCGCACAGATCAATCGGCCATTATACAACGTAAACGCTAGCTGCATTGACGCGCCTAATATTATATACTTTAACAAAAGCGTGCTGCTTTTGATCAGCAGAGTTGGTTCAAAACTATCAGAAGCCCGTGCATTTTCGAAACGGATCAACTGTGGACAGGATAAAAACTCTGAATAGTTTTGTTGCGATAACAAGTGCATTTCGAACATTCCGCTGATGGAAGTTTGGTAGGCAGCAGAGAGCAGCCACTAATGCTATAAAGCGTTCGCATCATCCACTAATTCTAGGAATGATGTTTGCCAAATTGTAGAAATCAGGGGCAGAGCCCCTGATTGTGCTTGCATCACTGGCAGGCGAGGCATTCCTCGTAGTTGGTCGGCTCGGCGTGGTGGACCGGGGGGAGGGCGATGTCGCGGTCCAGGATGTCGGACTTGTTGAGCATGTCGCTCACCGTGTCGGCGCGCTGGATCGAGAGGGAGCGGCAGTAGTAGAGGCTTTTCAGGCCCCTCTTCCACGCTAGCAGGTGGATCTGGTGCAGGTCGCGCTTGTGGATGTCGGCGGGCAGGAAGAGGTTGACCGACTGGCTCTGGCAGATGAAGGGGGTGCGGTCGGCGGCGTGCTCGATCACCCAGCGCTGGTCGAGCTCGAAGGCAGTCTTGAACACGTCCTTCTCCTGCTGGGTCAGGAAGTCCAGGTGCTGCACGCTGCCCTTGGTCAGCGTGATGGAGGACCAGACCTCGTCGGTGTCCTGGCCCTTCCTCGCCAGCAGGCGCTGCAGGTGGCGGTTGCGGACGGTGAAGCTGCCCGAGAGGGTCTTCTGCAGGAACACGTTGGCGGCGATCGGCTCGATGCCGGGGCTGGTGGCGCCGGTGATGATCGAGATGGACGCGGTGGGGGCGATCGCCAGCTTGTGGCTGAAGCGCTCCATCACGCCGAAATCGGCGGCGTCCGGGCAGGCGCCCTTCTCCTCGGCCAGCATGCGCGACGCAGCATCGGCCTGGGTGCGGATGTGGCGGAACATGCGGGTGTTCCAGACCTTGGCGACGACGCTCTCGAAGGGGACGTCGTTGGCCTGCAGGAAGGAGTGGAACCCCATCACGCCGAGGCCGACCGAGCGCTCGCGGGCGGCCGCGTACTTGGCGCGGGCCATGTCGTCGGGGGCGCGGTCGATGAAGTCCTGCAGCACGTTGTCGAGGAAGCGCATGACGTCCTCGATGAACAGCGGGTGGTCCTTCCAGTCGAACCAGGTCTCGAGGTTCAGCGAGGAGAGGCAGCAGACCGCGGTCCGTTGCTTGCCGTACTGGTCGATGCCGGTCGGCAGCATGATCTCGGCGCAGAGGTTGGAGGTCTTGACCTCGAGCCCGGCCAGCTTGTGGTGGTCGGGGCGGGCGTTGTTCACGTGGTCGGCGTAGATGACGTAGGGCTCGCCCTGCTCCATGCGTGCGGTCAGGATGCGGATCCAGAGGCCGCGGGCGGAAACGGTGCGGATGTGGGTGCGGTCCTTGGGGCTGACCAGCGCCCACTCCTCGTCGGCCTCGACGGCGCGCATGAAGGCGTCCGAGATCAGGATGCCGTGGTGCAGGTTGAGGGCCTTGCGGTTGGGGTCGCCGCCGGTGGGGCGGCGCATCTCGATGAACTCCTCGATCTCGGGATGCCAGACCGGCAGGTAGACGGCGGCCGAGCCGCGGCGCAGCGAGCCCTGGCTGATGGCGAGCGTCAGGCTGTCCATCACCCGGATGAAGGGGATCACGCCGGAGGTCTTGCCGTTGCGGCCGACGTTCTCGCCGATCGAGCGCAGGTTGCCCCAGTAGGAGCCGATGCCGCCGCCCTTGGAGGCGAGCCACACGTTCTCGTTCCAGAGGCCGACGATGCCCTCCAGGCTGTCGGAGGCCTCGTTCAGGAAGCAGGAGATCGGCAGGCCGCGCTCGGTGCCGCCGTTGGACAGCACCGGGGTGGCGGGCATGAACCAGTGCCGCGACATGTAGTCGTAGAGGCGCTGGGCATGGGCGGCGTCGTCGCCGTAGAAGCCGGCGACGCGGGCGAACAGGTCCTGGCAGCCCTCGCCCGGCAGCAGGTAGCGGTTGTCCAGCGTGGCGCGGCCGAAGTCGGTCAGCAGCGAGTCGCGCGCGCGGTCGACGCGGACCGGGTGGCGGCCGGCCATCTGCACCACGTCGTCCAGGCCGAAGCCGTCGCCGAACGCCTCGCCGCCGCGGGGTGCCGCCTGGGTCAGCATGCCCTGGGCCAGCATGCCCCGGCCGTTCGGCTCGTCCGCGCGCGGCTCGCTCTCGTGCGTCGTGGACAGGCGGTCCGCGGCATCGTGAAGGGTCATGCAAGGGTCTCCTCGGGGTGGCCGCGCCGGGTGGTCTCGGCGCCTGGCGACGCCGATGGTCCGGCGTCGTCGTCGCGACACTACCCCATATATGGCGTCGCAGCTCCAGTCCGACCCCAGATTATGATTCACGGCGCGGTGAGGCGTCCGGGCGACAGGGGGTGGAGAGCCACAAGTTCAGGCATTTAGGCGGCGGGACGCGGGGCCCGGTACGGGCCGCCGACGGCCGAGATCGGTGGCGACTCGACGGCCGGGCCGGGGGTAGGCTGCGCCACCGCCCCGCGTCGGGGCACCTTGGCGAAGGAGACGGCGATGGCCGACGAGCTGGTCCTCTACACCAACCCGATGTCGCGCGGGCGCACCGTGCGCTGGATGCTGGAGGAGATCGGGCAGCCGTACCGGGTCGATCTCCTCGAATACGACACCACGATGAAGACGCCGGCCTACCTGGCGATCAACCCGATGGGCAAGGTGCCGGCGCTCACGCACGGCAGCACGGTGGTGACCGAAGCCTCGGCGATCTGCGCCTACCTGGCGGACGCCTTCCCGCAGGCCGGGCTGGCGCCGGCGCCGGGGAGCCGGGAGCGAGCCGCCTACTATCGCTGGCTGTTCTTCGCCGCCGGCCCGTTCGAGGCCGCGGTCATCGACACGGTGCTCGGCCTCGAGGTGCCCGCGGACCGCAGGCACATGACCGGCTACGGCTCGCTGCAGAAGACGCTGGACGCGCTGGAGGGGGCGGTGGGCGCCGGCGGCCACCTGGCCGGCGACCGTTTCACGGCGGCCGACCTCTACGTCGCCTCGCAGGTGGGCTTCGGGATCATGTTCAAGACGATCCCGGACCGGCCGCTGCTGGCCGCCTACGCGCGGCGGATGAGCGAGCGGCCGGCGGCCCGGCGCGCCGCCGAGATCGACGACGCGCTGATGGCGGCACCGCCGCCGGGGTGACGAGGGGCGGCGCTACTGGAACGGGTAGTAGCGCAGCGAGGCGAAGATCATGTTGTCGTCGGTGGTGGGGCTGCCGCCGACGCCGCGGAAGGTGAACTTCCGCGTGTAGGAGTACTCCAGGCCGGTCTGCATGGTGCCGTAGTCGCCCTTCAGCAGCTTCCACCAGAAGCCGCCGACGCCCTGGATGACGCTGCGGGTGTTGGCGGTGCAGACCAGCGGGCTCAGCTCGATGTTGCAGCCGGTGTTGACGTAGTTCGGGTTGCCGTAGCCGAAGTTGGTGACGGTCTTGCCGCTGGTGACCGAGTAGGACTCGCGGTGCAGGATGGTTTCGGTGCCGACCAGGCCGTAGAGGTCGACCATCTTGGTGGCGTGCAGGGTGAGGCCGGCCAGCGCGATCGCCTCGGGCAGCGGCTGCGGGCCGCCGTCGCGGGCGATGGTGGCGTCGTTCAGCTGCGCCGCGCCGTAGCGGCCGATGCCGTCGCCGACCAGGGTGGAGGCGCGGAAATCGATCAGCTTGGGCACCAGGGGCAGGCTCATGCCGGCACCGCCGCCGCCGGCGAGCTTGGTCTTGCTGGTGCCCGAGCCGACGGACTCGACGCGGTCGTGCAGGAAGCGGGCGACGCCGAACACCTCGTAGTGGCCGTAGCCCGGGTCGGCCGTCGCCTTGGCGATGATGTCGGGCGCGAACTCGGTCGAGTAGGTGGCGCTGGAGTTGAGCGTGCCGCCGCCGGAGGCCAGGCCGGCGTTCGTGGTGTTGAGGGTGGCGCCGGGCAGCGAGGTCGCGGGCTGGGCGTAGGTGTCCTCGGGGCTCTCGACCGACAGGCCGATGTCGAACTTGTCGTGGTCGAAGCCCTTGACGACGCGCACGCCAACGTTGCGGGTCCAGACGAAGCCGACCGCGTACTGCGCGTCGATCGTGGCCGGCAGGTCCTCGGTGCGCGGCGTCATCCCGAGCCGGGTCTGGGTGAGCAGGCTCCAGGTCTGGCCGGCGAGGACGAAGAGGTCGAGGTCCTTGCGGTTGTACTCGGCGTTCAGCACGCGGGTGCGCAGCGTGTAGCTGTTGCTCTCGGTGGAGTTCGAGGTGACGCCGGCGCTGTTGAAGTCGCTCTCGTAGTAGGCGGACAGGATGGTGTGGTCGTTGGGGTTGCCCTCGACCAGCAGCGAGATGCGGCTCTGGCGGGCGGTGCCGCGGAACTCGTCCTGGTGGTAGTTGGCCGATTGCGGGAACGGGATGCCGGAGTTGAAGCTCGACGAGATGTCGGCGACTTCGTTGCGGCTGCGCAGGATGCCGGCGGCCTCGATGAAGCCGCCCAGCGTGACCCGCACGCCGCCGACCGCGAACTGACCCTGCTTCAGCTTCGGCCCACTCGGCACGTAGCCGGTGTAGCCGCCGACGTTCGGATAGGCCGAGCCGCCGGGACCGGAATAGGCGTAGCCCGGGGGGGCCGAGAGCGGGCCGGGCGGCAGCGGCCGGCCGTTCACGTCGTAGCGGACCGGACCCAGCCGCTCCTCCGCCTCGCGCGCCTGGCGGCTGGCGGTGGCCGCCTCGTTACGGGCCGCCTTCACCTCGGCGTTCCGCGACGTCAGGTCGTGCTTCATGTGGTTGAGCTGGCCCTCGAGCGAGCGGATCTGCTTCTCGATGGAGCCGATCTGGGCCGAGGTGGAGTCGGCGCGGGCTCCGGACGCGATGGCGCCGATGCCGCAGAGCGCGGTGGCGGCCATCAGGCCGGCTCTCGGGAGAATTCGTCGTGTCATCGGTTCCAGTTCCGCGCCCGGCGGGAGATGTCCCAGACCATCCGGCGGCGGAACGAATAGCTAAAACGCCCACCAGGGTCAGTGTCGTTTCGACAAAGGTTTCATGACCGTTCGATGACAGCGCAGACGTGATTGCGTGTGGTGCGGAGGGTGCCGGACGTGGCCTGAAAGCCACGGCCGCCATGGGGTAGGATCAGGTCCGGGGCTGCTGGCGGCGATCGACGAACGCGGGCAGCCAGACGCTGAAGCAGGCGCCATGGCCGGGCTCGCTCTCGATCGACAGCCGGCCGCCATGGCGGCCGACGATGTGCTTGACGATGGCGAGCCCGAGCCCGCTGCCGGTCTTGGGCCCCTCCTCGACGCGGTAGAAACGCTCGGTCAGCCGCGGCAGGTGCCGGGCGGCAATGCCGGGTCCGTCGTCAGAGACCCGCAGCACCACGCCGGCGGCGGCCGGGTCGCGACCGGGATGCGGCGGGGCGGCGGATAGGGTCAGCCGGCCGGGAGCGCCGAGGCGGACGCCGTATTTCAGCGCGTTGTCCAGCAGGTTCTGCAGCACCTGCGCCAGCTGGTCGGGGTCGCCGGCGATCGGCGGCAGGTCGGGGGCCACCTCGACCGCGAGCGTCGCGCGGGCGGCGGCGAGCTGCGGCTCGTGCTCGGCCGCGATGCGGGCCAGCAGGTCGGCCGGGACGACCCGGCCGTCCGGGCGCTCGTGCTCCTGCATCTGGATGCGGGACAGGCTGAGCAGGTTGTCGATCAGCCGGCGCATGCGGGCCGCCTGACCGGACATGATGGCGAGGAAGCGCACCCGTGCCGGAGCGTCGTCGGCGGCCGGGCCCTGCAGGGTCTCGATGAAGCCGATCAGGCTGGCCAGCGGCGTGCGCAGCTCGTGGCTGGCGTTGGCGATGAAGTCGATCCGCATGCGCTCGATCGCCGCCTGCTCGGTGCGGTCGGTGAGGGAGAGCAGGACCAGGCCGGTGCCGGGCACCGCTCCGGGCCAGCCGCGATCCAGCCGCAGCACCGCGCGCACGACGCGGCGCACCGGCACGTCCATGGCGATCTCGACCGACGCGGTGTTATCGGTGCCAAGCGAGGCCAGCGCGTCGGCCAGCCGCTTGTGCCGCAGCAGCGCCGCCAGCGCGTCGCCGAACTCGGCCTGCGCGAATGGGTTGGCGTGCAGCGGAGTGCCGTCGGGTGCCAGCGCCACCACTGGATGCGGGACCAGGTCGATCAGCTGCTCGAACGACCAGGCCCGGCCGGCGGGGGGAGGGTCCGGAGCGGGCGCGGCGACGGCTGCGGCGGAGGGACGACGCCGGCCGGCGGTCGCGACTCCTGGTCGGAAGGGCCTGATGCCGAACAAGCGCTTCGATCAGTGATGCGTTTCGCGGCTGGGGGCCGGGCGATCCGTGATGGTCGTCGACATGGGAAACCGCCTTTCGACAGGCTTTAAAGGCCAGGGCTCTGCCCTGGATCCGCTCAAGGCGGAGCCTTGAGAATCCGCTTTTCAGACAGCGTCCAGGTCCAGGGCGTAGCCCGCCGTCCGAACCGTGCGAACGACGTCGATCTCGCCCGGACCGTTCAGCGCCTTGCGCAGCCGGCGGATGTGCACGTCGACGGTGCGCGCCTCGACGTGGATGTCGGCGCCCCAGACCGCGTTGAGCAGGTCCTCGCGCGAGAACACCCGGCGCGGGTGCTGCATCAGGAACTCCAGCAGCCGGTATTCGGTCGGCCCCAGATGCACCGGACGGCCGCCGCGCTGCACGCGGTGCTCGGCGCCGTCCAGCGCGATGTCGTGGAAGCGCAGCATCCGCCCGGCCGCCTGCGGCTGCGCCCGGCGCAGCAGCGCCCGCACCCGGGCGGCCAGCGCCTCCATGCTGAACGGCTTGGTGATGTAGTCGTCGGCGCCGATGTTGAGGCCGCGGATCGAATCCTGCTCCTCGACGCGCGCGGTCAGCATGATGATCGGTAGGTCGCGGGTCTGCGGCCGGCGGCGGATCTGGCGGCAGACCTCGATGCCGGACAGGCTGGGCAGCATCCAGTCGAGCAGCACGATGTCGGGCGCGGTCTCGGCGACGCGCAGCAGCGCCTCCTGGCCGTCTGCGGCCTCGTCCACCAGGTAGCCCAGCTTCTCCAGGTTGTAGCGCAGCATCACCGCCAGCGACGGGTCGTCCTCCACCACCAGCACGCGGGCGCGCGCCTCCTCGCGCGCGCCCGTCGATCGGCGCGCCAGCTGCGGCTCCAGCCCGTTGATCTGGTTCATTCGGCCACTCCCTCGGGGCTCGGCACGAAGGCGCCGCCGCCGCTGCCGCCACGTGGTCGGGCGGCGGGCAGCATCTCGCCGGTGACGGAGTAGTGCACGCGCTCGGCGATGTTGGTGGCGTGGTCGCCGATGCGCTCGAGGTTCTTGGCGATGAACAGCAGGTGCGTGCAGGGGCCGATGTTGCGCGGGTCCTCCATCATGTAGGTGACCAGCTCGCGGAACATCGC
>CALMVO010000050.1 GCA_937873205.1 uncultured Acetobacteraceae bacterium
CCCCCCCCCCCCCCCCCCCCCCCCCCCCCCCCCCCCCCCCCCCCCCTTCCTACCCCCGCAGCGCGTTGACCATCGTCTCGCCGAGCATCGACGGGCTCGACGCCACGTGCACCCCGGCCGACCGCATCGCCTCGATCTTCGCCGCCGCGGTGTCGTTGCCACCGGTGATCACCGCCCCGGCATGCCCCATCCGCCGCCCCGGCGGCGCCGTGACCCCGGCGATGAAGCCCACCGTCGGCTTCTTGACCTTGTTGTCCTTCAGGAATTTCGCCGCATTGATCTCCGATGCCCCGCCGATCTCGCCGATCATCACGATCGACGTGGTCTCCGGATCGGCCAGGAACATCTCCAGCACCTCGATGAAGTCGAGCCCCTTCACCGGGTCGCCGCCGATGCCGACGCACGTGCTCTGGCCCAGGCCCACCGCGGTGGTCTGCGCCACCGCCTCGTAGGTGAGCGTCCCCGACCGCGACACAATGCCGACCTTGCCCGGCCGGTGGATGTGGCCGGGCATGATCCCGATCTTGCACTGGTCCGGCGTGATGATCCCCGGGCAGTTCGGCCCGATCAGGATGCTCGTGCTCGCCCGCAGCGCGCTCTTCACCCGCACCATGTCCAGCACCGGGATGCCCTCGGTGATGCACACGATCAGCGGCATCTCGGCGGCGATCGCCTCCAGGATCGAGTCCGCTGCGAACGGCGGCGGCACGTAGATCACCGAGGCGGTGGCCCCGGTCGCCTCGCGCGCCGTGGCGACCGTGTCGAACACCGGCAGGTTGAGGTGCGTGGCCCCGCCTTTGCCCGGCGTGACGCCGCCCACCATCTTGGTGCCGTAGGCGATCGCCTGCTCGGCGTGGAACGTCCCCTGCGACCCGGTGAAGCCCTGGGTGATGACCTTGGTGTTCGAATCGACCAGGACCGACATCAGCCCTTGCTCCCCTTCACCGCGGCCACGATCTTGCGCGCCGCGTCGGACAGGTTGTCCGCGTTGATGATCGGCAGCCCGCTCTCGTCGATCAGCTTCTGGCCGAGCTCGACGTTGGTGCCCTCGAGCCGCACCACCAGCGGCACGCCCAGCTTCACCTCGCGCGACGCCTCGATCACCGCGTTGGCGATGATGTCGCAGCGCATGATGCCGCCGAAGATGTTGACCAGCAGCCCCTCGACGTTCGGGTCCGACAGCAGGATCTTGAACGCCGCCACCACCCGCTCCTTGGTGGCGCCGCCGCCCACGTCCAGGAAGTTGGCGGGCTCGGCCCCCTCCAGCTTGATGATGTCCATGGTGGCCATCGCCAGCCCGGCGCCGTTCACCATGCAGCCGATGTTGCCGTCGAGCGCGACGTAGGACAGCCCGTAACGGGCCGCCTCCAGCTCCTTGGGGTCCTCCTCGGTCTCGTCGCGCAAGTCTTCGAGCTGCGGGTGCCGGAACAGCGCGTTGTCGTCGAAAGTCATCTTGGCATCGAGCGCCACCAGGCTGCCGTCGCCGACCAGCACCAGCGGGTTGATCTCGATCGAGGCCGCGTCGAGCCCGATGAAGGCGTCGTAGGTCGAGCGCACCACCTTCGCGAAGTGCCCGATCGACTTGGCCGTGAGCCCGAGCCCCGCCGCCAGGTCGCGCGCGATGTAGTCCGAATAGCCGACCGCCGGATCGATGGTGGCGTTCAGGATCTTCTCCGGGCTGGCGTGCGCCACCTCCTCGATCTCCATGCCGCCCTCGCGCGACGCGATGATGGCGATCCGACCGCTCTCGCGATCGGTGATCATCGAGAAATAGAGCTCGTGCTTGATGTCGCAGCCGGCCTCGACGTAGAGCCGGTTGACCTGCTTGCCAGCCGGCCCGGTCTGCTTGGTGACCAGCACCGCGCCCAGCATGGCGGTGGCCGCCGTCTCGGCCTCGGCGGGGCTCTTCACCAGCCGCACGCCGCCCTTGCCGTCGGGGTCATTGGCAAACCGCCCGGCGCCGCGGCCACCGGCATGGATCTGCGACTTCACCACGTAGACCGGCCCCGGCAGCGCCCGCGCCGCAGCCAGCGCCTCCTCCGGCGAGCGGGCGACGCGGCCCTCCAGCACCGGCATGCCGAACCCCTTCAGCAGGGTCTTGGCCTGGTATTCGTGGATGTTCATGGCCGCGCGGGCTCCTTCCGGGTTGAGATCGACCTGACCGTGGACGGGGGCCCCGCCCAGATGAGCCGGCGTCTCGGGCCCCGAGACCCCGGGCCCGCGCCACGGGCGCTGTTTTGCATCCACGGCCCCGGAATGTCACGCCACCCCGGCCGCTGCCGTCCGCTCGCTTGCTAAACCCCTGACGTTGATGACATTGATCCAAGGCGACGCGAGCGGATGCGGCCGATGGGACGACCATGAAGCAACGACCATGAAGCAACGATCATGAAGCACTGGCGGATCGAGGATGTGGCCTGGGACCGGTTCGAGCCCGCGCGGGTCGATCCGGACGTGCTGCGCATCGTCAAGGCGGCCTCGGTGGTCGAGCGCAACGGCGTCGACTACGCCGCCTACCTGAAGAACGTCTTCACCGACGACCCCGCCTTCCAGGCCGCCTCCGACAACTGGGCGGTCGAGGAGGTCCAGCACGGCGACGCGCTCGGGCACTGGGCCATGCTGGCCGACGGTACCTGGAACTACCCCGCCGCCTTCGAGCGCTACCGCTCCTCCTACCACATCCCGATCGAGGTCGACGCCTCGGTGCGCGGCTCGCGCACCGGTGAACTGATCGCCCGCTGCATGGTCGAGACCGGCACGTCCAGCTTCTACACCGCACTCGCCGACGCCACCGACGAGCCGGTCCTGAAGCTGATCTGCAAGCAGATCGCCGCCGACGAATACCGTCATTTCAAGCTGTTCTACGACCACATGCACCGCTACCTGAAGCGCGAGCGGCTGGGCGTGCTGTCGCGGGCGCGGATCGCGCTCGGCCGCGTCACCGAGAGCGAGGACGACGAGCTCGCCTACGCCTACCACTGCACCAACGAGCCCGAGGGTGTCGCCTACGACCACCAGCGCTGCATCGCCGCCTACATGACCCGCACCATGGGCTGCTACCGCCGCCACCACATCGACCGCGCCATGGGCATGATGTTCAAGACCATCGGCTTCACCCCGCGCGGCCGGGTCTCCCGCGGCGTCTCCCGCCTGGCGTTTGCCGCCATGCGCCGCCGTGGCGTCCGCTTCGCCCGCATCGCCGCCGCCCGCCCTCCGGTCGCAGCCGCGAACCGGGAGCCGGCCCTCGCAGGCTGAGCGACGGCTTCGAGATCGGCCGCCTGCACGCCTGGCCTCGACGCCTCCAACGATCTCGGCGCGACGATCCGCGTGACGTCGAGTGGCGCAAGCGTCATGACGGAAGTTCTGGACGAAGTGGCCGGCGCCGCTTGTTCGCGGACCATCCTGCTTGACACGATGCCGCGCACCCGGACTGTCTCCGAGGACGACAACCAGCGGGGCGATCCAGGTGGCAACAGGCAGACGGCGTAACGGCGAGCGGGGGGGACAGGGGCGTCTCGGGCGGGCGATCTGGGGCACCCTCGTCCTGGCCCCGCTCGCCCTCCAGCCCGGCCTTGCCCCCGCTGCCGATCTCGGCGCCGCCTTCGCCCCCTGGGGCTTCGACCTTTCCGGCCGCGACGTTGCCGTCACCCCCGGCGACGATTTCTTCGCCTATGCGGACGGCGCCGCCGTGCAACGCATCGTCATTCCGGCCGACCGCACCGCCTGGGGCTCGTTCAACATCCTGGCCGAGCTCTCGCGCAGCCGGGTGCAGGACATCCTGCAATCCCTCTCAGTCCACCCGGTCGCCGATCCGCAGACGGTGGAGCAGAAGCTCGGCGCCTTCTACGCCGCCTTCATGGACGACCGCACCGTCGAGGCAAGCGGCGTGAAGCCGCTGCAGCCGGACCTGGCGGCGATCCGCGCCGTCACCGACCGCACCCGCTTCGCCGCCCTGCTGGGCGCGGCGCAGGACGGCTACCAGACCTCGCTGTTCGCGCTGTCGGTCGCGCCCGATGCCCGCGACCCGACCCGGTCGGCGATCCAGCTCGGCCAGGGCGGCACCGGACTGCCCGACCGCGACTACTACCTGCGCCCCGCCTTCGCCGACAAGAAAACGGCTTATCAGGCCTACGTCGCCCGGATGCTGACGCTGGCCGGCTGGCCCAACCCGGACGGCTCGGCCGCCGCCGTGCTCTCGTTCGAGGCGGCACTGGCGCAGGTGCAGTGGGCGCGCGCCAACGAGCGTGACCCGGTCCGCACCTACAACCCGATGACCGTGACCGACCTCGCCGCTCAGGCGCCCGAGTTCGACTGGCACGCCTACCTCGTCGGCGCCGAGCTGTCCCAGGCCCATGACCTCGTGCTGACCGAGAAGTCGGCGATCCTCGCCGAGGTCAAGCTCGCCGCCGCCACCGACCTCGCGACGCTGCGCGCCTGGCTCGCCTTCCACCTGGTCGACGACGCCGCCGGCGAGCTGCCGGCCCGCTTCGTGCAGGCCAGCTTCGAGTTCCACGGCCACGTCCTGTCCGGGCAGCCGGAGCTGGAGGCGCGTCCGAAGCGGGCCGTCGCTGCCACCAGCGCGGCCATGGGCATGGCGGTCGGCAGGGTCTACGCCGCCCGTTGGTTCCCGCCCGAGCGCAAGCGGGTCATGCAGACGCTCACCGCCGAGCTGAAGGCGGCGTTCCGCATCCGGCTGGCCGACAACGCCTGGATGGACCCGGCCACCCGGCAGACCGCGATCGCCAAGCTCGACAACCAGCTGATCCTGATCGGCTATCCCGACACCTGGCGCGACTATTCCGGCCTGGCCGTGCGCCCCGATGACCTCTACGGCGACACCGAGCGCGCCACCGCCAACGAGTGGGCGTGGCAGCGTGGCCATCTCGGCCGCCCGGTCGACCGCGCCGAGTGGGAGATGACGCCACAGACCGTGAACGCCTACAACGCGCCGCACTTCGACGAGGTGGTCTTCCCCGCTGCCATCCTGCAGCCGCCCTTCTTCAACCCGAATGCCGACGCCGCGATCAACTACGGCGCCATCGGCGGCGTCATCGGCCACGAGATGACGCACAGCTTCGACGACCAGGGCCGCAGGTTCGACCAGATGGGCCGGCTGCACGACTGGTGGACCGAAGGCGACGCCCGCCGCTTCCAGATCCGCGCCGACCGCCTCGGCGCGCAGTTCGACGCGCTCACCCCGTTCCCCGGCCTGCACGTGAACGGCCGCCTGACCATGGGCGAGAACATCGCCGACCTGGGCGGCCTCACCTTGGCCCTCGACGCCTACCACACGCACCTGCACGGTGCCCCCGCCCCCGTCATCGACGGGCTCACCGGCGACCAGCGCGTGTTCCTCGGCTGGGCCCAGGTCTGGCGCCAGAAGGTGCGCGACGACCGCGCCCGCATGCTGCTCGTCACCGACCCGCACGCGCCGCCGCGGGCCCGGGTGGACATGCCGATGCACAACATGGACGCATGGTATCGCGCCTGGGCGGTGAAGCCGGGGGACGCGCTCTATTTGGCGCCGAAGGATCGGGTGCAGATCTGGTAGGGAGCGTCGGGGACTCGATCCCTGACCCTCGCGCACGCGGCGGTGCGCGCTTGACCGAGGCTGCCGCTCCTGTATCGAGCTCCCGATCATGATCGACAGCAACAGCCTGTTCGCGGCCAAGGCTATCCCGTCCGGCCTGGATGTCGCCGGGCCTGCGGACGCGCCGGTCCATCATCCCGACAGGCGCGGTCGTCGGCCGAAACGGATGCCTCGCCAATCGGGCAAGGCCTGATGGCGGCATGACCTCGGCGTCCCCGGCCGGACGGCTTGCCGGCCGGCGCGTGCTGGTGACCGGTGCCGGCAAGGGGATCGGGCTGGAAACGGTGCGTCGGCTGGTCGCGGACGGCGCCGAGGTGGTGGCGCTGAGCCGCGATCCGTCGGATCTGGCGCGCCTGGCCGAGGAGACCGGCTGCGCCACCCTGGCGGTCGACCTCGCCGAGCTGGAGCCAGCTGCCGCCGCCGTCGCTGGAGCGCTGCCGTTCGACGGCCTGGTCAACAACGCCGGGATCACCTCGCTGCAGCCGGTGCTGGAGACCTCGATGGCGCGCTTCGCCGAGGTGCTGGCGGTCAACACCCTGGCGCCGCTGCGACTGGCGCAGGTCGTCGCCGGCGACCTGGTGCAACGCGGCCGGAACGGTGCGATCGTCAACGTATCCTCTGTCGCCGCGTCGATCGGCCTTGCCGATCACGCCGCCTACTGCGCGTCGAAGGCAGCCCTCGACGCGTTGACCCGGGTGCTGGCGGTGGAGCTCGGCCCACATGGCATCCGCACCAACAGCGTCAACCCGACCGTGACCCTGACGCCGATGGGCGCGCTGGCCTGGTCCGACCCGGCCAAATCGGCGCCGATGTTGAGCCGCATCCCGATCGGACGCTTCTGCCGGCCAGGCGACGTCGCCGGCCTGATCAGCTTCCTGCTCGGCGACGACGCGGCGATGCTCAACGGCATCTCGATCGACGTCGACGGTGGGCTGCGTGTTGCCTGATCCTCCTGTCCCGAGGTCCTACCGCACGGTGATCCGCACCACGTCGTGCACGTCCCGCCCGCCCGTATGGTCGCCGGGCACCAGGAGCTGCAGCGTGCCGTTCCGCATCGCCAGCAGCACGGGGTCGGCGCTCCCGCCCGGATCAAGCTCGCCGAACGAGAACGCGGCCGCGTAGCCGTCGCGCCCGGTGACCAGCACCGTATGCAGCAGCCCGGGGTTCTTCGCCGGCTGCTCGATCGGGGCCGCCTGCGTCAGCACGTCCCACAGCAGCACCCCCTGGTAGCGGCCGCCATGCACGCCGCCGCCGGTGCCGTAGGTCACCGGCAGGTTCTGCTGCGGCAGCCGCGCCAGCCGCGCGAAGGCGAACGAACCGCCCTGGGCGACCGCTCCATCGACGACGACCGTCACGGGCGCGGAGGCCGGTTGGGCCAGGGCAGGCGGGACCGCGGCGAGCAGCGCGGCCCCGGCTAGGATCGGGATCAGTCGCATGCCGTATCCTCCAGCGAGGGCGGGGACGGTCCGCCCAGGTAGCGCTCGAACGCGGCCAGCGTCGAGCTCGAGACATGGTGCTCGATGCCCTCCGCATCGGCGGCGGCGTCGGCCTCCGGCACGCCCACGGCGCGCAGCAGCGCCACCACCACGCGATGCCGCCGCCGCACCTGGGCCGCCAGCGCATGGCCGCTCTCGGTCAGCGAGACGCCGCGATAGGGCAGGCTGGTCACCAGCCCCTCGCGGCCCATGCGGGCGATACATTTGATCACGCTGGCATGCGACACGCCCAGATGGCGGGCCAGCGCGCTCGGCCCCACCGCCGTGCCCCGGGCGGCGAGGTCGGAGATCAGCTCGGCATAGTCCTCCTGCAGCACCCGGGTCCGCGCGGTACGGGCACGGTCGAGATGCTCCGCCTGCACCGGCCGCGCAGCCGCATCGTCAGCCGGCGCAGCCACATGGTCCGCCGGCGCAGCGAAGACCGCCTGCCTGTCCTGTCTCGATCGTCTCATGCCGATGCGGAGCCTAACGCCGTTCGTGCCATTGACCGAATTGTAGCCCAGGCTACATTAACGCCCGAACCCGACGGGAGCCAGCCGCTGGCCGACAGCCTGCCCAGCCTCTCCGAGCGTACCCGCAACACGCTGAGCGAGACGCTGGCCGGGCGGCGCCAGGGCCTGCGCGGCGTGCTGGCGCTGACCGGCCCGGCGCTGGTCACCTCCGTCGCCTATGTCGATCCCGGCAACTACGTCACCAACATCCAGGCCGGTGCACGCTACGGCTACGCACTGCTCTGGGTGGTGCTGCTGGCCAACCTGATCGCGATGTTCTTCCAGGCGCAGGCGGCGCGGCTCGGCATCGTCACCGGCCGCAACCTGGCCGAGCTGTCGCGCGACCGCTACCCGCCGCGGATGGTCGTCGCCATGTGGGGGCTCACCGAGGCGGCGGCGATGGCGACCGACCTTGCCGAGTTCGTCGGCGGCGCCGTCGGACTGGCGCTGCTGCTGCACGTGGCGCTGCTGGTCGGCATGGTGGCGATGGGCGTGCTGACCATGCTGCTGCTCGGCCTGCAGGGGCGCGGCTTCCGCCCGCTGGAGATCCTGATCGCCGCCCTCGTGAGCGTGATCAGCGTCAGCTACCTGGGCGAGCTGATGATCGCGCCCGCCGACTGGGGCGCGGTGCTGCGGCACAGCCTGGTGCCCAGCCTCCCCGAGCCCGCCGCGATCACGCTCTGCATCTCCCTGGTCGGCGCCACCGTGATGCCGCACGCGATCTACCTGCACTCCAGCCTGACCCAGGACCGCGCGCCGCTGCGCAACGATGCGGAGCGCGCCCGGATGATCCGCTTCTCCGACCGCGAGGTGGTGTTCGCGCTGGTCACGGCCGGCCTGGTGAACATGGCGATGGTGGTGATGGCGGCCTCCTTCCACGGCAGCCATTCCGGCATCGACAGCCTGGACGGCGCCTACCGCACCCTGATCCCGCTGCTGGGACGCGCCGCCGGCCTGATCTTCCTGCTGTCGCTGCTGGCCTCGGGGCTCTCCAGCTCGCTGGTGGCGACCGTCGCCGGTCAGGTGGTGATGCAGGGCTTCGTCGCCTGGCGCATCCCGGTCTGGGTGCGCCGGCTGCTGACCATGCTGCCCTCGTTCGTGGTGATCGGGCTCGGTGCCGACGTCACCCAGTCGCTGATCTGGAGCCAGGTGGTGCTGAGCTTCGTGCTGCCGCTGCCGATGGCGACTCTGGTGCTGATCGCGCGCGACCCCCGCGTGATGGGCCGCTTCCGCATGTCCGGCCGCATCGCCGCCGGTGCCTGGGTGATGGTCGGCTTCGTGGCGCTGCTCAACGCCACCCTGCTGTTGCAGACGGCGGGCGTCCTGCCATCCTGACCGATCCGTCCGCGGCGCACGGCCTTGCGGAGCCCGCCGGCATTTGCTGCAACCGGCGACCGACCCCAGGAACCGCGCCCATGAGCTACACCTCGAGCCTGACCTTGGGCCACCTCGACAGCCGCCAGCACGAGGCGGCGGCGGCGGCGGTGCTGCGCGTCCTGGAAGCGCACGATGTCGAGGTGGCGATGGTCGCGGCCGATCGCGATACGCTGCTGCGCCACATCGTCGGCGGCCGCATCGACCTGCTGGCCACCGCCTGGCTGCCCGATATCGACGCCAACTGGAGCGACCCCGCCTACATGGAGACGCTGGGCGGCGTGCTCTACCGGCCGTTCCTGATGTGGGCGGTGCCGGTGGCCCTCGAGATTGCCGGTCTCGACTCGATTGCCGACCTGTGCCGGCCTGAGATCGCCGCCCGCCTCGACCATACCGTCGTGCTGCCGCGCCGGCTGGAGACCTACGCCAACCGCGTGGTCGCCGCCTACGGGCTGGCCGAGGCCGGTTACCGGCTCGAGGTGCTGGACAGCGAGGCCGCCTACGCCCGTGCCAGCGCCGCGCTCGATGCCGCCGCCGCCGCCGTGCTGCCGCTGTGGCAGCCGCACGCGCTGGCGCATGGCGGCCGCACCCGCCCGCTGGAGGATCCGCTCCTGGCGCTCGACGGCCGGCAGGAGGCCCGGCTGCTGCTGCGCGTCGGCCTGCGCGCCCAGGTCGACCCGGACCTGCTCGACGAGCTCGAGGAGCTGACGCTCGGCAACGCCGTGGTCAGTGCGCTGGAGCACGCCATGCGTCGGGACGGGCTCACCGCCGACGAGGCCGCCGACGCCTGGCAGCGCGGCCGGCTGACGCCGCGTGCCTGAGCCGGAGGCGGACGGCGCCGATCTCGGTCTCGCCGCCCAGTACGAGGCCTACCCCTATCCGGAGCGCGACCCGCGCGACGAGGCCCGGCGCCTCGTGGTCGGCAGCCCGAGCCACCTGCGCGAGATCGACCACTGGGTGTTCGGCGCCGCGCGGCCGGCCGACCGCCCGTTGCGAGTGCTGGTCGCCGGCTGCGGCACCGGCGATGCCGCCATCATGCTGGCCACCCAGATGCAGCGCGCCGGCCGCCCCGGCCACCTCATCTGCATCGACCGCTCCGAGCGGGCGCTCGGCATAGCCCGCGCGCGGGCGGCGGCACGCGGCCTGGACAATGTCACCTTTCAGCGCCGCTCGCTGCTGGAGCTGCCGGCGCCGGATCTGGCGCAGTTCGACTACATCGATTGCTGTGGCGTGCTGCACCATCTGCCCGACCCGCCGGCTGCCCTGCGAGCGCTGGAGCGGTCGCTGGCGCCGGGCGGCGGCATCGGGCTCATGGTCTATGCGCCGCACGGCCGCACCGGCGTCTACATGCTGCAGGATGCGCTGGCGCTGCTGGCGCCGGCCGGCGAGCCGCCGCCGGTCCGGCTCGACACCGCCCGCCGCGTGATGCGGCACCTGCCGGCCACCGCCTGGCTGCGCGCCAATGCCAATTTCGCCGACCACCTCACCGGCGGCGACGCCGGGCTCTACGACCTGCTGCTGAACCCGCGGGACGCCGCCTACGGCATCGCCGACGTGCTGGCGCTGCTGGACGGGGCCGGGCTGGAGGCGGCGGCGCTGATGGAGCCCTCCCGCTACGATCCCGACCTGCTGCTGCCGGATCCGCGGCTGCGTGCCGCCGCGGCGGGTCTGGCCCCGGTGCAGCAGGCCGCGCTGGCAGAATCGCTGGCCGGCAACATGAACACTCACGTGGTCTACGCGGTGCGCGCGGGCGCGGTCCCGCCGGCGCCCGATCCGCTGGCGCCGGACCTGGTGCCGCTGGCGCGCGAGCTGCCCGCATCCGAGATCCTGCGCCAGATCGGCCCCGACGGCACGCTCGCGGTGTCCTTCGGCCAGCTGACCGTCCCCGTGCCGCTGCCGCCGCAGGCGCGGGCGATCCTGGCGCTGATCGACGGCCAGCGGACGGTGGCCGACATCGCCGAGGCGCTGGCCGGGCGCGGCATCCCCAGGGCCAGGTTCGAGACCGTCTGGCCGGAGACCTATCGCGCGCTGTCCCGGGCGAACCGGGTCCTGGCCCGCACCGTCGAGAGCTGAAAGCCCGGCCGGAATGCGTCGAACGTTCCGCCGGCGCGGTACCGCTCGCAGCACGCCCCGTGCCCCACCGGCGTGCGAGATGAGGGCAATCGATCGATGATCCCGGCTGTGATCATCGTCTTCGGCGCCGGAGTACGCCCGGACGGCACGCCGACGCCCACCCTGGCTCGCCGCGTCGCCGCCGCCGTCCGGTTCGGCGAGCGTCTGTCGCCGCCGCCGCTCTACCTGCCGACCGGCGGGATCGGCCGGCATGGCCCGTCCGAGGCATCGGTGATGGCGTCGCTGCTGCGCGACGCCGGCGTGCCGGACCGCCGCATCCGGCCGGAGGACACCGCCCGCGACACGCTGGCCTCGGTGCGGCTCTGCGCCGCGATGCTGCGCGGCCATGACGGCCCGGTGTTCGCCGCCACCAGCGCCTATCACCTGCCACGCTGCGTGCTGCTGCTGCGCCTGGCCGGGGTTCCGGCACGGCCGGTGCCGCCGCCGCCGGAGCCGGCGTCCCGCCGGCCCCTGCTGCGCTGGCGGTGGAGGCTGCGCGAGGTGCCGGCGCTCCCCTGGGACGTGCTGCTGCTTCTGTCGCGGCTGCTTCTCGACAAGGTGGCCCGAAATCGTTAATTCTTCGATAACACCGAGCGCGGGTCGTCGATGTATCACGTGTCAGGCGCGGAAACGCTGTTCCGGACGTTCCGCGACCGTAGCGACGAGAGCTGGCTCGACATCCTGCTGAGCTCGCTGCGGGTGCCCGACATCGAGGGCGTGCCGATGCCGGGCTTCCCGGCCGAGGAGCTGCAGCGCGAGATCCACGGCCATGCCGGCGAGGTCTCGCTGCACGAGGCGCACGTGTTCTTCCGCGAGATCAAGGCCTACTGCGCCTATGCGGGCCGGCCGATCGCCGCCAACCGCACGCTGCTCGACTTCGGCTGCGGCTGGGGCCGGATACTGCGGCTGTTCATGAAGGACATCGAGCCGTCCAACCTGTTCGGCACCGACAGCACGTCGCGCTTCCTGATGGAGGCGCGGCGCTGCAACCCCAGCGTCAACTTCCTGTCCTGTGGCCTCGTGCCGCCGACCATCCTGATGCCCGAATGCCTCGACTACGTGATCAGCTGGTCGGTGTTCAGCCACCTGGACGAGTTCCTGTCGATGCGCTGGATCGAGGAGTTCCACCGGCTGCTGAAGCCGGGCGGGCTGCTGCTGCTGACCACGCAGAGCCGCCGCTTCATCGCCTTCTGCGCCGAGATGCGCCTGCGTCGGGCGTCCGGCATCCGGCTCGACCACCCCTGGTACGAGGCCTGCGCCGACAGCTTCGTCGACGAGCCGCTGGAGAACTCGCGCTACGAGGCCGGGCAGTTCCTGCATGCCGCCTCGACGCTGCCGCCGCACCCGCAATCCCATTACGGCGAGGCGGTGATCCCGCGCGGCTACGTGGTCAAGAAGTGGGGCCACCTGTTCCGCCTGGTCGACTTCCTCGACAACCCCGTGCGTCTCCCGCAGGTGCTGGTCGTGCTGCAGAAGCCTTGATCCCTTTTTCGAGACTTCGGAACTTGATTTGTATCAGGCCGGGAGAAGGTTCTTGTGGACTTTGAAACAGTGGCGTGCCTGGGACTTTTGTCTGTTGTATTCGCCTTGGGTCGCGGCTCTACGAAATCAGGAAGAGCTTCGGAAAAAGATAAGATTTATGATCGAACCATGGGAGCAGGTGTACTGTTACTATTTCTTTCAGGCGTGATGTCATCATGTCAGGACCAGACGGCTTGCAAGAAGGGTGATGAAGTGGCTTGCAATCGCCTTGAACAACAGCAAGCTCATGAAGATGACGGACACTGACTATGCGGACCAGGAGAAGTTAAGCTGCGCATCTGTCGACAGCTGCTATGACGCTTAGGCGAGCTGCAGGAACTCCCGATTGCAAGTTTAATCACGTGTGCCCTAGAGTCGCCGGATCGTCACGGCTGAGCTATCCCTGCTCATGGTATGGCATAAGCCATCCTGATCCTTTTGATCTGCTTGCCGATCGAAGGATATTCAAACGAATGGAACGTCAATCGGCAGGCCTCTAACCGCTGGAACGGTCTTGAGGTTGTTGTGCCGTGATGACCGGCGCCAGGAGCTCTTTCCGAGTTTCACGTTATGGAAAGAGATAATCAACCTCATACGGCCGAACGCTTTCAGACCACATCGTGACGGAGAATGCGTCGGCAGACGATGACGGTTCGGTCGGGGTTCTTTCCTGGCCTCTCGGTGACGCTTGGGGCGACATTCAGGCATCAGCCCATCGTCCGTCTCGCTGCCAGTCAGTACCGACACAACTGGCAGTCATCAGGATGCTCGTGCTCGCCACCATTGATCTGAGTGCTGACACCGGCGAATCCGGCAGGTGCAGGCGTCGCCGAGGGGATGGTTCAGGACGGGTTAGCCACGGAAGAAGAGGGGCGAGGGCCATCGCCATACTGCCTCTCTCGCCATGAGATTGACAGCCGGTAACCTCGTCCCCCATCTCAGCGCCTGTACTTCCGGCGCGGCCATGGCTGTGGCGGTCAACTGCCGGAACCTGTCCGATGCCCGTGCACGCCTTCATCTTCCCAGGCCAGGGGAGCCAGTTCGCCGGCATGGGTCGCGATCTGGCGGCCGCCTTCGCGCCGGCGCGCGAGGTGTTCCAGGAGGTCGACGACGCGCTCGGCGAGCGGCTTTCCAAGCTGATGTTCTCCGGCCCGATCGAGGAGCTGACCCTCACCCAGAATGCGCAGCCGGCCCTGATGGCGGTCTCGCTCGCGGTGCTGCGGGTGCTGGAGCGGGAGGGCGGCCTCACGCTGGCGGCCAAGGCCACGCTGGTGGCCGGGCATTCGCTCGGCGAGTACTCGGCGCTGGCCGCCGCCTGTAGCCTCGATATCGCCGCCACCGCGCGGCTGCTGCGGCTGCGCGGTACCGCGATGCAGCGTGCGGTCCCGCCCGGCGAGGGTGGGATGGCGGCGCTGCTGGGGGTCGATCTCGACCAGGCGCGCGAGATCTGCGCCGCCGCCGCTCCGGTCACGGTGGCCGATGGCGAGGCGCCCCGTCAGGAGGTGATCCAGATCGCCAACGACAACGGCGGCGGCCAGGTGGTGATTTCGGGCGCGGCGGGGGCGATCGCGCGGGCGATCGACGTCGCCAAGTCGCGGGGCGTGAAGCGGGCGATGCCGCTGCCGGTGTCGGCGCCGTTCCACTGCCAGCTGATGGCGCCGGCCGCGGACGTCATGCGGGACGCGCTCGAGGCGGCCGCGGTGGCCGCACCCTGCGTGCCGCTGATCGCCAACGTCACCGCCGCCAAGGCAACCGAGCCGGCGCAGATCCGCGCGCTGCTGGTCGAGCAGGTGACGGCAACGGTGCGTTGGCGCGAGAGCGTGCTGGCGATGACCGCGATCGGCATCGACAGCTTCGTCGAGCTGGGCGCCGGCAAGGTCTTGTGCGGGCTGGTGAAGCGCATTGCTCCCGACGCCGCCACGCGCGCCGCCGTTACCCCGGAAGACATCGAGGTCCTTCTCAAGCAGCTCTAGGGCCGCCAAAGGCTCGCCTCTGGAAACCACTTACAGAAAGGGTTCCAAGGGCTTTGGCCCTTGGCGGGTCCAGGGCAGAGCCCTGGCCGTCCTTCAAGGGAAAGCAATCACATGTTCAGGCTCGACGGCCAGCTGGCTCTGGTCACCGGCGCGTCCGGCGGCATCGGTGCCGCGATCGCACGCACGCTGCACCGCCAAGGCGCCACGGTGGCGCTGTCGGGAACAAGGCGGGAGGCGCTCGACGCGCTGGCCGCCGAGCTGGACGAGGCCGCACCCGGCCGTGCCCACGCCTGCCCGGCCGACCTCGCCGATCCCGCCGCGCCGGACTTGCTGGTGGCCGCCGCAGAGGCCGCGGCTGGCCTGCCCCTGCAGGTGCTGGTGAACAACGCAGGCCTGACCCGCGACACGCTGGCGCTGCGGATGAAGGATGCCGACTGGAGCGCCGTGCTGGAGGTCGACCTGGCGGCGCCGTTCCGGCTGGCGCGGACGGCGCTGCGGGGCATGGTCCGGCGCCGGTCCGGCCGCATCGTGTCGATCGCCAGCATCGTCGGCATCACCGGCAATGCCGGCCAGGCCAACTACGCCGCCGCCAAGGCCGGGCTGATCGGTATGAGCAAGTCGCTGGCGCAGGAAGTCGGCTCGCGCGGCATCACGGTGAACGTGGTCGCGCCCGGCTTCGTCGCCACCGCGATGACGGAAAGCCTGGGCGCGGAGCAGAGGGCGCGCCTCCAGGCCGCGATCCCGCTGGGCCGCATGGGCACCCCCGACGACGTCGCCAGCGCGGTGCTCTACCTGGCGTCGGCCGAGGCCGGCTGGGTCACCGGCGCCACCCTGCACGTCAACGGCGGCATGGCCATGAGCTGAGATCGTTACGGGGTGCCGATGCTCGGCTTGGCGGCCGCGCGGGAACCATGCTAATCGCCCGCTGCGTCGTTCGGAGCGGGCCGCAGGACCCGCCCTACGCCCCGGCAACGGCGGCAGGCGGGCAGAACAGGACGACGTGTTTCGAACCGCCCGCTCACCAGGGGCAGACAGGAAGCAGACAGATGAGCGAAATCGCCGACAAGGTTAAGAAGATCGTGGTCGAGCACCTCGGCGTCGAGGAGAGCAAGGTGACCCCGGAGGCTTCGTTCATCGACGACCTGGGTGCGGACAGCCTCGATACGGTCGAGCTGGTCATGGCCTTCGAGGAGGCGTTTGGCGTCGAGATCCCAGAGGATGCCGCCGAGAAGATCAGCACGGTGAAGGACGCGATCGACTACATCGAGAAGCAGAAGGCGGCCTGACCGCCCGAGCCGGACGCGGATCGATGGCGGGCGGCACCCAGGGGTCTGGACGGCGGGTCGTCGTGACGGGCATGGGCATCGCGAGCCCGCTCGGCATCGGCATCGAGACGGTCTGGTCCCGGCTGCTCGAAGGCCGGTCCGGCATCGGCGCCATCACCGCCTTCGATGCGTCGGACCTGCCCGCACAAGTCGCCGGTCAGGTGCCGGCCGGCGCCCGCGAGGCGGGCGGGCTCGATCTCGACGACTGGATCCCGCACAAGGACCAGAAGAAGATGGACCGGTTCATCCATCTGGGCCTGGTCGCTGCCGCCGAGGCGGTCTCCGACAGCGGCTGGGTGCCGCGCACCGAAGCCGAGCAGGAAGCCACCGGCGTCATGATCGGGTCCGGCATCGGCGGGCTGCAGTCGATCTACGAGGCCTCGCTGCAGGTGGCCGCCGGCAAGGCGCGCCGGCTGTCGCCGTTCTTCATCCCGTCGGCGCTGATCAACCTGATCTCCGGCCATGTCTCGATCCGCTACGGCTTCAAGGGTCCGAACCATTCCGCCGTCACGGCATGCGCCACCGGCGTGCACGCGATCGGCGATGCCGCCCGGCTGATCATGCTGGACGATGCCGACGTGATGGTGGCCGGGGGCGCGGAGGCGGCAGTTTGCGCGCTGGGCATCGCCGGGTTCTGCGCCTCGCGCGCGCTATCCACAGGCTTCAACGCGACCCCGGAGCGCGCGTCCCGCCCGTGGGACCAGGACCGCGATGGCTTCGTGATGGGCGAGGGGGCCGGCATCGTGGTGCTGGAGGAGTATGAGCACGCCCGCGCCCGCGGCGCCCGGATGTATGCGGAGGTGGTCGGCTACGGCCTGTCCGGCGACGCCCACCACATCACCGCGCCTGCCGAGCGCCATGCCGGCGCCTACCGGGCGATGACGAAGGCGATCGCCCGCGCCGGGCTGACCGCGGCCGACATCCAGTACGTGAACGCGCACGGCACCTCCACCATGGCCGACGACCTCGAGCTCGAGGCGGTCGAGACGCTGTTCGGCGACCACGCCGGCGGCCTTGCGATGTCGTCCACCAAGTCCGCCACCGGGCACCTGCTCGGCGCCGCCGGCGCGATCGAGGCGATCTTCTCGATCCTGGCAATCCGCGACGGGGCGGCGCCGCCGACGCTGAACCTCGATCAGCCCTCCCGCGCCAGCGTCATCGACCGTGTGGCGCACGAGGCGCAGCGCCGCGACATCCGCGTGGCGCTGTCGAACAGCTTCGGCTTCGGCGGCACCAACGCCAGCCTGCTGGTGCGCGGAGTCTGACGGCTCGTTCGGGAATGGCGTGTGCCGGCGATCCGACGCGCCCTCTGCGCCTGGCCGCGTGCACGGCCAGGACGCCTCTTCGCTCCGGTTCGGGACGAACACGCCGGGCGCGCCGCCGGTGCGGCCCTCTTCCTTGGCACATCCTGTTCTCGAACGAGCCCTGAGCGATGCGCCGCCTGCTGCTCGCCTGCCTCGTGCTGCTGGTGCTGGCCATCGCCGGCGCCGGCTTCGGGGCGCGGTTCGCGGCGTGGCGGCCGGGTCCGCTGCCGCAGACCAGCGACCTCCCGATGCCGCGCGGCCACCTGCGCGCGGTGGCGGCGGCGCTGCAAGGGGCGCAGGTGCTGGCACCAGGCGACGGCAACCGGCTGCTGTTCATGGCCCTGGCCCGGGTGACCGAACGGGGCGCGCCGCTGCATGCCGCGGAATTCCGGTTCCCGGCGCACGCCTCGATGCTGGCGGTGCTGGCGATCCTGCGTCACGCGCGCCCGGTGCAGCATCAGATCACGGTCCCGGAAGGGCTGACCGCGGCGCAGATCGGGGCGCTGGTGTCGCGGGCGCCGGCGCTCGTCGGCGGCTTCGCGCTGCCGGCCGAGGGCGCGGTGCTGCCGCAGACCTACGACTACGAGCTCGGCACCAGCCGGGCGGCGCTGCTGGACCGGATGCAGGGCGCGATGCAACGCACGCTGGCGGCGAGCTGGGCATCGCGCGACCCGTCCCTGCCGCTCGCGACGCCGGCGCAGATGCTGGCGCTGGCCAGCATCGTCGAGCGCGAGACCGCCCTCCCCGCCGAGCGTCCGCTGGTGGCCGAGGTGTTCACGAATCGGCTGCGCCAGGGGATGCGCCTGCAGTCGGACCCGACCGTCGCCTACGGTGCCGACGGCGGCCTCGGCGGCCTGCCGCGGCCGCTGACCCGGTCCGACCTCGTGCAGCCGAACCCCTACAACACCTACACGGTCACGGGCCTGCCGCCGGGGCCGATCGCGGCGCCCGGCGTGGCCGCGCTGCAGGCGGTGGCGCACCCGGCGGTGGGCGCGCTGCTTTACTTCGTCGCCACCGGCACCGGCGGACACGCCTTCTCGGCGACCCTGGCCGAGCACCTGCGCAACGTGGAGCAGCTCCGGGCGATCGAGGCGGCGCGGCCGGGCCAGATGCCGACGCTCGACCCGCTCAGGCCGCCGCCGCAGGCGCCGACGATCGGCCGTTGAGGCGGCGGATGCGCTAGAGGATGATCCGATCGCTTAGGCTCACGGATCATCCTCTAGCTTGTTG